>CANJJI010000023.1 GCA_947474545.1 Beijerinckiaceae bacterium | reverse complement strand
CCGATATGGTGAAGCCGGACACGCGTGTGCTGGACGTCGGCTGCGGCGATGGTTCCTTGCTCAAATATCTTGCGGAATCGAAGAATGTAGATAGCCGTGGTGTTGAACTTTCACAACGCGGGGTGAACGATTGCGTGGAAAAGGGACTGTCGGTCATCCAGGGCGATGCAGATACGGATCTGTTTTACTATCCTGACAAAAGTTTTGATTATGTAATTCTCTCGCAGACACTGCAGGCCACGCGGCATCCCAAAGTTGTGCTCGAACAGATGTTGCGGATTGGAAAGTACGCCATCGTTTCATTCCCGAATTTCGGCCATTGGAAGTTGCGTTTCCAGCTCCTCTGTTCAGGCAGAATGCCAATTACAGGCATATTGTCGAATCCCTGGTATGACACGCCCAATATTCACTTCTGTACGATCCGGGATTTTGTCGATCTGGTGGAGATTATCGATGCTCGCATAGAATTGGCCCGGGCATTGAAGGCGGACGGTTCGCCGCTTGGTCTGCGCGCACCATGGCGCGTCTGGAATTTTTTTGGCGAACAAGCCGTGTTTATGTTGCGAAGGCCGGGTGAAAGGGGCCAGTAGGTGCGCCGGGGCTTCTAGAGAACAGGCGGCAAGGCAACCGGCGTTCGTAATGGGCCTACCCATACAAAGCCATCACGAAGCGTGAGTGGCAAAGGGATAAAGCGGCTAGACGGGTCATCCAGTTGATTTGCGGGTGCGCCCTGTTTCCGGAATAGCCCGCCAAGCAATCCGCCGCGTGGACCGCCCAGGGCTGGAATGCCAAGGCGCTCAAACAGACTTGAAAGGCCTGCGGTGCGGGTTTGCAATTGCCCTTCCGGCCGCCGCAGCCTGTCAAGCCGTATTGTGCCGTTCGCTTCAAGCACTAAGCGGCCTTTTGCAAATTTCAGTTCTGAAATAGCAAGCAGACCATTGGCGCCGCGCCAAGACTCGAGGCGCGCAAACATGTCGCCCCGTTTGAGGTGGTCGAATTTTTCGATATTGAACGCCGCTTTAAAGGACCCGAGTTCCGGATTGCCCGCCATATGGTTCAGTACCGGAGAGTCGATCTCTTCTCCGCTCGCGATAGCCCGTAAACTTTCGGCGCCCTGATCGCTTTTTGACGGGATCAGTTCCACGTTCGTCTTGCCAAAGAAAACCGAAATAACTTCGCCTGCTGGCGTGGTGATCTTGAGATCGATTTTTCGAGCGGCGATTGTTGCGAGAGGAGGCGATACAAGCCCGCTGTTCAAGTTGATCAAAAACTCGTCCCACTTGGCTATAACCTTTCTAGGGGCGCCAGTTGTTTCGAACTGCATTGGTCCCAATATATGCACCTCTGCACTCAGCGGATGGAGGGGAGTCCAGAATGCTTTAAATTCGCCGAAAGCGGCATTTATCGGCCCGGACTTTAAATTGGCTTTGAGCGCGGGCTTTAAGCAAGTCAGTGTGAAACTGAAGGGAAAACCACCTGTTTGGATGTTCTCGCAAGACCATGTGCGGCCGAGAGCCTCCTCCCGGTTGTTCCACGACTGCAGATATCCAACGGATAGGCGAGAAGCGCCAAACCATAGTCCGCACCAGACGACGGAGATGATCAGGGGGATCACGATAAGCAGGCGCGCTCCGAGCCGGCGCCCAATGGTTATTGTGCCACTATCAGTCATGGCGCATCCTTCGACCCACATTTTTGAAGATTTGGAGAAAGAGTTTTAGATCATATTTCAATGAATAGAAAACATGAAATGCCAGAGGAATAGCGCAGCCATTAAGTCGGGTGTAGCGATGGTTTGGTTGTTGTGCAGAGGTTTGTCGTCTGAGAATTACCGCAGCGTCTGAAGGTGGCGGAACACGATAACACGCGAGATGTTGCCGACAAGAAATGCAATCAGAATTGTGAGGATGACGATCAGGACAATTCCTGGCCAGCTCAGGGAAAATGTTCCAAACAGCGATTCAATCTGTTCGCTGCCCGTTCCGCCATTCCATATTTTCAATAAAAGCCCTGCAAGAGCAAATGCGGCCAGCGTTGAGAAGCCGCCTATAGCTGCACCCTTCAATCCCAGTTTGAAAAAATGTTTCTGGAATTCTTTCGATATGAATTTGTCGTGCGCGCCTACAAAGTGGAGAACGTCGATAATATCTCTTGTGCCGGCCATCGCGCCGCGCGTGGCAAATGCAATCGCCAGCGCCATTGCAGTTATTACCAATGCGAGTACGAAAATCGCGGCGAACACCAGTGCATTGGCCATATTGGTCAAACGCTCAAACCAGAGCCGGTGATCATCAAGTACAGCGTGAGGCGCTTTTTCGCTTAACATCTCTCGGAGCTTTTCAATTTCCAAGCCGCCTGTCAGGGGTTTTACGACGATCAAGCGCGGGATGGGCAATTCGTCAAGACTGACACTGCTGCCAAGCCAGGGTTCAAGCAGGTTGGAGGACTCCAGTTTTGAAAAGACCTTTACACTTTCGACACCCGGAAAGGCTTTTACGGCGGCAGCAGCAGTCTCGACATCCACGTCCAGATTTCTGCCTGGCTGCGGCTTAATCTGGATGGTCATTTCCTGTGTGATCTGATTGCTCCAGCCTTGAGACGCGTCACGGATCAGCACGGCGGAACCGGCTGTCAGAGTTGCCAGAAACGTCATAATGGAGATTATCGTGACGAGCGCTTTACCGGCGATGGAACTTTCAGGGATCAGCGGAAGCGCTTCGTGAATGTCTGCCTTACGGCCTATATTTCTCATCCTGGCCAGGAATCCGGCCGTTCCGGTGCGCTGAATGTGGTTGGTTTCACTCATAGATGTGCAATCGCCCATCGCCGAGAACCAGCCGCTGTGCGCTATCAAATTGATCCATCAACGAAAGATCATGTGTAGCGATTACGACGGATGTTCCGGATTTATGCAGTTCCACGAACAGGCGCAGCAGGCGCCGGGCCATGCTCGGATCAACGTTTCCGGTGGGCTCGTCGGCGAGAAGCAATTCGGGGCGCATGATCAATGCCCGTGCGATGGCGACGCGCTGTTTCTCTCCGCCCGAGAGCACAGGCGGGTAGGCATCCATGTGGTTGCCAAGGCCGACCCATTTTAGCAATTCCTGCACTTCCGCCCGATAGCTGCTTTCTTCCTTGCCTTGCACAAGCAGGGGTAGCGAAACGTTTTGGTAGGTCGTGAGATGATCGAGGAGGCGGAAGTCTTGAAACACTACACCAATTCGCCGCCTGATGGCGGTGATGTCGTCTTTTTCGAGGGTCGAAGTTTCCCGGCCGAACAGGGAAATGAACCCTCTGGTGGGGCGCAGGGATAACAGGATCAAGCGTAGCAATGTCGTCTTGCCCGCGCCCGATGGGCCGGTGAGAAACTGGAAAGAGCGCGGCTCGATCGAAAAGGTCAGATCCCGGAGGGTTTCTGTCGCCATTCCGTATCGCAGCCCGACGTTTTCAAAGCGGACCAAGTCGTCAGTACCTTGCAACGTGCCCTGATGTTTCAGAGCGATTTGCCTGGCGGTTTGTCCCGCAAGGCCTTCAATGAGAATGGGCGCCAGAATCTGTCCGAATCGTGCGGATCAGATTGCAATATTTACAGCGAATTAACCATAAGGGTGGAGCAATTCAAGAATTCCGTTCCAAGGCGGAGGAGCGAACGCGAGATTGAGCATGCTCGATTCCCGCGCGCCGGTTGTACAGATAGCACGAAGTAAAGGGATAAGGACATGCAGCATCAGGCCGTTATCGCGACCGGGCGTTTTCATGTGGCGCCTGAGGATGCGTGCAAGCCATTTTCGTATGCGGCGCATTCTCCTCAGAGCGGCTCCGACCGGGGGGGTGCTCGAACGAAAGGCTTGCGTCGCGGTATAGTTCTGCCTCTCCTCGCCGGAATAGTCTTGCTGGGAAGTTACGTTGCGCTGGTACAACGGGTTCATGTCGTCCGTTTTGTGCCGGGTGCAGCGGGACTTTTTCGCGCTTTAGGGTTGCCAGTAAATATTTTTCAAGCGGAATTTCAAAATATCAGGGCAAACCTCACCATCCGGGATGGGGAAGCGCAGCTTGTGGTGGAAGGTCAAATCAGGAATACGCGCGCTGCCGTCAATCCGTTAAAAGATGTCCAGCTTTCGTTATTGGGATCAGATGGAGCTGCAGTTTATTCCTGGGTCGTAAAGCTTCCGCAAAAATCACTGAAGCCAGGGGAAATACTCGGTTTCAAGACCAGTCTGGTCTCGCCACCTGCAGGCAATCACAGTGTTGCGGTCAGCTTTGCACCATGAAACACCTTTATTATCCTTTATTTAGAGCCGCATAAACCTTTTGTTTACGATGGTCGAGTAGTTGTCGGCCTTGACGCCATACGGTAACTGCGGCCGGCACCAGCGGGAATTTGGGGTGCACACATGTTTGAAGCTCTGCGGCTCGATCACTATTCAACTGACATTTTGGCTTACGTCTTTATCTCAGTTTTGATCGGCGGATTTGTAGTTGGCTATATTACCGACGCAGTCATGGGAGATCGCGGCTTTGGTCCGTTTGGTAATGCTACGCTTGCAGTATTTGGCGCAGCTGTGGGCATTTATATCCGCAACAATTTCTTTGGCCGCATGGACCCCGGCGACATTCTTGTGACCGGTGTTTTTGCAGCGTCTTCTGCGACGCTGCTTCTCCTTTTGCTTGGACTGGCCAAGCACTGGGTTCAGGATTGAGCTCAAAAATCATTCAAACCTATTAAAAGCCCGCAGAAGCGATGGCGTCTGCGGGCTCATTTTGTGAACTATCATGGCGTCTGGTCCTGCCACCGGGTTGCCCTGTGGCAGGTCTTGCAAGGCATCAGCCAATCTTGGGAAAGCTTACCACGACGCCAGATCGTGAATCAGTTTCGCTACCTGTTTCCGATCCCGAGCGCCCACCTATAGTGAGGTGTCCGTTTGCCACAGAAACGGGGATATGGCTGCCTTCCGCCACCTCTCCGGCCAATATCATTTCGGCAAGCGGATCCTGCACATTTTTCTGGATGACGCGCTTCAGCGGACGTGCGCCATAGGCGGGGTCATAGCCCTTGTTGGCGAGCCATTGCCTTGCTGCATTATCCAGATTCAATGTGACCTTGCGATCTTCCAGCAGTTTGGCCAGACGCCTGAACTGAATGTCAACAATGGCATTCATGTCTTCGCGGCGCAGGCGATGGAAGAGAATGATCTCATCGACGCGATTGAGGAATTCAGGCCGGAAATGCGCTCGAACGGCCTGCATCACACCCTCGCGGACCTGGCCGGAATCTTCGCCCTCCTTCTGGGTGACCAGAAGTTCGGCCCCAAGATTCGATGTCATCACGATCAGCACATTACGGAAGTCCACTGTGCGTCCCTGACCGTCCGTCAGCCGTCCGTCATCGAGCACCTGAAGCAAAACGTTGAAGACGTCCGGATGAGCTTTTTCGATCTCGTCGAACAGGACGATCTGATAGGGACGGCGGCGGACCGCTTCGGTCAGCGCTCCACCCTCCTCGTAACCGACATAGCCCGGAGGGGCGCCGATGAGCCGGGCGACCGAATGTTTCTCCATGTATTCGGACATGTCAATTCGCACCAGCGCGGTCTCGTCGTCGAACAGGAATTCGGCAAGCGCTTTGGTGAGCTCCGTCTTGCCGACACCGGTCGGTCCCAAGAACATGAAAGAACCGATGGGCCTGTTTGGGTCCTGCAGACCGGCGCGCGCGCGGCGCACGGCGGTCGAAACAGATTTAACGGCTTCAGCCTGACCGATGACGCGCCTGGAGATCTGCTCTTCCATTTTGAGCAGTTTTTCACGCTCACCTTCGAGCATCTTGTCGACGGGTACACCAGTCCACCGTGAGACAACTTGCGCGATGTGGTTTGGCGTGACGGATTCATCGACCAGCGCCGTCGCCTTCTGGTTCTCGACCTCAGCCACTTCCTTTTCCAAACCAGGGATGACACCATAGGACAAACGTCCGGCTTCAGCGAAATCGCCTTTGCGTTGCGCCGTCGCCAAGTCATGCCGCGCAGTTTCCAGCTGCTCTTTGAGCTTCTGGGCCTGACCGAGTTTGTCCTTCTCAGACTTCCAGCGAAGCGTGAGCGATTGGGATTTTTCTTCCAGCGCGGCCAGTTCAGCCTGAAGTTTCTTCAGCCGGTCAGCGGAGGCACTGTCGGATTCCTGCCTGAGAGCTTCCTGCTCGATTTTGAGCTGCATGATGCGCCGGTCAAATTCATCGAGTTCCTCGGGCTTGGAATCAACCTGCATGCGCAACCTTGACGCAGCTTCGTCCATAAGGTCGATGGCTTTATCGGGCAGGAAGCGGTCGGCAATATAGCGATTTGACAACGTAGCAGCCGCGACGATTGCAGAATCGGTAATCCGCACGCCGTGATGGAGCTCGTATTTTTCCTTCAGGCCGCGCAGGATAGAGATCGTGTCTTCGACACTGGGTTCATTGACGAAAACCGGCTGGAACCGCCGTGCAAGAGCGGCGTCCTTTTCGACGTGTTTACGATATTCATCGAGTGTCGTTGCGCCGACGCAATGCAATTCTCCACGGGCGAGAGCTGGTTTCAGCAAATTGGATGCGTCCATAGCGCCATCCGATTTGCCTGCGCCAACCAGCGTATGCATTTCGTCGATGAAGAGAATGATCCGGCCTTCGTCAGCAGTTACCTCGCTCAGGACAGCCTTGAGCCGTTCCTCAAATTCGCCGCGATATTTCGCGCCCGCAATGAGCGAGCCCATGTCGAGCGACAAAAGCTTTTTATCCTTGAGGCTTTCGGGCACGTCACCGTTCACGATGCGCAGAGCGAGGCCTTCGACGATGGCCGTCTTGCCAACACCGGGTTCGCCGATCAGGACGGGATTGTTTTTGGTACGGCGCGAAAGAACCTGAATCGTGCGGCGAATTTCCTCGTCGCGCCCGATGACAGGATCGAGCTTGCCATTACGCGCAGCCTCAGTGAGATCACGCGCATATTTCTTGAGTGCGTCGTAAGTATTTTCGGCGCTGGCGCTGTCCGCGGTGCGGCCTTTGCGCAAAGCCTCGACAGCCGTGTTCAGCGTTTGGGGGCTCACGCCAGCATTGGCGAGAATTTTTCCAGACTCAGAACTTTTCTCAAGTGCTAGAGCGAGCAAGAGCCGCTCGACGGAAACGAAGGAATCACCGGCCTTCTCGGCAATCTTTTCAGCATTGTCCAGAATTCGGGCAGTCGTTGGCGCCAGATAGACCTGGCCCGCACCTGGGCCCTGGACCTTGGGCAATTTGGACAGGGCTATCCCGGTCTGAATCAGAGCTTCACGTGAACGTCCGCCTGCGCGATCAATCAAACCCGCCGCAAGTCCCTCGCTGTCGTCTAGCAGTACTTTGAGGATATGTTCAGGCGTAAGCTGCTGGTGACCTTCGCGCAAGGCGAGGGATTGTGCAGATTGAACGAAGCCCCTGGCCCGCTCGGTAAATTTTTCGATATTCATTTTGACCTCCTGGCCCGCAAGATTGCCCCGAAGCAGCAATCCTGTAGCGTTTCATACATCAGGCCCCTGACGGCGGCCTTGATCCAGATGTAGGAAGCCACCTTAGGGGTTGGAAGGGCCAGCGCCGCAGAATCAAGAGGGGAGGCCGCAGCCTCCCCTGAAACATCTGAGCATAACCAATCTGAAACTTACTCGCCTGCAGGAACCTCATCCGGGAAAGGGCGCTCAGACGCGACCGCCGGTTCTTGTTCAGCGCCTTCACCCACCGGGCGCGGGCGGCGGCGGCGGCGATTGCGCAGATGGAACGCTGCATTGTCATGTTCACCTTCGAAAGCCGGAGGCGAAGATGGCTGGGGAGCGGCCGCGGGCGGCGGCATGTCAGCTACAACGGGGCGGATGCCGCCGGTGATGAAGGCAGGGAGAGCCGTCACGGGTTGCGGCTCATCAGGCTGCACGACTTGTTCCGGAATTGACGGCGCTGGCCGTGGCGCGTTGAAATTGCGATCCCGCTGCTGACGGTGGTCCCGGAATTCGCGAGGCTGGTTATGGCGCTCCTGCCGGTCCTGCCTGCCGTCCTGCCGTTCAGGGCGCTCCTGTCGCGGGCCACGGTCCTGTTGTTGCCGCTCCATCTGCTGCGGGCGTTCCGTAAAAGGCTGTGGCTGATTGACAAAAGTGGGTTGGGGTTGGTTCAGATTTGGCTGATTGCGCTCGAAAGGTGAGGCGAAGCGATCGGGCATATCGCCGTCGTCATCATCGTCATCGTCGGCATCGGCGTTCTCTCCGGGCGGGCGCATATATCCTGGTTGCTGTTGCTGTTGCGCCTGCATTGCCGAAGCGATGAGCCGAAAATAATGCTCAGCATGCTGCAAATAACTTTCGGCCATCACGGGGTCGCCGGACGATTGTGCGTCGCGCGCCAATTGAAGATATTTTTCGGCGACATGTTGTGCGGTTCCCCGGACCTTTACGTCCGGTCCGTTGGATTCGTAGCTGCGCGTCAGGGGGTTGGGCCCCTTGCGATTGCTACCATTATTCCGGCCACGCATCCGTTTGTTTTGACCTGGTCTCATTGATCAACCCTGTTTATGGATTGCGCGCCAACGCGCAGCCCCTTCCGGCCACTCCACGAGTCTTGAAGCTTTGGCGCAAACCGCATGGTCACGCGCCCGCAGGTGGTAATTTCATCAGATCCTTCAGTCAGTGCTGGGACCGGCCATCAAATCCTATGGCGGGATATGACCGGGTTAAGTTTTCACCGGTCAAGTTAAGTTGGAAATAATCGCCTCATAGCATGAGCGGCGCAGCACACATGGGGTTTGCAACACCATGCCCGGGGATTCCTAATAACAACCTAATAGCTTTTCCCGCGTTCAACAAGAGGCATTACGGGATTTCGGCACCTTATAGCCAAGATTCCGCAGGTTGTTTTGCAAATGCGGCATCACGCCGCCGCGATAACCACACGGGGGTTGCCACCGAGGTCGCGCCGCACCTCTTTGACCAGTAGCCCTGCCATTGCCAAAATGTGTGGAACGGTCTCGCTTTGATTGAAGCCGACCTCGAGAAACACCAGACCCCCAGGCGCAAGCAGGTTGCTTACAAGTGGCGCAAGGCTTCTATAGGCTCCCAGCCCGTCAGGTCCCCCATCAAGTGCGGTCGCGGGATCCCACAGACGGACTTCAGGGTCGAGCGCAGAGATTTCACCGCTTTCAATATAGGGCGGGTTGGAAACGATAATATTCCACTTTCCTTCATTGAAATCTTCCCAGCCGCCCTCGCGAATCTCAGCGCGATCTGTCAGCTTCAACCGCTCAAGATTGCGCCGCGCGAGGGCACAGGCTGCCGGCGAGACATCGATTCCGAGGGCAGCCGCCTTGGGGAATTCGCGTAACAGTGCGCAGAGGATAGCGCCTGACCCTGTGCCGAGATCGAGAATTGCTGGCGTACTCAGGAGTCTCTCTGGTACGTAGTCGAGGACAGCTTCGACGAGTGTTTCGGTATCAGCGCGCGGATCGAGTACGCCGGGGGCAATCAATAATTCATCTTTCCAGAAGCCATGTTGGCCCAAAATGCGGGAAACGGGCTCGCGATTCATCCGCCTTCTCACTAAGCGGGAAAAAACGCTGCTCGCATCCTGCCCGATTCGCGTTGTCTCGCGCGCTATTAACGTTGCCTGTCCGGCGCCCAGTGCGGCTCCGGCCAGCAGCCGTGAATCGCGAAGGGGCTCATCTATTCCTGACAGCGTGAGCAGAGTGGCTGCACGCCGGATGGCATCTGCGATCGTTTCGTCTGGGCGAATATCCATCACGCGGCTTTCATTCCCGCCGCGTCAGTTCAGCATGCGCGACATGACGCGAAACAGCCGTTGACGAAAAGCCTGGAGATCGGCGGGCTTGTCGCCATCAACGAGCTTAGCCTCGTCGAACAGCAGCCAGATGGCATCTTCGATTGGCGCCTTGTCAGTTTGGTTCGTCAGTTTTTCCGCAATCTGCTTGACCAGCGCATGGCCGGGATTGAGTTCGAGTATCGGCTTAGAAGCCTCAGGCAAACGGCCATGTTCAGCGAGCAGGCGTTCCAGCCGCCGATCCATTGCTTTATCCGAGGCGACCAGGCAGGCCGGACTTTCGGAAAGTTTATCAGAGGTCCGCACATCCTCTGCGACCTCACTCAGTGTTTGTTTCGCAAATGCGAGGAAGGTTGCGAATTGGGCCTCGTTCTCAGGCGTCGGCTTTTCGGCTGGTTTGGTTGTTTCTATAGCGCTGAGATCGGTTGCGCCCTGTGTAATGGATTTGAACGGCTTTCCATCGAAACCCAGCGCTGTGCTCGTCCAGAATGCGTCGACTGGATCACTGAGGATCAGAACTTCCACATCGCGCGCTCTGAATCCTTCAAGCTGTGGACTGCCGGCAAGCTGCTTTGCGTCCTCACCTGCAATGTAATAGATGGCGGTCTGATTGGGCTTTAGCGCTTCGACGTAGTCTTTCAACGTGCGAGTAGGTTCCGCCGAAGCGGTCGAAGCAAAGCGCGCAATTTCGAAGATCTTGTCGCGTTGCTCGGCGTCTTCATAAAGGCCCTCCTTGATAACCGCGCCAAAATCCTTCCAGACTTCTGCGAACATTTCCGCATCGTTCTTCGCCAGATTGGCGAGTTCCTGCAGGATGCGATTGGTCACCGCTTTTTTGATCGCAGCAACAATGGGACTTTTCTGAACCAGCTCGCGTGAAACGTTCAGCGGGACATCTGCAGCATCGACAACGACTCGCACGAAACGCAACCACGCCGGAAGAAGATCGGCGTCTTCTGTGATCTGAACGCGCCGCACGTAAAGCCTTGCGCGGCCTTTGCGCGCAGGGTCAAATAAATCCATCGGCCGCGAACCCGGAATGAATGCAAGCACCGAATATTCGTTGCGGCCTTCGGCACGCCAATGAATCGTCAGTGCGGGCTCATCAAACTGGTGTGCCAGGCTGCGATAAAACTCGGTATATTCTTCGGGCTTGATGCTGCTCTTGCTGCGGCTCCAGATGGCTGAGCCATCGGCGATCCGGCGGGTTTCTTCCCCCTCTTTTTCGATCAGGTCGATGGGAATCTGGATAGCTGCCGAATGTTGCCGCACAATGGATTCGAGGCGATAGGTTTCTGTGAATTCCTTTGCGTCCGCTTTGAGGTGCAGGACAACGCGCGTGCCACGCAACGGACCATTCTCCGCATCGGATTTTTCGATTCGATAGGAACCCAGACCGTCGGATGACCATTGCCAGACTTCATTGGTACCTGCACGGCGTGAAGTGACTACGACATTGTCTGCAACGATGAAGGCTGAATAAAAGCCGACGCCAAATTGTCCGATCAGACCTGAGTTTGATGCCGTATCGGGTGCCTCGCCATCCGGACTTTCAGCTCCGGCGCTGGCTGCCGCACTCATCTGGCGGTCGAGAAAGGCGCGTGTTCCCGAATGGGCGATTGTGCCAAGGGCCTCGATTAATTCGGACTGGCGCATCCCAATTCCATTGTCCGATATGGTCAGGATATTCCTGTCCTTGTCTGGAGTGATGGTGATCACAAATGCCGGATCCCCCGCAATCAGGTCCGGGCTGGATATCGCTTCAAAGCGCAGCTTCTCGCAGGCATCGGCTGCGTTCGAAATGAGTTCACGGAGGAAGATGGAGCGTTCGGTATAGACTGAATGGACCATCATATGCAGAAGGCGGGCAACATCCGCCTGAAAGGTGTGAGTCCCTTCGCCGTGTGAGCCGGGCTCGCTGGCGGCTGTAGAAGCATGAGTATTCACTGGGGCTCCCTGAAAGATCTAGAATGAATCCGCCGGACGGCGGTAAAGGCGCTGTCCATATCGCGGCTGGCGGCCTTTAATTCAAGACTGTTTGTGGGAAAGCTGAAAGCAAAGAAAAGGGCCGGTGGGTTACTCGACCACCGGCCCCGGGTTGCCCTTGTTCTACTTGAACTGGCCTAGTTCCCCATCTCCCAGGGGGCTGGGGGGCTGACGAAAACCGGGAGACGCAAACCAGACCCGAAAGCAACTTGTGCCATATAAACTGAGAATCGGGGCAGCGTTCGGGCGCATTATTGTCGGAATTGTGAATTTTCGCAGGGCTTGAGGATAAAATGTCGCGCTGCTCGGGTCCGCATCTTGCGCAGCACATGTCATCGGGCCATGATTGGAGGATCAGGAGGCGCAATGAGCGATTTGGAGCCGATAGATTTACGTTCTGCCCGGCAGTCCCAAAAACGGGATCAGGACCAAACGGCGGGATCGGATCGTCACCTGCGATTGTCAGAGCCGGTTGTGCTGTCCGTTGGCCGGCCAGGGCCCGTTAACGTTTCTTTCAACCGGCTCGAATTGCGGGAAATTCTGAACCTTTATGGCCGCAAGGTCGCCGAGGGTGAGTGGCGCGATTACGCTATAGATTTTACGCCCACTCTTGCCGTTTTTTCTATTTTCCGGAGGACTTCGGAGCGCCCGCTTTATCGTATCGAAAAAGATCCCCGGCTGGCGCAGAAACAAGGCGCCTATTCCGTAATTGCCGCAACAGGTCTTATTTTGAAGCGTGGCCAAGACCTAGCAAAGGTTATTTCCGTTCTTGACAAGAAGCTGAAACTGGTTTCCCGATAGTGCAGAAAGCAAAAAGGCCCCGCAGAACGGGGCCTTTCGCGTATTATATTGTCGCTCGCGATTATTCGCGGCTGCCAGTCAGGGACAGGATGAACTGGAACATGTTGACGAAGTTCAGGTAGAGCGTGAGTGCGCCCATCACTGAAGACTTCTGCATCAGTTCACCATCATGCGAGACATAATCATACTCTTCCTTCAGGCGCTGCGTATCCCAAGCTGTGAGGCCTGCGAAGATCAGTACGCCGATCGCACTGATGGCAAATTGCAGCGCGGACGATTGCAGGAAGATATTGACGAGGCTCGCCACTATGAGGCCGATCAGCCCCATAAGCAGAAAGCTGCCCATGCCGGACAAAGCACGCTTTGTCGTGTAGCCCCAAAGGCTCATGCCCGCGAAAGCCACAGTAGTCGCGAGCAAGGCAGTCACGATGCTGTGGGCTTTATAGATAAAGCCGATAGAGCCTAGCGATAGGCCCATGACTGCGGCAAACGCCCAAAAAGTACCAAGCAATGAGCTATAGCTCATCTTTTCAAAGCGCCATGACAGCACGAAGACGAACGCCAGCGGCGCCAGCAGGATCACCCATTTTAGGGGTGATTGATAAAGCAATGCCTTGGCCGGGCCGCCAATCATATAGATGCCCAAAGCGACCAGACCGGAGATGGCGAGGCCAAGGGTCATATGATTGTAAATGCCGAGCATGTAGGACCGGAGGCCCTGATCAATGTCGGCGCGGGTCCCGGCTTGGGCTACGCCTGAGCCCCAACGGGCCGATGCGTTGCGATCGAAGTCGGACATTTTTCCCTCTCTGTTCCCGTGCGGGAGTGTCGATATCGTCCAGCCACCGGTAACCGGAGCAAGCCTGACGACGGTACAAATATGGAGGTTCGCGACGAATGCAGCAAGGGGTAGAATTACGGAACTAGGCGATTGCGGAAATACGCCGGCACCGAAGGGGTTAATGGGGGGTTAATTTGAGCCGGAATTTCAGCACGATCAACGTTCGCGCAAGTTTCGGGCGGGCCGCTGGCCGAGCACTTTCCATGTGCCAGCAATTCCGAGGGTTATGACGATGATTAGCGAAATCATTGCTGTCTGAATTCCGCTCTGCCAGTCCCAGGAAAAAGTATCGATCATCAATACGCGGGTGAGGATCATCCAGGCTGTTGCAGTCCCCGCCAGCACTGCGAACATCGCGGTTGTCAGACCGAGGATAATGAATTCCGCAAATAAGGCCCCGATCAGACGCCGGCGAGTGGCGCCAAGCACCTTGAGCATGATCGTGTCGTAGAGCCGGGAGCTCTGACCCGCAGCGAGCGCGCCAGCCAGCACGAGAATCGAGGCCAGAAGGGCGATGATTGTCGCACTTCTGATGGCAATACCAAGCTGGCGTGCGATTGCGGCTACAGCCTCAAGGGTTTCCTTCAATCGGATGGCAGAGACGGTCGGGAAAGCAGAGGCGACGGCGCCAACAAGCCGGGTTTCGACAGCATTCGAACCTCCATCGGCGAAAGTGGCCGTCGCAAGCCAGGTATGTGGAACGCCAGCGAAGGTGGACGGGGTCAGCACGAATACAAAATTAATGCCGAACGAGCGCCAGTTGACCTCACGGAAATTGGCAATTTTAGCGGTGATATTCCGCCCCAAAATATTCAGCGTGACGTCGTCGCCAAGTTTCAGACCCAGGCCTTCCGCCGCCTCGCTCTCCACCGAAACGAGCGGCGGCCCGGCGTATTTCTCTGGCCACCACTGACCTGCGGTTATCTTTGAGCCAGCTGGAACCTCAGGGGCAAAAGTGATGCCGCGGTCGCCTTCCAGAACCCAGGCGACATTTTCCTTGGCGCGAATGGTTTTGACGTCGCGATCATTAAGACGAACAACGCGGCCCCGCAACATCGGCACCATTTCAAGTTTCGCCTCGGGAATCCTTTGTCGCACGAAAGCGGCAAAACCTTCGGCCTGTGCTGACTGGATGTCCGTGAAAAAGAAACTGGGGGTCTGTCCGGGAATCCCGTGCTGGAGGGGTTCCCGAATATTGGAGTCGATCACCGAAAGGGTGACGAAAAGAGAGAGACCTAAACCCACTGACGCGATCACAGGCCGCGTCAAAGCGCCGGGACGGCCGAGATTGGCGATTGCCAGACGCCATTCCGTCCGTCCGCGCCGCGGCATGTGGCGGGCCAGGGCGCTGAGCGATAGGCCTATGATTTGCAGTACGCCCAGGATCAGGGACGAAGCAACAAGATAAATTATGGCGCTGCGCCGGTCCGTCGCTGTAAGCAATACAACCGCGAGGAAGAGGATCGCTGAAAGTATAATAAGGATCCTATAAACAGGCCGTAATGATCGCTTGCCCTGTTCGAGGCTGTCGCGAAAGAGGGCCGAAACAGGGGTATCGTGCACATGCCCCAGAGGCGCTAACGAAAATGCAGCGGCTGCGAGGAACCCGTAGGCCGCTCCCAGTGCAATCTCGGATAGATAAGTTGAAGGGACAAAGGGAACGGGGATAATCGTTCCAAAAAATCCGGCAACCGCGAAGGGCAGGGCAATCCCTACAGCAGTGCCGATGGCGACACCAATTGCAGTGGCGATCATCACTTCGATCATGGACACGAGAAATACATAAGAACCGCTGGCGCCGATTGCTTTGAGTACGGCAAAATCAGAGCGCTTGCGGTTGACGAAGCCACGCACGGCATTTGCGACGCCGATACCGCCAATGATCAGTGCGGTTAGTCCGACAAGCGTCAGGAACTGGGTGAAACGCTCGAGGTTTTTGGAAAAATTCGGCGAAATCCGGTCTCGTGTTGCAACCCGCCAGCCGGCCTCTGGAAACGCCACTTCTGCGTTTTTGAGAAACTCGTCAATACTGGATTTTGATGCAGGCGCCAGTCCGCCTGGGTTTCGCTCTTGCGGCAGATATATCCTGTAGGTCCAGCGCAACAGCGACCCGGGCTGGACAAGCCCACTCGCGCGAAGAGCATCCATTGAGATCATGACACGCGGCCCCAGGCTGAATCCGCCTGCCAGCTTGTCAGGTTCTGAATTGACGATGCCGCGCCAGGTGAACTTAGCGTCGCCGATCATGATGGAATCGCCGATGCTCAGCTCGAGCCGGTCACGAAGCGTTTCGTCGCCGGCCAGCCCATAGGCCCCATCATTCAGGCCCAGCGCTTTCTGGATATCCAGATCACGAGGCGACAAACTTATCCGGCCAATCGAGGGGTAGGTTGAATCAACCGCTTTGATCTCGACCAGCACCGCGTTGTCTGTTTTGCGAGCCATCGCCCGCATCCCCGCGATTTCCGACAGTTTTCCCCGTCCACTAATCCATTGCCGTTCGTCCGGGGTTAATTCGCGCAGGACTGTTGTGAAACTGACGTCACCGCCGAGAATCTGTTGACCTTCGCGAGCCAGACTGTCGAGGAGACTGCGGGCAGTCGAGCCCACGCCAACGATTGCCGTCACACCAAGAACGATGCAGGCAATGAAAATTCGAAAGCCAGCGAGGCCGCCAGTCAGATCGCGCAGGGCCAGGCGGATGGCGAGGGGGAAGCGGTTTGAAATCACGAGGCGGAAGCCGTCGCAAGGATGGGAGCAGTTCCTGTTGTGTCTACACGGCCGGACCGGATGCGGATCGTCCGGTCGCAGCGAGCGGCCAGATCATTGTCGTGCGTTACCAAGACCAGGGTCGCCCCGCGTTTTTTCCTGAGATCGAAGATAAGCTCAATAATGGCGGCGCCGTTATCATCGTCAAGATTCCCGGTCGGCTCATCCGCAATGAGGATAGCAGGATCGGGCGCCAGCGCGCGGGCGATCGCGACCCGCTGTTGTTCGCCGCCAGATAGTTGCGCCGGATAGTGTCCGGCACGGGCGGCAAGCCCCACGGCAGCAAGCTCTTGGCCGGCCTTGCCGAAAGGATCGGGCTTGCCCGCCAGCTCCAGGGGAATGGCGACATTTTCCAGCGCTGTCATAGTCGGTATCAGATGAAAGGACTGGAATACGATGCCGATATGCGCGCCGCGAAAGCGCGCGAGATCGTCTTCGGACATGCCCGACAATTCTGCTCCGGCGATCTTGAGTGAGCCGGAATCGGGCTGTTCAAGTCCGGCGAGGGTCATCAGCAATGTCGATTTGCCCGAACCTGACGGGCCGATCAGTCCGACGGCCTCGCCCTTTTCTATCTTGAACGATATTTCCTTGAGAATGTGGACGCGGGCCTGACCCCGTCCGAGGCTGAGGTCGACTTTGAAGAGCTCGATGATGGGTTCAGCCATTAGCAGCAACTGCCTTCCGGACGAATCGGCTTGCGGGTTTGAAAGTAGCATTATAGCCCCGATATATGGGGCGGCATGGTGTGTGAAGCCAGATCAGCGCTGCAAATTGTCCAATTTACGGCTTTCTTTGCTGGAGACTCTGTTATTGCACGGGTAGTTGAGCCGGAGCCGGGCAACGGGGATGATGATGAAGAGATTTTGTTTGCTGATGCTTTCCGCATTTTTTTTCGCTGTACTGCCGGCGCAGGCGCAAACGCCGGTAAAGAAGATTCTGGTGCTCGGAGACAGTCTTTCGGCTGGCTATAATCTTCCCGCTGACCAGGCCTTTCCGGCGGTCCTTCAGGCGGCACTGAAAGCCCGGGGGCATAACATTTCTGTGATCAATGGCGGCGTCTCCGGCGATACTTCCACCGGTGGACTCGCGCGGCTCGATTGGGCGCTCGGCGATGGAGGGGACGCGGTGATTGTCGAATTGGGGGCCAATGACATGTTGCGGGGCATCAATCCGGCAGAGACGGAAAAAGCTCTGGACCAGATCCTGTCGAAATTGGCAGAAAGGAAGTTGCCGGTATTGCTGGCGGGAATGATCGCCGCGCCGGGGATGGGAAAGCAATACGAAGATCAATTTAATGCATTGTATGGCGTGCTTGCGGACAAATACGGAGCTTTGTTTTATCCATTCTTTCTTGATGGTGTTGCAAATGAACGAAGCCTGCTCCTTAGCGATGGCATGCATCCGAACAAGCAAGGCGTTGAAGAAATAGTGCGGCGTATTTTGCCCAAAGTAACCGAACTTGTAGATCGAATGGGCAAGTGATGGCGGGATATTAAGATGATTCGGATATTCACTGGTCTTGCCGTGCCGCCGGATATTTCTGCTTCGCTGGCGTTGTTACGGGGCGGATTGCCCGGCGCACGCTGGGTCGAGCCGTCCGATTATCATGTAACGCTGCAGTTTGCCGGTAATATAGAAGAGAGTGTTGCAGCAGATCTGCATGAGGCGTTGTCGCGGATCAGAAAACCACCCGTTGAAATTATTTTGGACGGATTGCATGCCTTTGGCGGCAGCAAGCCGCGCTCAATCGTTACTGCGGTGCGTGCGACGCCTTCGCTGCTCGATCTGCAAGCAAGCCATGAACGTATATTCAAACGCTTGAACATCGATTTTGATGCGCGCAAATACGTGCCGCACATTACTATTGCCCGGCTCAAAGCCATTTCCGCCGCCAATGTGGCTGAGTTCATCGAAGCGCGCGGCTATGTTCGCCCGCTAATTTTCGAATGCGACAAGTTTGTTCTTTATTCATCGGGAAAATCGGCCGGTGGCGGTCCTTATGTTGCCGAGGCCGAGTATGAGCTGCGAGCATGAGAGTGGGTTGGAATCACGGTTCGAGTTCGGAATCCCAATAAAGATAATCCATCCAGCTTTCGTGCAGATAGTTCGGCGGAAATAACCTGCCGTTCTGGTGCAAATCCTGGATGTCAGGCTGAAATGGCATGTGCTGGGGAAACATATGCGCGACAACGGGGAGTTGGTCGGCCTTGCGCAAGTTGCACGGCGAACACGCGGCAACGACATTGTCCCAAGTGGTCAGGCCGCCCTTGGAACGGGGGATGACGTGATCAAAAGTGAGGTCGTCGCGTGAGCCGCAATATTGGCAGGTGAAGCGATCACGAAGAAATACGTTAAAGCGAGTGAATGCCGGTTGCCGTTGCGGCTTGATATAGGTTTTTAAAGAAACGACCGAGGGGATGCGCATTTCGAAGCTGGGACTTCGAACAGTCGTGTCATATTCCGACACGATATTCACGCGGTCGAGAAACACTGCCTTGATGGCGTCCTGCCATGACCAAAGTGACAAAGGATAGTAACTCAACGGACGATAGTCCGCGTTGAGGACAAGCGCCGGGCAGGCGCCATGAGGCACGACTGGCTGGAAGTGTATCGTCACTCCAGTTACCCCTTGGGCACACGGGCCGGGTTGGCCCGATTCCGATGCGCAACAGTCTACAATCGCTGTGACGGCTTTGTGAAGGCGTCCGTGGCGAATTGTCCAATTATTCTATTTAGCGGGTGGGGACCGGCGAGCCGCTGCGGTAATCATAGAAACCGCGCTGGGTTTTGCGGCCAAGCCATCCGGCTTCCACATATTTCACCAGCAGCGGGCAGGGCCGGTATTTGGAATCGGCAAGGCCCTCATGCAGCACCTGCATAACCGAAAGGCAGGTGTCGAGGCCGATAAAATCAGCGAGCTGAAGTGGACCCATCGGGTGATTCGCGCCAAGGCGCATGGCAGTGTCGATCGCTTCCACCGAGCCGACGCCTTCATAAAGCGTATAAACGGCTTCGTTGATCATCGGTAACAGGATTCGATTGACGATAAACGCGGGGAAATCTTCCGAAACGGTAGCTGTTTTTCCCAGCGCTTTTACAAATTCGCGAGCGGTTTCGAAAGTTGTGTCTGAAGTGGCGATTCCCCTGATCAACTCGACAAGCTGCATCAGCGGTACGGGATTCATGAAATGTATGCCGATGAATCTTTCAGGGCGGTCGCTGACGGATGCTAGCCGGGTGATGGAAATCGACGAGGTGTTGCTGGCTACGAGAGTCTCCGGTGGAAGGAGCGGGCATAGCGCTGAAAATATCTTGCGCTTGACCTCTTCGTTTTCGGTCGCAGCTTCAATGACAAGGTCGCAGCCTGCAAGCGCTGCATAGTCAAGCGCGGGCGTGATGCGCGCGAGAGCTGACTGGCGGTCCGCCTCGGTAATCTGGCCGCGCGTGATAAGGCGGTTCATATTGCCGTTAATCGTCGCCAGGCCCTGATTGATGCGGTCCTCGCTGACATCGTTCAACCGGACATCCAGTCCCGCAATGGAACAGACCTGGGCAATGCCGCAGCCCATCTGCCCCGATCCAATGATGCCGACCTTGCTAATTGATGAAGTCATGGTTCCTGTTTCACCTTGGCTAACACCAGCATAGGCTAATAGCGGCGATATTCCAATGTTTAGCGACCGATTTTCCCCAATTCGACGGCAAGCTCCGGCAGCGCGGTAAACAAATCCGCCACAAGACCGTAGTCGGCGACCTGGAATATAGGGGCTTCCTCATCCTTGTTGATCGCGACAATCACCTTGGAGTCTTTCATACCGGCCAGATGCTGAATGGCGCCCGAAATACCAACCGCGATGTAAAGCTCGGGCGCAACGACTTTGCCGGTTTGGCCGACCTGCCAATCGTTAGGCACAAAACCGGCATCGACGGCGGCGCGCGACGCGCCCATCGCAGCGTGCAGTTTGTCGGCAACTGGCTCAATGTATTTGGTAAAGTTCCCGCCATTCTGCATCGCCCGGCCTCCCGAAATGATGATTTTCGCCGAGGTCAATTCGGGGCGGTCGGATTTGGCGACCCGCTCGTCCTTGAAGGTTGAAAGACCGGGGTCGGTGCTGGCAGAAACCTTCTCGATGGCCGCTGAGCCGCCACTCGCCGCAACCTGAAAAGAAGCGGTCCGGACGGTGATGACCTTGATGGGATCGTTGGATTTGACTGTTTGAATAGCGTTGCCGGCGTAGATAGGCCGTTCAAAAGTGTCAGTCGAGATCACTTTCGTAATTTCCGAGATTTGCATCACATCGAGGAGCGCTGCGACACGGGGCATGACATTTTTTGTCATCGTGGTCGCGCCAGCAATGATCGCGGCATAATTCTTTGCGATCGAGACAATCAGTGCGGCCAAGGGTTCGGCGAGCTGATTGGCGTAAAGATCGTCATCGGCGACGAGAATTTTCTCGACCCCCGCATAGGCGCTGGCGGCTTGAGCTGCGGCATCGCAATTCTTTCCGGCTACGAGAATGTGGATGGGCATTCCCAGCTGTTGGGCTGCGCTCAGGCCCTTGGCGGTTATTTCGCCCAGACCGCCCTTTGTGATTTCCGCGAGGAGCAATGTAGACATCAGATCACTCCTGCTTCGTCTTTGAGTTTGGCGACCAGCTCGGCGACCGAGCCAACCTTCACGCCAGCTTTGCGGCCCGGGGGTTCCGTGGTTTTCAGCACATTCAGCCGCGGCGTGACGTCGACCCCAAAATCGGCAGCAGTCTTTTCATCAATAGGCTTTTTCTTGGCCTTCATGATGTTGGGTAGGGATGCATAACGCGGTTCGTTTAGCCGAAGGTCCGTCGTCACGATGGCGGGCAATTTGAGGACTACGGTCTGCAAGCCGCCATCGACCTCGCGGGTCACGTCGACCGTGCCTTCTCCGATTTCGACTTTCGAAGCGAATGTGCCCTGGCTCCAGCCAAGGAGCGCGGCCAGCATCTGGCCGGTCTGATTGCAATCATCGTCAATGGCCTGCTTACCAAGGATGACAAGGCCAGGCTGTTCAGCATCCGCTACGCCCTTCAGAAGCTTGGCGACGGCGAGCGGTTCCACGGCGCCATCGATCTTTACCAGGACGCCACGGTCAGCACCCATGGCCAAAGCTGTGCGTATGGTTTCGGAGGCCTGCGCGGGGCCAATGGACACGATAATAACCTCGGACGCTTTGCCCGCTTCCTTGATGCGCAGCGCTTCCTCGACGGCGATCTCATCGAAAGGGTTCATCGACATTTTGACGTTGGCCAATTCTACGCCGGAGCCATCGGTCTTGACACGCACCTTGACATTGTAATCGACGACCCGTTTGACCGGTACAAGAACCTTCATTTTTGGATTTCTCCCCGAACAAATCAGGTAAAACTGGTAAGGTTATGCTTCATTCGAGTCAACGCACATTGGGCTATTCAATGCGCCGGCCCAACCAGGGCACTTCCCGTCTCTTGAATGCTGTCAGCAACAGGACGCCGGATGCGATACCACCGACATGCGCCCACCATCCAACATGTGGATCGGCCGCCAGGAATGCCGCGAGGAATTGATAACCAATCCATAGGCCAATGATCATGCCCGCAGAGAGCGATACAGGTACAAGATTGAACAACAATCCAACAATTTTTGCTCTGGGATAAAGCAGTACATAAGCCACGGCGACAGCTGAAACTGCGCCTGAAGCGCCGATCAGCGGGGATTGTGATGCTGGATTAATAAGGGCGAACGTCAGTCCCGCGCCCGCGCCCGCGAGGAGATAAAACGCCGCGAAAGCGAAACTGCCCATAGCGTCTTCCACATTATCGCCCAGTACCCACAGGAACAGCATGTTACCGGCCAAATGCCAAACCGACCCGTGTATAAAAATGCTGGTCAGCAGGGTTATCAATGCGGGAAGATGGGTGATATCCGGACCGATGACAGCTTTGCCGAAAAGAACTGATGGTATCAAACCAAGGCCGAGGTCTATCCTTTCGTCAGAGCCGAAAAGCCCGGAGATGACGGCTGCATGTATGGCAATTGTCACAGCGATCAGGGCGACAGTTGCCGCAGCCCGCCGGATATATTTCAGTGCGACCTTGTCATGGAGCGGTATGAACACTTTGATACCGTTAGCGGTTCTTGCCTGGTGTCCAGAGAACGTCGCCTGCGCCCTTGCTGTTGACGTAGCGGGAGGCGACAAAGAAGAAATCTGACAGGCGGTTGATATATTTCAGTGCGGGAGCGCCCACCTGTTCACCGGGTGTCTTTGACAGGGCGACAATGAGCCGTTCGGCGCGGCGGCTGACCGTGCGCGCGATGTGTAGAGCCGCTGCAGCGGGTGACCCGCCAGGTAATACGAAAGAGCGGAGAGGCGCCAGTTCGGCATTGAGCAGATCGATTTCACTTTCCAGCCGCTCAACCTGGGATGTGACGATGCGCAATGGCTCATATTCGAGCTTGGCGTCCGTTGGCGGCGTGCAGAGGTCCGCGCCGAGATCAAAGAGATCGTTCTGGATGCGCAGAAGCATGGCGTCGACGAGTTCATGTCCATCTACGGTGGAAAGGCGCGCCATGCCGGTGGCGGCGTTGGTTTCATCGACAGTGCCATAGGCCTCTACGCGCAGATCGAATTTGTTGCGCCTTTCGCCACTGCCAAGACCGGTCGTGCCGTCATCGCCCGTACGTGTATAAATCCGGTTTAAGACTACCATGTCGAAATCTTATCCGCGCGCCCAGAGCACGCCCATGATGAGGATGATTGCGAGAAATTGCAGGCCCACACGCCAGCGCATAAGCGTTTGCGACATATTCGCCGAGCCATTTCGCAACATGTTGAACAGGCCGAGCAAGAGAACCGTGGCAACCGCTGCAAGGGCCAGGATGATCAACCAGTTTGCTGCTTGCATTCATCTGCTCCAGTTCCGGCGAAATAGCGGAGGCAGTCAGCCGAACGCTTTCCTACCATATAGATAGCGACCGGTAATTGTCACGCAAGCGGGTCAATAGCGCCGCAGCAACCGTTCCAGATACTCCAGTTCGAGGCTGGGACGCGATGGGTCGCTCAGGCGGCGGCGTAATTCTTCGAGAATACGTTGGGCCCTCTCGGCGGCAGTCGGCGCAGTCTGATCAAGCAACGACCGGGAATTGTCACCACTTGTGTGAGATTCGCGGCCCAGTGGATCAGGGTTGGCGGTGTCACGCGCACCCTGTCCGTTGGGGTCGCCCTGGCCAGGGCCTTGTCCCTGACCGGGGCCTTGCTGTTGCATCTGCTGCGCCAGGGATTGCATGCCCTGACGAAGGCCTTCCAGGGCGCGGCCCTGTGCCTCAGCGGCTTTGCCCTGGCCGGGCTTAGTCCCCTTGCCCAGTTCGCCTTCGGCCTCTTTCATGGCTTCTTCGGCCTGTTTGAATCCTTCTGGCGGCTTCATGCCGAATTGTTCCATGCGCTTTTGCAGGTCTTCAAGCTGCTGCCGCAGAGCTTCTTGATTTTGCTGCAATTGTTTGGACTGATCACCCTGTTGGTTGGGATCGCTCTGGCCCTGCTGACTTTCGCGATGAGTGCGGTCGCGCAGCTCCTGCTGATCGCGCATCATCTGATCGAGCTGATTGAGAGCTCTGTTCATTTCGCGCTGCGACTGATTTTGTTGCTGACCCCGCTGGGCGGACTGCAGATTTTCCAGCATGCGTTGCAACTGGTCGAGCATGCGCTGGGCGTCAGCCTGATTGCCCTCGCGCGCCATTTTTTCCATTTGGTCGAGCATGCGCTGAAGATCCTGCTGTGTGATCTCCTGATTGCGATTGTTGCGGTCCTGATTCTGTTGATTGTTGCGTTGTTGTTCGGCAAATTCGCGCAGGAACTTGTCCATGGCCGCGCGCAGCTGGTTCATCAATTGTTTGATTTCTTCTTCGTTTGCGCCGCGATTGAGAGCCTCCCGCAAGGCCTGCTGAGCTGCGCGCAGTTCGCGTTCGGCTTCACTCAGGTCACCTTCCTCGATGCGGAGCGCCATTTCCCAGATCAGATCTGCAACACTGCGAAGGTGATCATCATTCCTGGCGTTCTCAAGGCGTGTCGAAATCGTGCGCAATCCAAGATAGATCGAAGCATTGGTTTTGAATTCATCGGGCGCGATCATCATCGCTTCCAGCGCCAGCGCAACACGCTGCTTTTCATCGGGCGCAAGTACGAGATTGCGGCGCTGCTCCACAAGCGCGCGGGCAAGCGGCTTCACGAATACTTTGCCGGGCAGATTGATTTCCTTAGTTTCGCTGCGTCCGGTGTTGCCGCCTTCGTCGCGCGCGATCAGTTGCATTGTGACACGTGCGCCCGCCCAAGGATGTTCGGAAAGGTCGGTCGTTGTCTCAGCTTCGCCAAGACCGCCAGGCCCCTGGGCGACGCCTAGCGTCATCTTGGGAGCATCGACCAACGTGCGTCCGGTCACGGGCTTGCCTTTCAACATAGGCTTTGAAAATTCAGCATCGGCCGAGAGGACGCCGTAATCGTCTTCGAGCTTGTACTTGACGGTCAATGAGCCGCGAACATTGGCCCGCGGTTCGCCGGCGATAGTGATCGCCGGTGGCGTATCGGGAATTGCCGCCAATTCGTAGGTTGCGACCGCTCTTCCAAGCCGTTTGAGAACCAGCTTGCCATCACCGCGGAGGACGAATTTCTTTTCGATGTCAGAAACCGCGCCGCCGCGAGCGGGCGTTGACGCGGGGATCCTGGGCGTTGTTTCGGTGGGCTTGTCATCGGGGCCGCCATCAGCGCGGGCTTCTACCTTCGGCGGCTCCAGCGCGCCAGTGGTATCTGCGGCCACACCTGCGCCTTCCGAAGATCGAATTATAATTATGGAGCCAATGGGGGCGCGTACCTGTTGTACGCCGGATGCGTCCTTGTTTCCGTCGGTCTGGGCTTTCAGCAGAATTGGCGGGCGGCCTGTATAGGGCGGGGGATCAATCCAGGCGTCCAGCCGGAAGCCCTGCGATACCGAGCCCGCAGTCTGCCAGTCGAAAGCTGCCAGAACGCGCGCATATTTTTCGGGACCGGCGACGAAAGCTGCGCCGATGGCGGCGGCAAGTACACCTGCGCGTACGGCATAGCGATCATAAAGTGGTACGCCGGGCGAGGGCAGGCCGACCTTAAGAGATCCGGCATTTTTTTCCGCGCGCTTCAGATGGATATTCCAGAGCGCGCGCGTTGCAGCTTCTGCTTGCCCATTGGCGAGGATATCATCGAGTGTCGTGGCTGGGCTATGGGGAAGGCCAGAATCGCGGTCGACGCGGGCAAGCGCGGCCTTGCGGGCCGGCAGCCTGAATTTCGTCAGCGGGTAAAGCGCCGCCGCAGCGCCCAGGGCGAATACAGCCAGTCCGATCAAACGCGCCCAGCGCGGTAGATTTATCCAAAGCCCCAGCCAGGACAGGGTCAGGAATACGCCTGTGACGACCAGTAGGCCAACAATAACAGGCCAGACGGCTTCCCATGACAATGTGGCGGCTGCGCGTCCAGCAAGTTTGTCGAGGAGGGTTCTGGTGCTCCGGCGGGCCGAATTTAGGTCATTGCTCACGTGGCAGCTCCGGCCGATCCTGTGAATTGAGATGATAAACTACCACGTGTCCGCCCGGTTTCCAGAAGAAAACTGGGTCAGTTAATCGCGATATGGTCAATTCCCAGTGTTCACGCCAACCAAGACGGAATTTTGTCGAGACTTAAGAGGTCTTCATAGCTTGAACGTGGACGGATGTTTGCCCATTGATCACCGTTGACCATAATTTCGGGAATGAGCAGGCGTGAATTGTAGGTGCCGGCCTGTACTGCGCCATAGGCTCCTGCGCTCATTACCGCCAGGAGATCGCCCGTCTGTGAGGGCGGCATCAGGCGTCCAAGCGCGAGATAATCACCGGTTTCGCAGACTGGGCCGACCACGTCCACGGTCACTGGCCTAAAGCCACGCGCGGGGAACGTCACAGGCTTTATGTCGTGATGCGCATCATACAACGTCGGACGAATGAGATCGTTCATTGCCGCATCAACGATTACGAAGGTTCGGCCATCACCGCTTTTCACATAGACAACACTGGTCACCAGTATGCCGGCATTACCGACGAGCAATCGGCCCGGCTCGAAGATGAGTTTGCAACCGAGATTATGGGTATTTTTCTTGACAATCTCCGCATAGCGGCGGGGATGATAGGAATCGGGATCTTCGTTTTCGCGATAGGGAATGCCGAGGCCCCCGCCCAGATCCACGTGATGAATGTGATGGCCGTCGGTCCGCAAAATCGAAACGAGTTCAGAGAGCAGCGCAAACGCGTCATCGAAGGGTGTGAGATCCGTGATTTGCGAGCCGATATGCATATCGACGCCCGCGACCTCGATACCCGGCAGAGCAGCGGCGTCACGGTAGACGTCCCGCGCCCGGGTAATGGGTATCCCAAATTTATTTTCTGACCTCCCCGTCGAAATCTTTTGATGTGTCCTGGCGTCGACGTCCGGATTAACGCGAATGGAGATGCGTGCCTTCACGCCTTTTCCTGAGGCGATTTTCGAAATCGCATCGAGTTCGGGTTCGGATTCGACGTTGAAACAGAAAATATTTTCATCCAGCGCGTAAGCAATTTCGCGCGCCGTCTTTCCGACGCCGGAAAAAGTGATTCTGGAGCCGGGCACGCCAGCCGCACGTGCGCGGCGCAATTCGCCTTCGGAGACCACGTCCATCCCCGCGCCCAGATTGGCGAAAGTGCGCAGAACGGCCTGGTTGGAGTTCGCTTTCATCGCAAAACAAACAAGAGCGTCAGTTCCCGCAAATGCGTCGGCAAAAACCTGATAGTGGCGCGTCAGGGTTGCAGAAGAATAGCAATAGAAGGGGGTGCTAACCTGGCGCGCGATCTCGCGCAGATCGACATCTTCGGCGTGCATGACGCCGCCCCTATAATCAAAGTGGTGCATGGTTTGCTGCCCGGGAATCCGCTCTCAGAGGAGTGGATCGAGGATGAAGGGTTTTTGTGGCGGCGGAATCGGAGACGACAATGTCCGGCGGCTCCCGCCAAGCGTTGGACGGGTCGTTTGCTGACGGTCGTTCTCATCTTCAGCCTTCTGCTGCGCTTTTTGAGACGGCGGTGCATCGGGGTGGGGCTCAAGGGGACCGCGCCGTCCACATGCGCCCAGAGCGAGGGTGGCGGACAGGATTGCAATCGCAATTGCTGTTTTTGGGGCAGACACGTGCAAGATTCACCTCTGGCGAAAACTTATAGCCGAAGTCATTCGGTTTGGCGTCAGGGAAGAGGATAGAGGCCAATCGTAGGACCATTTGCGGCATTTTGCCGCAAATCTCAAGCCTCCTTCCGCAGCCGCCCAATCCATCCCTCCGCCTGCCGCCGCACGTTGTCGGGTGCAGTTCCGCCATAACTTGTTCGGCTGGCGACGGATTTCTCGACTCCTAGTACCGAAAAGACTTCACGGGTGATGCGGGCTTCGACGCCCTGCATGTCGGACAAGGACAATTGCTCCAGTCCAATCTGACGTTCCGACGCGATCCTGACCAGGGCTCCGGTCACATGGTGCGCCTGCCGGAATGGCAAGCCGAGGGCGCGAACAAGCCAGTCGGCAAGATCGGTTGCAATGGAATAGCCGGAGCCCGCAGCAAGCTGCATCCTGTCGAGATCGGGCGCGAAATCACGGACCATCCCTGTCATGGCGGCCAGGCACAACGACAGTGAATGCAGCGAATCAAAGGTACCTTCCTTGTCTTCCTGCATGTCCTTGGAATAGGCCAACGGCAGCCCTTTCATCACAATCATCAGGCCATTCAGGGCGCCAATAATGCGGCCCGATTTGCCGCGCACCAGTTCGGCGGCATCCGGATTGCGCTTCTGTGGCATGATCGATGAGCCTGTCGTAAACTTGTCGCTGAGGCGCACAAATCCGAATTGGGGCGTGGTCCAGAGGACGAATTCCTCCGCGAAACGCGAAAGATGTACCGCACAGATTGCTGCTCCCGACAGGGTTTCCAACACAAAATCGCGGTCGCTGACACTGTCGAGGGAATTGGCCGTGGGACGATCAAAGCCAAGCGCCTTTGCGGTCATGTCTCGATCGATCGGGAACGAGGTTCCCGCGAGCGCGGCTGCGCCGAGGGGGCATTCATTGAGACGGCGGCGGGCGTCTGCAAAACGGCTGCGGTCACGCGCTATCATCTCTACATAGGCGAGCAGATGATGGCCAAGGGTCACAGGTTGAGCGGATTGCAAGTGCGTGAAGCCGGGCATAACCGCGCCGGCGAACTCCTGCGCCCTCTGCGCCAGTATCGTTTGCAGGTCTTTCAATTGCCCGTCGATTTGATCAATGGCGTCGCGCACCCACAGGCGGAAATCCAGCGCCACCTGATCGTTGCGGGAGCGGGCGGTGTGGAGACGCCCTGCGTTTGCGCCCTTGAGGTCGGTCAGGCGGGATTCGACATTCATGTGAATGTCTTCCAGCGCGCGAGAAAACGTGAATGTACCCGCCTCGATTTCGTGGCCAACCTCCTCAAGGCCGCTGTCGATGGCTGCAGCGTCTTCGGCGGAAATTATGCCGGTTTTGGCCAACATGGCGACATGAGCGCGCGAACCGCGTATATCCTGCGAGGCAAAGCGGTAATCAAAGCCGATTGAGGCGTTGATTTCCTCCATAATGGCGTCAGGTGCGGTTTCGAACCTGCCACCCCACATCTTGTTGCTCATGAACTGCCTCTTGTGACCGGATAAGCCATGCCTGACCCAAACCAAACAGAGCTTTCACCGCCGGTGAGCCGCACCACTGGCGCGAAAACAATTTTATTGACCGGGCTGGCGGGTGCGCTGTTTGTTGCGGTCCTATACGGGATGAATTGGGTTGGCGGCAAGGAAAGCGCCGATAACGCCAATTGCGCCACTTCTGCCCAAATGGCCAAGAAGATCGCCCCGCTAGCGCATGGCCAGATCGCTTCTCTGAACATTTCGAAAGTGCCGAAACCTGCGACGGAGATCGCATTCCATGGGCCGGACGGCAATCGGCTGCAACTTTCCGATTTCAGGGGTAAAACTGTGCTCCTTAACCTCTGGGCGACGTGGTGCGTGCCCTGCCGGGCCGAAATGCCGGCTCTTGATCGCTTGCAGGCGGATGCGGGAGGCCCGGACTTTGAGGTGGTGGCTATCAATATTGATACGGCGAGACTGGAGCGGCGCAAGCCGTTCCTGGAGTCCGTGGGGGTGAAACAATTAGCTTTTTACACCGACCCCAAAGCTGACGTGTTCCAGACTTTGAAACAGGCCGGGAAGGTCCTGGGGCTCCCGACCACCATTTTGATTGACGCAAAGGGCTGCGAACTCGGCGTTATGGCTGGACCTGCTGAATGGGACGGCCCCGAGGCCATATCTCTGATTCGGGCTGCAACTGGCGGAAGTTCTTCCGGCGGCAAGGCTGTCTCTCCCTGAAATCTGTTTGAGGGGCAGCTGCTCCTGATCTTTGTAGCAGCTATGCGCGAGAGCGCCGTTGCGCGCGGGTTCGACGTGCTTTAGTTAGGCCGCGAGGTTCATTTTCAAGAACAAGTCCAATCCCCGGGGGATCAATTGGCCGAAGTACAGTCGAATCAGGCATCACGCCGCCCGTTATCGCCGCACCTTCAGGTTTACCGGCCCATGCTGACGATGATGATGTCGATCACTCATCGTATTACTGGCGCCGGGCTCTATTTTGGCACCTTGGTGCTGGCCTGGTGGCTGATAGCGGCCGCCACTGGCCCAGCGGCATTTGCGACCGCAAACTGGTTCATGGGAACGATAATCGGCCGTCTGATCCTGTTCGGGTTCACCTGGGCTCTGTTCACACACATGCTAGGCGGCATTCGCCACATGATCCAGGACACCGGGCGCTGTATGGAACATCCGCAGCGGGAATATCTGGCGCAGGCAACGCTCTGGGGCGGCATCGTCCTGACGATCCTCGTCTGGGTCATTGCCTATTCGGTTCGCTGAGGAGAGACGCCATGAACGATAAAACCTCATCCTCCATGCGCACGCCCATGGGCCAGGTCCGGCATCTGGGTTCTGCGAAATCAGGTACAAAAAACGCCTGGCATATGCGGGTTACCGCCATAGCGCTGTTGCCGCTCGCCATCATTTTCGTCGCGATCATTCTGTCGCTGGTTGGCAAGGATTTCAATACCGTGCGCGCCACGCTTGGCAGCCCATTGCCGGCGATCCTTATCCTTCTATTCCTGTTGGCGGGCATCTATCACATGATGCTTGGCATGAAGGAAATCATCGAAGATTATGTACATGGCGAGCTCTGCAAGACCTGGCTCGTGATGCTCAACATGTTCTTCGCCGCCGCCATCGGGCTTGCCTGCATTTATGCAGTGCTGCGCCTGAGTTTCGTCTAACGGTCTGTTCATCCAGCAAGTACAAGAGGATTCACCATGGCTGAAGCCAATGGTTCTGCAAAAGCGCCCTCGCAACTGGGCAAGGCTTATCCGATCACGGATCACACCTTTGACGTCGTCGTAGTCGGCGCCGGTGGTGCAGGCTTGCGCGCCACTGTAGGTTGTTCGCAGGAAGGTCTGCGTACGGCCTGCATATCCAAGGTGTTTCCAACGCGATCGCATACGGTGGCGGCACAAGGCGGCATTTCGGCGGCGCTGAGCAATATGCATCAGGACGACTGGCGCTGGCATATGTACGATACGGTCAAGGGATCGGACTGGCTCGGTGATCAGGATTGTATCGAATACCTCTGCCGTAATGCGCCAGCCGCTGTGTATGAACTGGAACATTGGGGTGTGCCGTTCTCGCGTACCGAAGAGGGGAAGATTTATCAGCGCCCCTTTGGCGGTATGACCACCGACTTCGGGAAGGGCACAGCGCAGCGCACTTGCGCGGCGGCTGACCGCACCGGCCACGCCATTCTGCACACGCTGTATGGGCAGGCCCTGCGTAACAACACCGAATTCTTCATCGAGTATTTCGCCATCGACCTGATCATGGATCCGTCAGGCCGTTGTCTCGGCGTCATTTGCCTGAAGATGGACGATGGCACCATCCACCGATTTCGCGCCAACCTGACCATCCTGGCGACGGGTGGTTATGGGCGCGCTTATTTCTCGGCCACGTCTGCGCATACCTGCACAGGCGATGGTAACGCTATGCTGCTGCGTGCGGGCCTGCCGCTGCAGGATATGGAATTTGTGCAATTCCACCCGACTGGAATCTATGGCTCGGGTTGTCTGATCACAGAAGGTGCGCGCGGTGAAGGCGGCTACGTAACGAATTCTGCGGGCGAGCGCTTCATGGAGCGCTATGCGCCGTCCGCTAAGGATCTCGCTTCACGTGATGTGGTTTCGCGGGCGATGACGATCGAGATTCGCGAAGGGCGCGGCGTCGGCAAGAATGCCGATCATATCTATCTGCATCTGGATCATCTTGATCCCAAGATCCTGCATGAGCGTCTGCCCGGCATTTCCGAGAGCGCGCGCATCTTTGCAGGCGTGGATGTCACCAAAGAGCCGATCCCCGTGTTGCCAACTGTGCACTACAATATGGGTGGCATTCCCACAAACTATCATGGCGAAGTGCTGACCAAGAAGGATGGCAATCCCGATCATGTTGTGCCGGGGCTGATGGCTCTGGGCGAAGCGGCTTGCGTCTCTGTTCACGGCGCAAATCGTCTTGGCTCGAATTCGCTGATCGATCTGGTGGTGTTTGGCCGCGCGGCCGGGCTGCGGGCTGCGGAACTGGTGAGGCCCGGCGAAAAACATGCCGACCTACCCGCTGATTCTGCTGAGCTTGCACTTTCGCGTCTTGACCGATTCCGCAATGCGAAAGGCAGCACGCCGACAGCTGAACTGCGCAACAGCATGCAGACGACGATGCAATCGAATTGCGCTGTGTTCCGTACCGGAGAAGTGCTGGAAGAGGGCTCCAAGCTCATTCATCAGGTCTGGGAAGGCTCGAATGACGTGGCCATCACGGACCGTTCACTGATCTGGAATTCCGATCTCATCGAGACATTGGAATTTGACAACCTGATCATACAGGCTGTGGTGACGATGGATTCTGCTGTTGAGCGCAAGGAAAGCCGCGGCGCCCATGCGAGGGAAGATTATCCGGATCGTGACGACAAGGAATGGATGAAACATACGCTCGCCTGGGCGGATGATTCGACCAAGAAGATCGCCATCGATTTCCGCCCGGTGCACACCTACACGATGACAAACGAGATCAGCTATATCGAGCCAAAGGCTCGCGTGTATTGATCTGGAGATATTTCGATGGTCGAACTCGCACTTCCCAAGAATTCGCAGATCAAGCCGGGCAAGACCTGGCCAAAACCTGCTGCCGCAAAAAACGTTCGCGAATTTCGCGTCTACCGCTGGAACCCCGATGACGGCAAAAATCCTAGTATCGATACTTATTACGTCGATATGGATGATTGCGGCCCGATGGTTCTGGATGCTATTCTTTACATCAAGAACAAGATCGATCCGACGCTGACGTTTCGCCGCTCCTGCCGAGAGGGCATCTGCGGATCCTGTGCGATGAATATCGACGGCACGAATACGCTGGCGTGCACGAAGGACATGTCGTCCATTAACGGCGTGGTGAAAATCTACCCGCTGCCGCACATGGAAGTGGTGAAGGATCTGGTCCCCGATCTCACGCGATTCTACGCCCAGCATGCGTCTATCGAGCCATGGCTCAAGACTGTTACGCCAAAACCTGAGAAGGAATGGCGGCAGTCGCATGATGACCGGTTGAAGCTCGATGGTCTCTACGAGTGCATTCTTTGTGCTTGCTGTTCGACGTCCTGCCCCAGCTATTGGTGGAACGGCGATCGTTATCTCGGTCCTGCCGCTCTGCTGCAGGCCTATCGCTGGCTGATTGATTCACGTGACGAGTCCACGGGCGAGCGGCTCGACAATCTGGAAGATCCCTTCCGGCTCTATCGCTGCCACACGATCATGAATTGCGCCAAGGCCTGCCCCAAGGGACTGAACCCGGCCAAGGCGATTGCAGAAATCAAAAACATGATGATTTCTCGTCAGGTGTGATGCAGGTTCCGGTAGCGAAGTGTGCTGGTGTTCCTGCGCACTTCCCCTGGTGTTTCAAGTGATATTGTTCCGCATCCAAAGTGCAGGGTGTGACTATGCATATTATATTGGGATTTGTGGCGCTGCTCGGGGCGGCGGGCTTCTGGTACTATCGCATTCGCCAGGCTAGGGAAGTCGCCGGGGAAATCGTCGATGCTGCACAGCGTGCGCGGGGCTATTGGCGGCGCAGGAAATTTTTGTCGAAAGCTGAAGGTTCGGTGGTCACCGCCATTCAGGATCCTGTCGTGGGTGCGGCAGTGATGATGGTCGCCATAGCGTCTCTGAAGGGACCGATTGCCGATGAAACCGCCCAGGAAATCAGAAAGCAGCATGCACTGATTTCGGGCCGCGATCCGGCCGAAGATTATACATTTGCCAAATGGGTCGTTGATCAGGCGCCCGATCCGGACAATATTTCTTTGAAGCTTTCTTCACTATGGAACGCGCAACTCCATGAAGCGGAAAAGCGCGAACTCGTGGCTATAACAATGGCAATTGCCGAATCCGGCGGTCCGGCTTTGCCAGAGCAGATCGCGACGATCAAACGCTTGCGGGAGCGACTGAACGTCTAATACCAAGTGGTACAATGAGTAACACGTCAGTCATTGTGATTCCCGCGCATCCGCGCGTTTGCGCTTGCCAACCTGCGGTAATCAGGAGGACTTCCGCATGTTGTTATAACGCCCGGTATCAGTCTGCCAGCTTTGCTGCAGCCGTTGTCTCTGGAAATCCAGTGCGGCAATTGCAAAGGATCTCGCATCGTCAAAAGTCTTGTCCCAGATAGCCATGGGTGTCGGCAGATCGGGATGAATATGCGCCTCGGATTCCGAGCAGTCGGTTTCGATCTCGGCGCCGTATTTCAAGGCCAGGCGGCGCATGGGAACATTGCCCGATAGAAACGAGAGATAAAGCGTCGTGCAGCAACGTGTCCGGGCGGCCCGGATGACGAGCTGCATGAGTTGGGACCCGATGCCGAGCTTGCGCCATTCGGGCTCGACGCTGAAAGCCGCTTCCATTTCTCCGCCGATGCCGAGAAGGCGCTGCGGGTTCATGGGCCGTAATTCACCGACAGCGCGCAATACTCCATCAGCGAAAAAACCGTATATGACGTTCTCGATGCCGATATTCCGCTCGGTGTAGCGCTCGACGAAATCGTCGGATACGCCCATCCCGAACCGGTTGTGGCGGCTCTCTGCCGGCAGACGTAGCATGTGGCCGCGAAAATCTTGCGAATCGCTTTGCCACAAGCGCCTGAAACTGGTGGAATCGAAGACCGGTGGCATGGCTCAATTTCCTGAGCAGAACCGCAAAAGCTGGCCCGCGGGGATATTCACTCCAAAACTATCGCATTGCAACATGACGATATTGCGGCGCAAAATAATTCAGTCGTATTTGTTCAGGGATTGAGCAGATCCGGGAATAACCGCTTGCGCTAGGACATTATATGTAGAAAAACGCGCTCGTCCCGCCTGCCTGATCTGCGAAAAGAACTCTGTGCCCAATCCGGTCTCTTCCGCCTACGACAAGCTCGTCCATAAGGGCGTCATTGAGCATGACGCGGCGCAGGAAAAAGTGGTGCGTCGCTTTGATGCCCTCGTTGGGGAACTCACCGAGCATCGCCTAGCGCGTAAGACCAGCGCTCTGGGTTGGATTTTTGCCGCCCGGCAGAAGTCGCCGTTTGTGCGGGGCTGTTATGTCTGGGGCTCGGTCGGGCGCGGCAAGACCATGTTGATGGATCTGTTTTTTGAAGCCGCCACCGTTCAGCGCAAGAGGCGAGTGCATTTTCACGCATTCATGGCTGAGGTTCATGGCCGTATCCACGCCTGGCGTCAGCAAAAGAAGCTGGGTCAAATCAAAGGTGAAGATCCTATAGGGCCAATAGCGGAGTCCCTGGCGTCGGAGGCCTGGCTGTTGTGCTTCGATGAATTCAGTGTCACCGATATTGCCGACGCCATGATACTTGGGCGGTTGTTTACGGCCCTGTTTGCTAAGGGTGTAGTTGTGGTAGCGACCTCCAATGTGGAGCCTTCCAGGCTTTATGAGGGAGGGCTCAATCGTGCGCTTTTTCTCCCGTTTCTCGCGTTGCTGGCAGAACGCACCGAAGTCATCAATCTCAATTCGCGAACGGATTTCCGGCTGGAGAAGTTGAGCGGTTCGACAGTCTATCACGTGCCTGCGGATGATACGGCCCGGCGGGAGATGGACGCGATGTATCTTTCCCTGACCGGTTCAGAAAAAGGGCGGCCTCAGAAAGTGGAAGTTCTGGGCAGGTTCGTCGACATCCCCCAGGCGCATGCAAATGTTGCCCGTGTCGGTTTCGATGAGCTCTGCCGGAAGCCGCTGGCGGCGGCGGACTATCTCGCTATTGCCGACAGGTTTGACACGATATTCTTGGACAATATTCCAGTTATCCAGGCGCATGAACGCAATGAGGCCAAGCGCTTCATCAACCTCATCGATACACTATATGATCGGCGGGTGAAGTTGATTGCATCGGCGGCTGCCGAACCCCAAAATCTGTATCTCGGGAAAGATGGCAAGGAAGTCTTCGAGTTTGATCGCACGTCGTCGCGGCTGATCGAGATGCGCTCGCAGGATTATCTCGCGTTGCCGCATGGGGATGCCGAAGCTGCTGTGAGCGGCAATTCAACCGGGATCGTGGAGACTTGAGGGCGTCATGGCGAAAATGCCTCACCTGGAGCCGCCAGATCGCCGCATCCTTCAGATAGCAGCAGCGCATATCCGCAAATTCGGTCTGCGCCGGACAACAGTTGTGGCGATTGCGGACGAGGCCGGTATGTCCCATGCCAATGTCTACCGCTATTTTCCATCCAAGCAGACGCTTCTCGAAGCGGTTACGGAAGATTGGCTTAAACCCCTGGAAGCGGGAATCCGTCAGATCAGCGACGGTCCCGACCCCGCATATGACAAACTTGAGCGAATAGCTGGGGCGTTGCAATCCGCCTATCGCGAGAAACTGGAAAGTGACCCTGATATTTTCAACGTCTTTTCGGAAGCTTCTGAAACTGGTTCCAGTCTGGCGCGCAAACACCGGAACAGGCTGCAGGCCGAAATTCAACGGATTATAGAGGAAGGCATGGCCAGCGGTGTGTTCGCCCAGGCCGATCACCGTAAAGCGGTGGCGCTGGTCTTTGACGCTCTGCACAGATTCATACATCCTAACGCTGTTCGGCTTGATGCTGACGCGCCACGCGGTCAACTTGAAATACGTTTTGAACGAATGCTTGGGCTCGTAGTTTCGGCGCTTACATTTGGCCGGTTTTGATTTCAAGTGACAAAATATGTAATTTATTACATTAATTTTTGCTAAAGAGTGGGCGCTATCCAGATATAACCAAATTCTATATCATATTGAAATTACGTACTATTAGCTTCATTGAGTATAGGTCCTGGTTGCCCGGCTGGTGCAACAATAGGCAATCTCACACTAAAGCTGACTTGCCTTCCCATCTGTGAGGAGTCATTGACCACGCGAACCGGGGCGTCCGGCCCCTTTCGTCCGATCTTTCCCTACCTGACAAAGGAAGAAACTATGGCGCGTAACAAGATTGCTCTGGTCGGTGCTGGCCAGATCGGCGGAACACTTGCATTGCTGGCCGGGCTGAAAGAACTCGGCGATGTCGTACTCTTCGATATTGCCGATGGCGTCCCCCAGGGGAAAGCGCTGGATCTCGCCGAAGCCGCTCCCGTCGAAGGTTTTGACGCGCGGATGAGCGGAGCGAGCGACTACGCAGCCATTGCAGGAGCAGACGTTGTCATCGTGACCGCAGGCGTTCCCCGCAAACCCGGAATGAGCCGCGACGATCTGCTCGGCATTAATCTTAAGGTGATGGAATCAGTAGGCGCCGGCATTAAGCAACATGCGCCGAATGCTTTCGTGATCTGTATCACCAACCCGCTCGATGCGATGGTTTGGGCCCTGCAGAAATCCTGTGGCCTGCCCGTGAACAAGGTCGTGGGCATGGCCGGTGTGCTGGATTCCGCGCGGTTCCGTTACTTCCTGGCCGACGAGTTCAATGTCTCCGTCGAAGACGTCACGGCCTTCGTGCTTGGCGGCCATGGCGACGACATGGTCCCCTCTATGCGCTATTCGACTGTTGCTGGCATTCCGTTGCCCGATCTGGTGAAAATGGGCTGGACAACCCAAGCCAAGATTGACGCGATTGTGAAGCGTACGCGCGGCGGCGGCGGCGAAATCGTCGAACTCCTCAAGACAGGTTCTGCATTTTATGCGCCCGCATCGTCAGCCATTTCGATGGCGGAAAGCTATCTGCGCGACAAGCGCCGCGTTCTGCCCTGCGCCGCTTATCTCGACGGGCAATATGGCCAGAAGGGGATTTATGTGGGCGTTCCCATCGTTATCGGCGCTAACGGCGTCGAGAAGATTGTCGAAGTCGAACTTGATGCGACCGAAAAAGCAATGTTCGCCAAATCCGTCGCATCAGTTCAAACCCTGATTGACGCCTGCAAGGTGATCAATCCTGCGTTCGCCTAAAACTATAACCGGGTCTAACCACACCGGGGTGTGCAACGCCAGCCCCGGTTTCCGGCTTGCTAAGCAAAATCAAGCGCCAATCTAACAAGGTGAGTGACACTCGATGAATATCCATGAATATCAGGGCAAAGCTGTCCTCAAGGAATTCGGTGCACCGGTATCTGCCGGTTATCCTGCATTGAGTGTCGCCGAGGCGGTGGAGGCGGCCAAGAAGCTTCCAGGCCCGCTTTATGTTGTGAAGAGTCAAATCCATGCGGGTGGACGCGGCAAAGGTAAATTCAAGGAATTGCCAGCCGATGCCAAGGGCGGTGTTCGCCTCGCCAAAAGCGTTGCGGAAGTTGAAGCCCATGCCAAGGAAATGCTTGGGAATACGCTCGTTACGATCCAGACCGGGCCTGCGGGCAAGCAAGTCAATCGCCTGTATATCGAAGATGGCTCGGACATCGAGAAAGAATTCTATCTCTCGATTCTCGTCGATCGTGCCACGTCATGTGTTTCCTTCGTGATTTCGACCGAAGGCGGCATGGACATTGAAGCCGTGGCGCACGATACGCCGGAAAAGATCGTTACCTTTGCCGTTGACCCTGCGACCGGTGTGATGCCGCATCATGGCCGCACTGTCGCCAAGACGCTCAATCTGAAGGGCGAAGCCGCCAAACAGTCTGGTCCTTTGATCGCCAATCTCTACAAAGCCTTTGTCGAAAAAGACATGGCGATGCTCGAGATCAATCCGCTGATTCTGACGACCGCAGGTCAGCTCAAATGTCTTGATGCGAAGATTTCCTTTGATTCAAATGCGCTTTATCGCCATGCCGATATCATGGCGCTGCGCGATGAGACCGAGGAAGACAAGGCGGAGCTTGAAGCCTCGAAATACGACCTCAACTATATCACGCTCGACGGCACCATTGGCTGCATGGTCAATGGCGCGGGTCTTGCGATGGCGACGATGGACATTATCAAGCTCTATGGCGAATCGCCGGCGAACTTTCTGGACGTCGGCGGCAGCGCCTCGAAAGAAAAGGTGACAGCAGCCTTCAAGATCATCACCAGCGACCCCAGCGTGAAGGGCATTCTCATCAACATCTTTGGCGGCATCATGCGTTGCGACATCATTGCCGAAGGCGTGATTGCGGCGGTGAAGGAAGTGGGCCTAAAGGTTCCGCTGGTGGTTCGCCTTGAAGGCACAAACGTCGATCTCGGGAAAAAGATCATCAGTGAATCCGGCCTCAATGTCATACCTGCGGACGATCTTGATGACGCCGCGCAGAAGATCGTGAAGGCGGTGAAGGGTTCGGCCTGACACCGGGCCCAGCGCTATTCGACAAACCCTACATCCGACCCCTTTGACTGGGAGCAGGTAAAACAATGTCCGTACTCATCGACAAGAACACCAAAGTCATCTGCCAGGGCTTTACCGGCAAGAACGGTACCTTTCACTCCGAACAGGCCATCGCCTATGGCACGAAAATGGTCGGCGGTACCTCGCCCGGCAAAGGTGGTTCTACCCATTTGAACCTGCCGGTCTTCGACACCGTCATGGAAGCGCGCGAAGCTACAGGATGCGATGCATCCGTGATCTATGTTCCGCCGCCGGGCGCGGCTGACGCGATCCTCGAAGCTATTGCATGCGAGATCCCACTCATTGTGTGCATCACCGAAGGCATCCCGGTTGAAGACATGATCAAGGTGAAGCGCGCGCTGTGCGGTTCGAAGTCCCGGCTGATCGGGCCGAATTGCCCGGGGGTCATGACTGCAGGCGAGTGCAAGATCGGTATCATGCCTGCGAGCATCTTCAAGCCCGGCAAGGTCGGCATCGTCTCACGTTCGGGCACACTGACCTATGAAGCGGTGTTCCAGACCACGCGCGAAGGCCTCGGCCAGACTTCAGCCATTGGCATCGGCGGCGACCCGGTT
>CANJJI010000022.1 GCA_947474545.1 Beijerinckiaceae bacterium | reverse complement strand
TTCAAGTGCAACACCCACGGCCCGCAGGGCATAGGATGTTGCGATGGACAGTCGATACAAGCACCTTGGCAGCGAGGAACGTGGCGTGATTTTGGCCGAGCATCGGCGGGGCAGCAGCCTTCGTGAGATAGGGTTGGTCCTGGGACGCGCGCCAAGCACGATCGGGCGGGAATTGGCGCGGGGCGGGTCGGGTGAGGCTGGCTACAGTCCGCAGGTGGCGCGTGCGATTTATGACGTGCGGCGGTCGCGGTGCAGGCGGCCTCGCAAGCTGGCCGAGGGTGGCGCGTTGCACGATTGGGTGCGCCGCAAACTTGTGCATCAGCGCTGGTCGCCCGAACAGATGGCTGCCAGACTGCGCGCCATGCATCCCGACAATCCCTGCGCCCGCGTCAGCCATGAGACCATCTATGCCGCGATCTACGCGCAGCCCAAAGGTGGGCTGAAGGCGGCGATGGTTTTGGCGCTGCGGCAGGCGAAACCGGCAAGGGGCCGCAAGCGCACGACGCTGGCTGGAAGCTCCATGGTCCCGGAATCCTTGCGGATTATCCATCGGCCCGAGGAGATCGAAGCCCGCCTCATCCCCGGCCACTGGGAGGGAGACCTGATCAAGGGTGCCTTCAACCGCTCGTCGGTGGGCACGCTGGTCGAGCGCAAGACCCGCTTCGTGGTTCTGTGCAAGATGGAGGGCAATACCGCAGTGGCAGCGCTGGAGGCCTTCAGCCGCCAGATGAAACGCCTGCCACGCGAGGTCCGCAAAAGCATAACCTATGACCGGGGATCGGAGATGGCCTGCCATCCGGAACTGGCGCGGCGCCTGAAGATCGACATCTGGTTCTGTGACCCGCACGCGCCATGGCAGCGCGGCTCCAACGAGAACACCAACGGCCTCTTGCGTCAGTTCATGCCCAAGGGCACCGACCTCAGCGATGCCTCGCAGACCTGGCTGAACGATGTCGCCAGATTGATGAACGGCCGCCCCAGAAAAACCCTCGGCTGGAAAACCCCTGCCGAGGCCATGGCCGAAGAAATCAAAGCCTTCAGTTCAACCGTTGCACTTGATGTTTGAGACCAAGGAGTCCAATTCAGACACTAGGTGACGGCGCTATAAATCTGAAGGCTAAAATCCAATCGGCTGCGAATGCTCATGCAGCTGGTCAAATGGATGCTGCTGCAGCTCTTTATGTGGCTGTTCTGAACGCCGATCCCCTGCAGTTCGATGCATTGCATAGTCTTGGGGTGATCGCCCTGCAGCAAGGGCGGCCTGCTGATGCAAAGAACTTTCTGATAAAGGCGATTTCTGTCCGCCAGGATTCCACTGACGCCTTTTATAATCTCGGCATCGCCTTCGACACGCTAGGCCAATACGAGGATGCTGTGGCTTCCTATGACACAGCGCTCAGGCTTCGACCGGCTTATGCGCGCGCGTTCTGTAATCGCGGCAATTCCCTCAAGAAAATGAACCTTGTGTCAGAAGCCCGGCAAAGTTTCGAAACAGCCCTGGCGTTGACGCCTGATTATCCGGTTGCCCGGCTGGGGTTTGGTCTTGTGGCCTTGCTGCAAGGTGATTTTGCTGCGGGGTGGCCTGCTTATGAAAGCCGGTGGCAGAGTGCGGATGCGGGCGTGCGCAGATATGCCGGGCCGGCCCCGTCTGGCGCGGCGAAGATATTTCGGGGCGGCGGATTGTCGTTTACGAAGAGCAGGGGCTCGGCGATGTCATCATGTTCAGCCGGTATCTGCGCTTGCTGGACGAACGCGGGGCGCATGTCACTTTTGTTGTGCGGGCCTCGATGCACAGGCTTTTGCAGCCTTTGGCGCGTTTCGCAAACTTGGTTGATAGGCCAGCGCCGCAGGCGGAATTTGATTTTCAATGTGCGTTGATGAGTCTGCCCGGCGTTTTGGGAATAGGGTTGAAGACGATCCCGTCCTCGCCGTCCTATCTGCAAGCGGACAGCGTATTGTCCGCCAGCTGGAAACAACGTCTGGGCCCAACAGGTTTTAAGATCGGTGTGTGCTGGCAGGGCAATCCGCAGGGCTCCATCGATCAGGGCCGTTCGTTTGCACTGCAAAGTCTCGCCGGCGTTGCTGCACTTCCCGGTGCGCGGCTGATCTCTCTACAAATGACGCACGGTCTCGACCAGATTGCTGCTCTACCCGCAGGGCTGAAGGTGGAAACGCTGGGCGATGATTTTGACACGGGCCCTGATGCCTTCCTCGATAGCGCCGCTGTTATGGCGAACCTTGATCTGGTGATCACCTGCGATACATCTATCGCCCATCTGGCGGGCGCGCTGGGCGTGCCTGTGTGGGTCGCACTGAAACACGTACCGGACTGGCGCTGGATGCTCGAACGGACGGACAGCCCGTGGTATCCCTCGATGAAGCTTTACAGGCAGACGGCGCGGGGCGATTGGGCGGGCGTGTTTGCGCGGATCGCCCGCGACGTGGATGAGCTGACAAGACAGGCACGGGATTAAATTATGGCGAAGCTTCTCATTCCGGGCTCCATGGGCGAGCTTTTCGACAAAATCACCATTCTGGAAATCAAGGCAGAGCGGATCGCTGACCCGGCGAAACTCAAGAACGTCAATCATGAATTGGCGCTATTGCAGGCGCTGGCGGGTGGCAGAGGTTCCGTTTCCGGACATGCCGAACTGGTGGCAGAACTCAAAACCGTGAACGAAGCGCTCTGGGACATTGAAGATCGTATCCGGGACTGCGAGCGGGAAAAGGATTTCGGGCCCCGCTTCGTGGCGCTGGCGCGCGCCGTTTACCAGACCAATGACAAGCGGGCTCATATTAAGAAGCAGATCAATGTTTTGTCCGGCTCTGACATCGTCGAGGAAAAAAGTTACGCGGCGACATCCTAGCGGTCGCGCCCTTTGAGAGTTTTTGCTGCAGTGCGGTATGATGACCAGCAGCACCCCATTCTTCAAGTCGCCTTAATTCAGCGCTTTACAATCCCGTCATGCATAATACATGTAAACGTCATCAGACTTTCACGGCGGGTATGCGTTAAGTGTCGACCAAGGAACTGAACGGACTTTTCAGCCGCGCGCGGGCCTTCCTTGATGCGCGGCTTTCTGTTGTTCCGGCTGGCGTTCGCGAGCCGGTGGCTATTTTTGCGAGTGCGGCCGCCTTCCTCTGGCTGGCATTTGTCCTGGCTACCGAGCCTGAACTTCCTGTCACAGCGGCTGTGCTGATTTTCTGTGTGGGGCTTGCTGGATTTTTCTACGCGATGAGCCAGCGCATCGCATTCTCGCTTTTTCTGAGCCTGGTGCTGTTCATCGCCACCTTTGCCACCGCAGTCTTCAAGTTTCGCATTGCGGCTATGAATCTGCATGTCTACGACATTTTCTTCTACCTTTCCGGTATAACGGAACTGGGTTTCTTCATTCAGACGTTTTCCGGAACAGCTGTTCTCTTTGGCGCCATTGTATTGACTGCGCTTGCGGTGCTGGTGTGGAGCTTTCGTGCGGAAGCGCCGCATATGCTGGGGCGAAAGGCGTCCTTCGGAATTGCCGCGCTGGCGGCTGCGCTGCTTGGCGGCAGCGGCTGGTGGCTGGGCGATCGGCGCCCGACATTCTTTGACGACAAACAGTTTGTCTTCTCGTCCTTCATCGCATCGCTGAGCGACCTGCCAGCGCTGGTGCGTGAAAAGGGCGTACTTGAGATGAGTGCGCAGGCGGCGCTGACGCCTGTCATCTCCGACAAGATTTCCTGCACGGCGCCAGCAGGTTCGCCGGATATTGTGCTGTTTCTGAACGAATCCGGCATGCCCGGCGGTATCTACCCCAATCTGAAGTATCCAGAAGAACTGACGCCCTTCTTTCAATCAGCCGACAAGCAGGTTCACAAGCTGCGGGTCGAGACATTTGGTGGTGGCACGTGGCTGAGCGACTTTTCGGCGCTCACGGGGCTGTCGACAAACTCCTTCGGCAATATGCGCAATTTCGCCATGCAGCTGATGACCGGACGGCTGCGTCATACCTTGCCGCAATATCTGCGCGCCTGCGGCTATGAGACATCGATTGTCTATCCCTCCATGGCGGAGTTTGCGGGCTCGGGCCGGTTCTATCGGGCGATTGGCTTTGACAAGGTGATCGACCGCAGCGTGCACAAGGCACATGATGATCGCCAGCGAGATGGCTTTTATTACGAGCAGGTTCTCAAGGTGCTGGCGAAGGCGGACGAACAGGAAGTTCGTCATCCGCAATTCATCGTCGCTTCCAGCATGTCGACCCATGGCCCCTGGGATTTCCGTTATGCGCCGGAGGCGTTGAAACGGGGAGAAAAGACAGTCTGGACCGGCGACAAGGAATTCGACGAATATCTCTGGCGCATGGTGCTGGCCAAACGGGATCGCGATGATTTCAGGGCAAAACTGAAACAACGCTATCCGCATAATCCCTTCCTGTTTGTAAGCTTTGGCGACCATCAGCCTGCGCTTGCGCGGCTGCCGCTGAAGAATGCGCAGGACATCGCAAACCAGGGCACAGCCTGGCAGCTCGATCCTTCATCGCGCGCCTTTGAAACCTATTATTCCGTGGAAGCGATGGGCTTTACGCCGAAATTGGCGATACCCTCGTTCCCGATTCTGGAGATTCCGCATCTGGCGACGTTGGCCGTAGCGGCTGCTGGTCTGCCGCTCGACCCTGTTTATGAGCGGCGGCTCTGGTTGATGAACCAGTGCAACGGCCTCTACACGACCTGCGGCGATCGCGGCGCGGTACTGGCATTCCAGCGCTGGATGGTCGACTCGCGGTGGATCGTTCAGCGGTAATTCAGCGGGTTGTTCTCGTCTTCAGTCTGCAGCAATGGCCGGGACCGGGCGCGGTTTTCCGGCATCGTCGACGGCGACAAAGGTGAAGATCGCGTCGGTGACTTTTTCTCGCCGCGTCGTCTGAAAGCGCTGCGCCCAGGCCTCGATATGAATTTTCATGGAGGTGCGGCCAACGCTTTCAATGTCCGTATAGACTTCCAGCACATCGCCGACTTTCATAGGCGCGATGAATGTCATGGAATCGACCTTAACGGTAACGACGCGGCCCTGCGCGCGTTCGACGCCGGCAATGCCTCCTGCCTGATCCATGGCAGACATGACCCAGCCGCCGAAAATATCGCCATTGGCGTTCGTATCCGCCGGCATGGCGATGGTGCGAACGGTGAGTGTTCCGTTGGGGGTGGATGTAGCCAGCGAAGTGGTGGACGGCATGGAAGGCCTTCAAATCTGCAGACGATGGAAATCTTCTATCAGCGTTGACGGAAGACGTCTTCGCCCATCTGGTCTATAATCTGGCGGCCCTTGAAAAATGTCATGGAGACGGCGTCTTCCATCGAGCCTAGTTTGTCCGCGCGGATGAAGCGATGCTCCTTCACTTCGCCCCCAATCTCTTTGGTAATGATGCCGCACAGCTGAAAGCGGCCGCCATCTTCAAATGGAGTGGCCGCGATAGTGTAGCCTTCGTACTGCTGTGTGGGTGCGGAGGGAGCCTCTTTGGGCGTGCCGCCGAGGCCGAAGAGTTTTGAGAGGAAGGACATCGGAAACCAAAAGTAGGTGAATGCTACTCTTTCTTACTTCTAAGCAGTAGGGTGAGCAAGCAATCAGACCATTACTTCAAGGCAAAGGAATGCCTGTTTATGAGGAATCAGCAGTATTCGACAACTTCGTTATAACTGGTATGCCACGCGCTTATTAAGTTCGCCCCCTACCCTCCCACCACCCCTTTGATCCTCTCCCGAAACCCCAGCAGCTTCTTCGCCACATCGGCGCGCACATCAGCAAATCTCTGCGCAGGCACAGGCACCGAGATTGCGACGGGCCGCCCCGATGCGTCCAGCAGCGCCGTCCCGACAGCGCAGATGCCTTCGCCATGTTCGCCAAGGTCAAAGGCAAGATGGCTGGCGCGGGCCTCGTCTATTTCGCGCAGCAGCGCCTTGCGGTTTTTCAATTTGTGATGGGGATGTTCGGCCAGGCTTTTGTCGATGAGGTCTTCGGCATCCGCCAGCGAAAAACAGGCGAGGATCGCCTTGCCGTTGGCTGTGCAATGCAGGGGAAAGCGCTGGCCCACCGCAGACAGCGCCACGAGCCGGTGCCGCCCCTGCACCTGATCGACAAATACCGCCGAGCCGCCTGTCAGCAGTGCTAGATCGACGGTTTCGCCGACATCATCACCCAGCGCGCGCAGATGCGGCGCGACAAGATCCGCCGTATTGCCATTGGCGGCGGAGGCGAGCCCGGCAATCGCCGGGCCGATGCGCAGGCTGCGTGCGCCATTGGCGCTCACGAGTCCCTCCGCCGCCAGCGCATTGACGATGCGCTGCACCGTGGAGCGCGCAAGGCCGACGGATTTGGCGATCTCGCCAAGGCTCATACCATCACGATGGGCTTGCAAGGTACGCAGGATCGCCGCCGCGCGCGCAATCACCTGAATGCCGCTGGCCCGCTCTGGCGGTGCGCTTGCCGTTGGACGTGAAGCTTTGCTCATGCACCTGATGTCCTTGGGGACTCTGAAACGTATCGAATTACGATACACTCGTATCGAATTGCGATAAAAATGACTTGCCAAGAGGGTCAGGTCAAGGCAAACTTTACTCCGGTCTTCAAGCGGCGGCGCGGGCAGAATGCGCGGCCATTCATCAGGAGGGAGCGCATCCATGATCAAAATCTGTGGTATCGATTTTCACGACAATCTCGACAATTACATGGGATTGAAATTCACCAACCTCTCGCACCGTTTCGGTTATCAATCGCCAAACTGGCCCTATTTCGAAGACGTCAAGATCGAGCGTATTCACTACATGGCAAAGTCCGGTGTGCTGTCGCAGCGCATCACCACGACCATGCACAACACAACGCACATTGATGCGCCTGCGCATGTCGTGCAAAACACACCCTTTATCGATCAGGTGCCACTGCCGCATTTCTTTGGGTCGGGAATTGTCGTCTCGATCCCGAAGAAGAAATGGGAGCCGATCACAGGCGACGATCTCGAAAAGGCCTGCGGCAAGTCTGTGCGCCCCGGCGATGTGGTCATCGTCAACACCGGCTGGCACAAGATTTATGGCGACAACGAGGATTATTTCGCGCGCGCACCGGGCTTCGTGCCTTCGGCCGGTCACTGGTTCGTCGAGAAGAAGGTGAAGGTCGTCGGCCATGATACCCAGGCCAATGATCATCCGCTCGCCACCGCCATCGGCCCGCAGCGAAACGGCCCTCTGCTGCCGCACCTTGCCGAAGAATACAAGGAATGGTCCGGCGGACGCGACTGGAAGGACGATTTTCCAGAATGGGAGCCCGTGCATCGTATTCTGTTCAGCAACGGCATTCTTGGCATTGAGAACGTCGGCGGCGACCTCGACCATGTCACCGGCAAGCGCGTGACCTTCGCCTTCTTCCCATGGAACTGGGATCGCGGCGATGGCTGCATCATTCGTCTCGTCGCGATCACCAATCCCGATCAGGCCTATCGCATCGAAAAAGGGGAGGCGTTCTGATGTTTCTGAAACGCTTCGCAGACGCCAAGCCCTATCCCGCAGTCAACCATCGCGAATGCATTGGTCTGCGCCTTCAGGGCTGGGAAAAGGGTTCGTCGGAAAGTCACTGGATTGGCCTTTCGCATTTCCTGCCCGGCGGCGGCGCGGGTCCGGATTCAACGCCGTTCGAGAAAATCTATGTCATCCTCGAAGGCGAGCTCACACTCACAATCGGCGGCAAGGATACGGTATTGAAGAAGTACGATTCCGTCACCATTGCACCCAATGAAGTGCGTGAGATCAAGAACAATTCAAACCACATGTGCACGATCCTCGTGAGCATTCCCTATCCACCGGGGCACAAGCATGACTGATTTTCTCAAAAATCCGCTGTCGCTGTTTGACGTGAAGGGCAAGGTCGCTGTTGTCACTGGCGCGTCAGGTGCCTTTGGCGCGTTGGCAGCAAAAATCCTGGCGGGCGCGGGCTGCAAGCTCGTACTGACAGCCGGCAAGAAATCCGATCTCGATGCTGTCTCGGATGAATGCAAGGCGCTCGGTGTGGAAGTCGAGGCGCTGAACATGCGCCCGACAACACAAAAGCTGTGCGACGAAGTCATCGCCGCCGGTGTGAAGCGTTTCGGTCAGGTCGATATTCTCGTTGTGGCGCAAGGCAAAAACGACGTCTCGAAGATCAACGAGATGACAGCCGAACGCTTCCTCGATGTGATGGACGCCAACGTGACGCAAAGCTGGCTGATGGCTAAGTCCGCTTCTACGCAGATGATGGCGCAGGGTAAAGGCGGCAAGATCGTGCTGATGTCTTCTGCGCGCGGATTGCTCGGCCACCCCGCCGGCTACACCGCCTATTGCTCATCGAAGTCGGCCATTGATGGCATGACAAAGGCGCTGGGCTGCGAATTAGGACCAACAGGCATCACGGTCAACGCGATCGCGCCGACCGTCTTCCGTTCGCCGCTGACAGCCTGGATGTATGAGGACAACGAGAACGCCAACAAGGTACGCGCGGGCTTTCTCTCGCGTGTTCCCAAAGGGCGACTGGGCGAGCCGGAAGATCTGGCCGGGCCGCTGCTGTTCCTCACGTCAAAGGCCTCGGATTTCTACACCGGGCATATTCTTTATGCCGATGGCGGTTATACGGCGGGGTAAATCCACAATGTCATCCAGGACGCCCTCGGCGATCCGGGATCGCGTGGGATAGTAAGCATAAGCTCCCGGATAAACCGCTGTGCGGTTTTCCGGGATGACACGTAGGCAGAGGTCACGCATGTCCGGCAAAGCAAAAATCGGCATCATCGGCGCGGGCCTGATGGGCCATGGCATCGCGCAGGTTTTCGCTGTGGCAGGCCATGATGTCACGATCACCGACACGTTTGAAACCGCCCGCAAGGCAGCGCTTGAACGCGTGACGAAAAACCTAGTCGACATGAATCTCGACACGGCCGCTATTAAGCGCATCACTGTCTGCGAAGATCTCGCAAGCACCGTAAAAAACGCCGATGTCGTCATCGAGGCCGCGCTGGAAAACATGGAGCTGAAACAAAAGCTCTTTGTCGACATTGAAGCTGCGGCTCCTGCACATGCGATCCTCGCATCCAACACATCGGTGATGCCAATCACCCAGATCATGACGCATCTGAAGGACAAGTCGCGTGCGCTTGGAACGCATTGGTGGAACCCGCCTTTCCTTGTGCCGCTAGTCGAAGTCGTCCGCACGGTCGATACATCAGACGCCACAGTCCGCACTATCCTTGATTTGCTGAACGCCGCTGGCAAAACTGCCGTCGAAGTGAAGAAGGACGTGCCCGGCTTTGTCGGCAACCGCCTGCAACATGCGCTCTGGCGCGAGGCCATCTCTATCGTCGAGCAGGGCATATGCGATGCTGAAATGGTGGATATGGTGGTCAAGGCAAGCTTTGGTCGCCGTCTACCCGTGCTCGGCCCGCTCGAAAATGCCGATATGGTCGGCACTGATCTGGCTCTCGCCATTCATCAGCAGGTCCTGCCTTATATCGATTCAACGCCGGGCCCTTCGCCCTATCTTGAAAAGCTGGTGAAAGAAGGCAAACTCGGTTTCAAGTCTGGCGAAGGCCTGATGAAATGGAGTCCGGAAGCGCAGGCGGCTTTGCGCAAGAAGATGATTGATCATCTCATGGAGATGGAAGCAAAGGACAAGGCGGCGCGGGAAACAAAATCCTCATCCTGAGTAGCCCGCGGCGCGGGCGTATCGAAGGATGCGGTGCATCAAATATGATCCTTCGATGCGCGTTGCTTTGCAACGCTACTCAGGATGAGGTTGTTAATTAACACGGGAGGAGCATGAGTATGACAGACATCAAATCACCCACACGCCGTCAGTTTACCAGCGGCGCAGCCGCGCTCATCGCAGCGCCTTCGGTGCTTCGCGTGATCCCGGCCAATGCCCAAAGCAAGGCGCTGAAGATCGGCTTTGTGTCGCCTGCCAGCGGCCCGCTTGCGAGCTTTGCGGAAGCAGATAATTTCATCCTCAACCAGGTACGTAGCGTTATCGGCAATGGCATCGCCAACAATGGCAGAACCTATCCCGTACAGATCATCGTCAAGGACAGCCAGTCCAACGGCAACCGGGCTGCCGAAGTCGCGTCTGAACTGATCCTCGGCGACAAGGTGAATCTGATCACGGCGCTGGCGACCCCAGACACAACCAATCCGGTTGCCGATCAGGCTGAAGCCAATGAAGTACCCTGCATCACCACCAATTGCCCGTGGCAGCCTTATTTCTTTGGCCGCAAAGGCGATCCGGCCAAGGGCTTCGACTGGACCTATCATTTCTTCTGGGGTCTTGAAGACGTCATCGGCTCGTTTGTAAATCTGTGGAATTCCATCCCGACCAACAAGTCGATTGGCGGTCTGTTTCCTAACGACGCCGATGGCAATGCCTGGGGTGATCCAAAACTCGGCCTGCCCGATCCTCTGGCCAAGGCCGGCTTCAAGCTCACCGACCCCGGCCGCTACCAGCCGCTGTCTAACGATTTCACCGCGCAGATCTCCGCGTTTAAAGCAGCCAATTGCGAAATCGTGACAGGCGTGATGATTCCGCCGGACTTCGCAACATTCTGGTCGCAGGCCGCGCAGCAGAACTTCAAGCCGAAAATTGTAACTGTCGGCAAGGCTTTGCTCTTCCCCTCCGTGCTCGAAAGCCTTGGCGCACGCGGCGATGGCCTTTCGACAGAAGTCTGGTGGACGCCCAACCATCCCTTCAAGTCGAGCCTGACTGGACAATCCGCGCAAGAGTTGACTGACGCCTGGGTCAAATCCAGCAACAAGCAATGGACGCAACCCATCGGCTTCGTCCACGCGCTCTGGGAAGTCGCGCTCGATACATTGAAGCGTGCCAAGAATATCGACGATCCCAAATCCATCGCGCAAGCCATCGCATCGACGAGCCTCAACACGCTCGTCGGCAATGTGAAATGGCCGGGCCCCGTGAAGAACGTCTGCAAAACGCCGCTCGTTGCAGGACAGTGGACACGCAAGGCTGACGGTAAGTTCGATCTCGTCATCACCAACAACGAAGCCATGCCCGCCATTCCCAAGGGCGGTTCGTTGCGTGCGCTGGGGTGAGTGCATACGCGATGTCATCCCGGAAAAATGCACAACATTTTATCCGGGATCGCAATGCTGCAATTTCCGTGCGGTCCCGGATCGGCTACGCCGTCCGGGATGACCGCGAGGCCAGCTTAGCATGACCTCTATCCTCTCTCTCCATTCGGTGAGCAAGCGTTTTGGCGCCGTCGTCGTTGCTGAAACTCTAGACCTGTCGCTGGAACAAGGTGAGGCCCTTGGCATTCTCGGCCCCAATGGAGCAGGTAAAACTTCGCTCTTCAACATGATTGCAGGCGTTATCCAGCCCGATGGCGGCCGCATTGTGTTTCAAGGCGCAGATGTAACGCGTCTGGCGCCTTCGCAACGATGTCGGGCGGGCATTGGACGTTGCTTTCAAATTCCGCAGCCCTTCCTCGGCCTCAGCGTCTTCGAAAACCTTTGTGTAACAGGCTTTTTTGGTAATCCGGAATCCAGCTCACAAACCGAAAAGCGGTGTGTTGAAATTCTCGAACTCACGGGCCTTCTGCCCAAGGCAAATACACTGGCGAGCTCGCTCACGTTGTTGGAGCGCAAACGCCTGGAATTGGCGCGGGCGCTGGCCGGCGAACCCAAGGTTCTCTTGCTCGACGAAATTGCCGGCGGCCTTACCCCGCATGAATGCGAAGATCTGATCACGGCCATCAAGAGCGTACGTGCGACAGGCATTTCCATCATTTGGATCGAGCATGTCGTGCATGCGCTGCTGGCAGTGGTCGACAGGCTCTTTGTTCTGCATCAGGGACGCGCGCTGGCCCAGGGCGATCCGCGTACCGTGATGGCGAGCCGCGAAGTTCATGAAATCTATCTCGGGGTCGAGGCCGATGGCTGAGCCCGCACTGCTGGAAATCGAAAATCTCAATGCCTTTTACGGCACGTTTCAGGCGCTGTTTGATGTCGCCATCAACATTGCAGCCGGAGAAACAATAGCCGTCATCGGCGCCAACAGCGCCGGCAAATCCACGCTCATGCGCTCCATCGTCGGTCTCACGCCGACACGCGACGCCAGTATACGCTTCAGGGGCGAAAACCTCGCAACACTCGAAACGCAGCATATCGTGCGGCGAGGGATTGCGCTGGTGCCGGAAGGACGCCGCTTGTTCCGCTCACTCTCTGTTGAAGAAAACCTTCTGGCGGGCGGACAACTCAAGCGCAAAGGCCCATGGTCGCTTGAGCGTGTATATCATCTGTTTCCAATTCTGAAAGAGCGCCGCGCGCAACCCTCTACTTCGCTTTCTGGCGGGCAGCAGCAAATGGTCGCCATCGGCCGCGCGCTGATGGCCAATCCAGACCTTCTGATGATCGACGAACTCAGCCTTGGCCTCGCGCCGATTGTCATCAAGGACATCTACGCCGCATTGCCGAAAATCACCGGCGAGGGAACCGCATCCATCATCGTGGAACAGGATACCGGCCAGGCGCTGGCAGTAGCCAAGCGCGTGTATTGTTTGCGTGGCGGACGCGTGACCCTTGAGGGAGCAGCGAGAAGCCTTTCGCGCGAGGCCATCTCAGCCGCCTATTTCGGAGTTTAGGATGGTCTGGGTCAACGCCATTGTGCAGGGCATTCTCGTCGGTGGACTCTATGCTTTATTCGCTGCTGGCCTGTCGCTGATCTTCGGCGTAATGCGGCTGGTCAACATCGCCCATGGCGATCTCATCGTGCTGGCGGCCTATATGGCGCTGACCTGCGTGACGCTCACGGACCTGAATCCGTTGCTTGCGATCTTCGTTGTGGCGCCATTCTCTGCGCTCGCAGGTTATGCATTCCAGCGGCTTCTGTTCAATCGCACGCTTGGCGCCGATATCCTGCCGCCCCTATTGGTGAGCTTCGGCCTGTCCGTCATCATTCAGAATGCATTGTTGCAGATTTATTCTGCCGACAGCCGCAAGCTGAATGCGGGCGGGATTGAAATTGCTTCCATCCCCATCGTTCAGGGCCTCTCGATCGGCGTGCTGCCGCTGCTGATGTTTGTCACAGCCATCCTCACCATCGGCGCGCTGCAATTCATGTTTTACGCAACGCCGCTTGGCCGGGCCTTACGCGCCACATCTGACGATCAGGACGTCGCGCGCTTGATGGGTTATGACAACAAACATCTCTATGCCATTGCCATGGCGATCTCGCTAGCCGTGGTCGCAATCGCCGGAATTTTCCTTGCCGTGCGCACTAATTTTGATCCGGCTTTAGGCCCGCAACGGCTCATCTTCGGCTTTGAAGCGGTCATCATTGGCGGCCTCGGCAATCTCTGGGGCACACTGGCAGGCGGCGTTATCCTTGGCGTCGCGCAGGCGCTGGGCGCTATGATAGACCCGGGCTGGCAATTACTCGCCGGGCATCTGGTGTTTCTCGCCATCCTGGCGTTCCGTCCCGAAGGCTTGTTCCCGAGGGTCGACGGATGAGCGGACCAGCATTCACTATAGCCCGCGCGACACCAGAAAGCCGCATCGCGCTCGTATTCGCGCTGCTCGGATTGCTCGCGCTCGCGACCGGCCCCTATTGGATGGATCGCAATTCCATGCGGCTGGTAGGCGAGTTCCTGATCTATCTTGGGCTTGCAAGTCTGTGGAACCTGCTGGCCGGCTATGCTGGCCTCGTCTCAGTCGGGCAGCAGGCCTATGTCGGTTTTGGCGGCTATGTCCTGTTCGGCTGCGCGATGTTTTTGGGCGTACCGCCATTACTGGCCGTGCCGATTGCAGGAGCCACTGCAGCGCTGTTGTCGATCCCCGTCTCCTATCTCGTCTTCCGGCTCAAGGGCGCCTATTTCGCCATAGGCACATGGGTCGTTGCCGAAGTCTTCATGCTGCTGGCCTCACAGTGGCAGGCGATGGGTGGCGGCTCCGGCGTTTCATTGCCCATCGCCATCGTCCGCTCAATAGGCTCGACGCGCGATATGCGCGAACAGATGATTTACTGGACGACGCTCGGCGTGACTGTCGCAGTGTTGATCGCGGTTTATCTGCTTTTGCGATCTCGATGGGGCCTGGCCTTGCAGGCGATCCGGGACTCGGAAGTCGCTGCAGAGTCCTCCGGCGTCAGCGTCGCCAGCGCCAAACGATTGCTCTACGTTGTGGCCTGTGCGGGCGCGGCGATGATCGGTTCGCTCATCTTCATGGCGAAACTGCGCATCTCCCCCTCATCCGCATTCAGCGTGAACGATTGGACTGCCTTCGTAATCTTCATCACCGTTATCGGCGGCATAGGCCGCATCGAGGGGCCAGTGATTGGCACGATCTTGTTTTTCCTGTTGCGCGAAACATTGTCGGATCTCGGCGCCAGTTATCTCATCGTGCTTGGTTGCGTTGCTGTCGCGATCATGCTGTTTGCGCCCAAGGGCATCTGGGGCCTGGTGCAGGATAAATTCGGCTGGCAATTGTTTCCCGTTGGCCGCAGATTGATACTAAACACAAACAAGGAAGGAGCCTGAACATGGCTGCAGCACAAGGCAACAAGGTCATCATTACATGCGCTGTCACCGGCAGCATCCATACGCCGACCATGTCAGAATACCTGCCGATCACGCCCAGCGAGATTGCCGAACAATCCATAGCCGCAGCGGAAGCTGGCGCGTCGATTCTGCATCTCCATGCGCGCGACCCCAAGGATGGCCGCCCGACGCCCGACCCCAAGGTGTTCATGGAATTTCTGCCGCGCATCAAGCAATCGACTGACGCAGTGGTAAATATCACCACAGGCGGGGGCATCACCATGACCGTGGAAGAGCGCCTCGCCGCGCCTCTCCAAGCTTCGCCCGAAATGTGTTCGCTGAATATGGGTTCAATGAATTTCGCCCTGCATCCGCTTGTTGGCCGTTACAAGACCTGGAAACACGAATGGGAAGTGCCTTACCTGCAAGGCACAAAGGGCGGCATCTTCCGCAATACGTTCGATGACATCGAAAAAATCTACAAACTGCTCGGCGAAGGCCATGGCACCAAATTTGAGCATGAATGCTACGATGTGGGCCATCTCTACAATCTCGCCCATTGCCTTGATGCCGGCCTCTTCAAGCCGCCGGTCTTCCTGCAAATCATTTTCGGCGTGCTCGGTGGCATCGGCGCCGACCCGGAGAACGTGAATTTCATGAAGCAAACGGCAGACAAGCTGTTCGGCAATGACTATCGCTGGTCCGTACTCGCCGCCGGCCGCCACCAGATCCCCTTCTGCACGCAAGCGGCCATGCTCGGCGGCAACGTACGCGTAGGGCTTGAGGATTCACTCTTCATTTCCCGCGGCAAACTCGCCACATCCAATGCCGAACAGGTCGCAAAGATCCGCAGGATTGTTGAAGAACTCGGATATGAGATCGCAACGCCGAAAGAGGCGCGCGCGCTGCTGGATCTGAAGGGCGCGGATCTCGTGAAGTTTTAGTTTCGCGACACGGTCATCCCGGATAAACGCTATGCGATTATCCGGGATGATATATCAGATCAAAGCCCCAAATCCTTCATCCGCGCAGCAGGATATCGCGTTCCCGAAACCTTGCGGAAGTCCACGGCTTCGCCAAGTTCCGCAAGATGCTCTGCAGCAACCAGAACATCGAGCGCCCGCAAATTTTCCTCAAGCCGGTGCGGCTTGGATGTGCCGGGGATCGGCACAATGTCCTCACCTTGTGAAAGTAGCCATTTCAGCGCCATCTGGGCTGATGTCGCGCCATTTTTTTCGGCGAGCGCTTTCAGCGGCGCAATGAGCTTTATATTCTTGTCAAAATGCTCTTCCTGCCAACGCGGGTGACCATGACGGTTGTCTGCCTCTGTGAGATCATCACGGCTGCCGATCGCGCCCGTAAGATATCCCCGCCCCAACGGGGAATAGGCGACAAAACCAATGCCAAGTTCCCGGCATGTTGGCAGGATTTCATCTTCCACTTCGCGCGTGAACAACGAATATTCTGTCTGCAGCGCAGTAATCGGATAGGTCGCATGGGCCCGGCGTATGGTCTTCACGCCAGCTTCAGACAAACCAAGAAAGCGCACCTTACCGCGCTCAATCAGCCGCGACATCGCACCCACCGTCTCCTCAATCGGCACATCAGGATCCACGCGGTGCTGATAGAACAGATCAATCTCATCGACGTTCAAACGCTGTAGACTGAGGTCACAAGCCCTGGTCAAATAATCGGGACGCCCGTTGGCGCCCTGCGCACCGAGATTGCCAAATTTCGTCGCAAGCACGACGTTCTTGCGAATGCCCTTGATGGCGCGGCCCACCAGCTCCTCGTTCTTGCCGGCACCATAGGCATCGGATGTATCGAGAAAAGCCGCGCCAAGATCGGCGGCGCGATGGATGGTATCAATCGCCGATTGCGGATCCGGCGTGCCATAGATCGGCGTCATGCCCATACAACCAAGACCGATGGCCGAAACTTTGATTGGGCGATCCTTGCCGAGCGTTCTGTATAGCATATACCGTCTCCTGAATGCGCGCGACTATGCCCCGCCACACACGCACCAGCAAGACGGCACTCACCAGTGAGATTATTTCGCCGTCAAACTGGGCAACCAAGTGATCAGCGGCGGGAACAGCCAGAGCAGAAACATGCCGAAGACAATAATCCACACGAACGGCCACGAGGCCTTGTAGATGTCGTTCATCGACAAGGATGGCACTGCACTCTTCATGGCGAAGAGCACGTAACCGAACGGCGGCGTCAGTCCGCCCACGGTGGCGACAATCAGGAACAGTGTCCAGAACCAGATGGGATCAAAGCCGAAATGACCCAGGAGTGGTTTGTAGATGGGGATCAGCACGAGCATGATAGCAAGCTGATCCAGAAACATGAACAACACGAATGGCACAGCCATCATCACGAAAAACATCAGCCAGGCCGGCAGGCTCAGATGTGTCACAAACCCGCCGATAGCGGCAGGCGCGCCAGTAAAAGACAAAACTTGCGAGAACATCACAGCCGAACACATGATGGCCAGAACCAACCCCGTCACAGTCGCTGCTGTCGTGAAGGCTTCCATGAGCATCTTGATGCTGAAGCGGCGGTAGATGAACGACACGATGACAGCGCCAACGACACCGGTCGCCGCCGATTCAGTCGGCGTCGCAACACCAAACATGATGAAGCCCATCACCATGAAGAACACGAACACGCAGGGCAACATGCGCAACATGGCGATGCCGGCGCTTTGCCTTGAACCGGCGCCCGCTTCATCAACAGCGATATCGGGCGCCAGCGAGGGATCCATTCTCAGTTTGTAGGCGATATAGATCAGGAAAAGGCCCATCAGCAGCAGGCCCGGAATGATGCCGGCAATCAGCATGCCCGCCGTCGAGACTTCCGCCAGCGCAGAAATGATAACGGCCAGAATGCTCGGCGGAATAATGGGATCAAGACTTGCGCCGCCCAGCAAAGTGCCGGCAGACAAACGCTTGTCATAACCACGGTCGATCATCGCGGGGTAGAGGGAGCGCCCGAGAAGTCCAGCAACCGCAATGGCAGCACCCGACAGCGCGCCCAAAATAGCGGACAACAATATGCTGAGATAATATTGGCGTCCGCGTACGCGCCCGACAAACCTGTCAAGGGCATCGAACACGGCTTCCATCGCACCAGAGCGGAAGAGGATTTCACCCATCACAATGAAGAGCGGCACGGTTGCAAGGGCGCTGTTGGTTGCTGTCGAGAAAATACTGTTAGCAAACAAACCAAAACCTGCCGGACCGAAGAACACCAGCACGGCGGTGATGTTTAACACAAGGAATGCGACGAAGATCGGCAGACCGAGAAACAGCAGGACGATAAGGGAGCCGAGGCCTCCAAAGAGCAGCATCCACCAGGTCATGCGATGGCTCCTTCTTCGCCGTCGGCAGGCGCCTCAATCATATGCCGGAAAAAATAGAGAGCTGCATTCAGGAAGCCATAGGGAATGAAAATCGAAACTATCCACTTTGGAATTTGCCATTCGAGAACGGTTTCGATTTCTCCCACATATTGCGAAATTGTTTCGTTGGCGCAGAACCAAGCCGCAAACATGCACATACAACCCGATACAAGCCGTATGCCTATGGAAAAAGGCCGGCGAATGCTAGGCGGCAAGTTATCGCGCAGCATGTTGATCGTGACATGTTCGTTGCGACGCGTGAGGTCAGGAACGGCGAGAAAGATCGAGGCGCATAACAGATAGGAAACGAGCGCGTTCGCCCACATGGTCGGCGAATTGAAAATATAGCGGGCGGCCACTTCATAGCTGAACGAAGCGCAGATGATAAAAAGCAGCACCATGGCAACATAGTTTCCGGCGATGGTTATGGCGTCGTGCCATCGAAACAGCTGGCGCATGGCTTTATCCGCTTGTTCGAGAACAGTTAGGCGAATGCCACGGCCGGTCCGTCGGGTGGCCGCAGCATTCGCTGGACTTGCGCAAGTGCTTCAGAGCGCCATTTTCTTGTCATTGACGAGTTTGCGGAAAGCCTCTGCTTCCGCCTTGTTCTTGGCGATTGCAAGCTCCCAGACGCCTTCGGCGAAGAGTGATCCCAGACGCGCTTCGTTTTCTTTTGAAAGCCGCGCTTCCTTCATCCCGGCTTTTTTCATCGCCACGATTTCTTCATCAGCCAGCTTGTCGTATTCGTTCCAGATCCGCACTTCCATCTTTTGTCCCACGTCCAGAAGCACTTTCTTGTCTTCGGGAGACAGGCGATTAAATGCGTTCGTGTTGACGAAAATCTCAAGCGTGCTGATGCCGTAAGCAGGCAGAACAAAATGTTTCGCCACTTCCGGCCATTTCATATCAACAACGCCAACAGTCGGCCACGCCGCGCCATCGACGACGCCTTTTTCAAGCGACGTATAGACATCCGTAGGAGCCAGAACGACAGGAGAAGCGCCCAGCGCTTTCAGTAGCGGATGATAGGTCGTCGTACCGCGGATCTTGAGGCCTTTCAGATCGCCGGTCGGGCCAACAGGATCACGCAAGATGATCTGATACCCATGTTTGCCCTGCGGAATAAAGGAAATCGCAGTCAGGCCAAATTTGGCATAATGCTTGGCCGCAAAATCCCAGATGCCGGTTTCGCGCCGCTTGGCAGGATCGCCCGCAATACCATCAAGCGCCATGCCGATGCCGGTAGTGCCGGAATGATAGGCGCCGTGGGTGATAAGGATATCGAACACGCCTGCGCCCACAGGCTGCAATTGTTCGAAAGCCGGCACCGCTTCGGGGCCGCTGCGCTTGATCGTGAGACGTCCCTTGGACTCCTCAGTCACCATTTTCATAAACATCTCTTCAGAGACCCAGGAACCTTTGTTATTGGGCGTCCAGCTTGAGAGATATTTCAGTTCAAGCGCCTGCGCCGCAGTTGCGGGAAGCGCCAGGGCGAGCATAAGCCCGCCGATCAAGGATACCTTGCTCTGCTTCATTTTCCTCTCCCTCCTGTTCGGCGGCCGCGCCGCCTGCCAGTTCTTTTGCCGGCGATCAACCCGGTCTATCGAAGCCGGGTTCGCATAGTCTTGCCGGAATATATTTCAGAACCAAGCATTCTGAGTTCCTCACGCGATCAGGAACTTCACTGCGAGTTCGTTAAACGTATCGGCTTCGTCGATATGAGGGCAGTGCCCGGCATTTTCGAAAACGTACAATTGGGAGCCCGGCACTTCCGCGTGCAGCTTTGGCCCGAACCCCGGCGCGCGCAAGGGATCAAGCGCGCCCGTCACAAGAAACACCGGACATTTGACCGGCGAGTAATCGGGCTTTGCCATGGCAAAGCCGCTGGGTTCACGCCAGGGCGCCTTGAAGCGCGCCGCCGCCGTGCATTCCCAAGCACCAGGCGCGCGAGAGAGTTCATACCTGCGGTCGATATAGGCTTGATCCTTATAAACTGCAGGGTTCTTGAACATGACTTCGACGAGCTTGCGCATATGATCGCGGTCGCCCTCGTAGCTATTCAAGATCTTCCTCGCGTCGTTATCAGGCACATCGCCGCCGCCGGATATGACGATGGCTTTCTCAACCGGCCACGGACAATCCTTCCGCGCAATTGTCGACAGCAACACAGTGCCACCCATCGAATTACCCATGAAATGCGCGCGCTTGATGCCAAGCGTGTGAAGGAATTGGGTGATGTGATCGATGCGGTAATTATACATATTATCGAACGAAAAGACTTTCTCCGTCTTTCCGAACCCCGCCCAGTCCGGCGCGATGACGCGAAAGTGTTTTGAGAGCGCATCGATATTGCGCTCCCAGCTCAGCTCACAGCAGCCGCCGAATTCCCCGCTGTGCAGCAGCACAAGCGGGAAGCCTTCGCCAGCTTCGATATAGTGCGTCATGATGCCGCCCGCGCGGACATATTGGCTGCGATAATTGGCCAAGGCTCCCTCCCCGTTTAATTCCGTCAACGCGCGCCGGCAGAACCAAGCTGCCCGCCTACGTTGCGCTCCATCTTCACAGTGGAGGACGAGTACAGCATGTATTTTTCAGGCGGTTCGCCCGGCAGATCGCTGGGCTGACCGGAAATCCGGCTGTGCGGGAAATCCTCTTTCAGTCGCGGATAAACGTGACGTGCGAAATTGCGAATGCCCTTCACCGTGTCCTCATGCTCGAGGAAACCAGCCTGACCCATGTTGAGAATGTGGCCGTATCCACCGACATAATCGTTGTGCCGCTTGAACTGCTGATAAACCTGTTCGGGCGTACCCGCGAACATGAAGCCACCGCGAATAGCCGCCTCTACGCTGGCGCCTTTGGCGAAGGCGCTGAGCGGATGTTCCCCACCCCGCATCATCGCCACATTGGCGGCAACAGGCACATAGCCCGGAGGATTGGCATATTGCGGCGCAACTTTGTTGGCCGTCACATACCAGAGCAGCTTTTCAGCACCTTCATGGGCTTCCTTTTCGGTCTCGCCAACATAAACCAGCGCCGCATAAGCGAGCCTGTGATTGGGAATATCCTGCCCCCTGCCCGCTTCACGCCAGCCCTTGCGATAGGAATCGAAAATCTTGCGCGTTATGTCCCAGCCCGTGAGGAAGGTCGCCTGGATGAAACCATGCGCGCCAACTTCGTAAGCGCCGCTTGTGCTTGTTGTCGAAACCCAGACCGGCGGATGCGGATCCTGCCATTGCCGCGGCCAGATGTTGATGTTGCGATGATGGAAGAAACGGCCCTCATGGCTGAAGGGGCCATCGTGATTCTGCCAGGCCTTGCAGATGAGGTCGAGCGCCTCCCAGAAGCGTTCGTTCATGCGCACCGGATTGCTGTTGGCGGGCGAAATCTCATATGGCACGCCGCGCACAAAGCCCGCTTCCAGACGGCCTTTTGAAAGCACGTCGATCAGCGCCATTTCCTCGGCCACACGAATAGGCTGGCGGCGATTGGCGATGGGATTGCCCAGAATGAGCAGCCGCGCCCGCTTGGTCAGCCGCGCGAGTGCAGCCAGCATCAGGGGCGCTGCGGGATCGACGCAGGTTGCGGTCTGGTGATGCTCGTTGAGCATGATCTCCAGGCCTTCTTCATCGGCAATCTGCCATTCTTCCAGATAGCGATCATACAGCGCCGCGCCTTTTTGCGGATCGTAATTCTTGTTGGGCAGCGAGACGCGGATCGAAGGATATGAATCGGCGGGCGGAAGATAGGGATAAGCGGTTTCACTGAAGTGCCAGGCTTGCATGGCTCTGCTCCTGTCGCAGGATGTGTTTAAAACGGTTTCGGATTGGGCTCAGCCCAGAAAGTCGAGAACAGCCTTGGCGAAGGCCTGCGGTTGTTCCTGATGCGGACCATGTCCAGCTTCTGGAATGGTGAGCGTCTTGGCCCCCGGCACAAGCTTCGCATAGGCGTCCATATAGGCCGCGCTGACAAGGCCATCGCTGCCTCCGCGCAGGAACAGGGTCGGCGCCTTGATGCGCTGCAAACGGTGCGGCAGCTTGGGATTGTGCATGTAGGGCTCCCAGACATAGAGCGCCAGCGTTTCCCGGTTGCGCACTTGAATGGAAAGTTCCTCGTCCGTGAATTTTGAGGGATCAAACGGAAATTTCGAGGGATCATGGAACATGATCTTCGGCACATCTGCGGGCGACATCACGAAAATATCGGGAATATCGAGCTTGTCAGCCGGGCCGGTTTTTACACCAACGGCTCCTGCAAACACGATCTTGCTGAAACGCTCTGGCGCCTTGGTCGCCATTTCCGCCGTGATCCAGCCGCCGATGGAAGCGCCGAGAATATCGGTTTTGGCGATGCCGTAGTGATCCATCAATTCAAGATAGATGTGTGCGAGGTCATCAACGCTGTCGATCCAGTCCGGCAAGGCCGAACGTCCGAAGCCCGGATGCGAAGGGCAGATCAAACGCCGCTTCGCTGCCAGCAGCGGAATGAAAGCGTCAGTCGGGCGAAAGCCCCCGCCGGGATGCAGATAGAGGAGCGGTGCGCCGCTGCCCTCTTCATGAACTTCGATCTCGCATCCCGCGATATTTACCGTGCTGCGCTGCAATCTGTCCTCCCGGGTGTCATCGCCCTCAATTCGAGGTGCGTCTTTTGAAGTCCCCTAGACTGGCACTACCAGCCCCGGCAGTCCATTCCCCGTTTCAAAATAATTTGCAGATATCAATGAATCACGTGCCGGATACGCAGGGACAACCTGCCGGCGAGCAAAAATCGGGCACCGGTTCACAAAAAACGCCAGCCGATCCGAGAGAGTCTAAATTTGCGCCGCGATGAGCTTGCCCATGCTTCAGGCCGCTCGCTTATTCGATCACGATTTTCGGCGCCGCGCGCGACTTCGCGCCGCTCATCAGCAATGCCTTCACCTGCTCAGCAATGGCGAGATAGGCCTTTGCGTGCACGCCATCGGGATTGGAGGCCGCAACCGGCCGGCCGTCGTCAGATGTCGTGCGGATGTCCATATGTAACGGCACTTCGCCCAGAAACCGTACACCCGTTTTTTCTGCTTCGAGCTTCGCTCCGCCATGTCCGAAAATCGGCGTGATGTGATTGCAATTCGGGCAGCAGAATGACGCCATGTTCTCGACGATGCCAAGCACTGGCACATTCACCTTCTGGAACATCGCCACACCACGGCGCGCATCGATCAGCGCCAGATCCTGCGGCGTCGAAACAATCACAGCGCCCGCCAACGGCGTCTGTTGTGCAATGGTCAATTGCGCATCGCCTGTGCCCGGCGGCATGTCGATGACAAGCACATCGAGTTCGCCCCAGTTCACATCACGCAACATTTGCGTCAGCGCCGACATCACCATCGGCCCGCGCCAGATCATCGCCTGATCTTCATCGACGAGAAAGCCGATCGACATCACCTTCACGCCATAACGCTCGTGCGGCTCGATCTTGCGATCGGCAGATACGCGCGGCTTACCGGCAAGGCCAAACAATTTGGGCTGCGAAGGGCCGTAAATATCGGCATCGAGCATGCCCACTTTCAGTCCCAGCGCGCCCAGCGAGATCGCCAGATTGGCGGAGGTCGTCGACTTGCCGACGCCGCCCTTGCCAGAGGCAACCGCGATGATGTGCTTGATATTGGGAAATGCGAGCTGCTGATTCACGGCCTTGGGAGCGCTCGAAATCCGTTGCTCGGTTTGCGCCGGACGCGCCGCGGCAGGCGCGGGCCGCGAAGACCCCTGCGGCCGTTCGCCAGTGAGGCCAACAAGAACCTGCGTCACACCCGCAACAGTCTTGACCGCCCGCTCCGCAGCCAACCGCACTGGCTCAAGCGTGTTGACCTCGGAAGATTCGACAGTGATCGCAAAAATCACCTTGCCGTCGCGCACCATGACATCGCTGAGGCGGCCCGATTGCGGCAAAGTTTTTCCGTCGGGAAGGGCCACGCTCTCCAGCGCGCGCAATATGTCTGCCTGCGTAGCGGCCACAACAAACTCCCGGTCTGACTGAATAGTGCGCCCGCCGTTGAATGGTAGCGGGAGAGGGACTCGAACCCCCGACCCCAGGATTATGATTCCCGTGCTCTAACCAGCTGAGCTACCCCGCCACACACTTTGGGCTGGACGAAACGACCGAACCCGCAGGCAGCGCGATATAGGGGAGAGGGGACGAGGGTGTCAAGGAAAGCGAGGAGAAAACCGCCGTTTATTTCCGCTTGATCCGGATGAGCGCAAACAAGCCCATGGGCGCGAGCGTTTCACGTTCGATGAGTTCGAGATCCGGACGAGATGCGATCCAGTCTCCAATGATGTCCCAGGAGAACTGCGGCCGCCAGCCGAGTTTGCTGGCGCGCTTGGCCATAAAAGCCTCGATCCATGAGATCGGCCCGCTTTCCGCCCCTATGTGATTGACGATGATAATCTCACCGCCCGGCTTCACCACACGGGCCATCTCATCCATCGTGCGGGCCGGGTCGGGCACGGTGGTGATCACGAAAGGCGCAACGGCTACGTCGAAGCTGGCGTCTGCAAATGTCAAATTCATCGCGTCCATGACCAGGAGGTCTTCCACATTCTGGAGGCCTTCCTCGGCTACACGTTTTTTAGCGATTTCCAGCATCGGTTCGGAGAGATCCACCCCGACGATCTTTGCCGCGCCTGTGAACATGGGCAATTCGAGCCCCGTGCCAACGCCCACATCGAGAACCCTGCCGCCGGCCCGGTTGACCGCGCCAGCCGCTGCGAGCCGGCCAGGTTTCATCACGAATGTGAATACACGGTCGTAAACCGGGGCCCAGCGCGCATAGGCGTCTTCCACATGGGCGTGGGTGATGTCCGCAGAACTTTTCTCGTGAACACTCATGACTCACCAGCAGGTAGGCAGATCGTGCCCCCGCCCAGAACACGGGCGTCAGCATCGATAGACTCGTAAAACACACATGCCTGCCCGGGCGACACACCGGTCTCCGGAACAAACAATTCTACTTTGGCCGTCCTGCCATCAGGCAGAAGCCGCGCCAGCGCCGGCGGGCGTGTGGAACGCGTCCGCACAGCAATCTCTAACCCTTGCGGAGGTATATCCGCAAATGACTTCTCGCCGATCCAGTTGATATCGCGCAACGAGATGCGCTGCGTTTCGAGCGCTTCGCGGGAACCTACGATCACGCGGCTGGCGGCAGCATCCAGCTTTATAACATAGAGCGGTTCGCCGTGGGTAGCCGCATTGTCGGTCAGCCCCAGGCCCTTTCGCTGGCCAATCGTGTAATGGATGATGCCGCGATGGCGGCCTAATACCCGACCGTCCACATGTACGATGTCGCCAGGCTCGGCTGCCCCGGGCCGCAACCGTTCGATCACATCGGCGTACTTGCCCGACGGTACGAAGCAGATGTCCTGACTGTCTGCCTTGTCGGCGACTGCCAGGCCAAACTCGCGCGCCAGTTCGCGCACACGGCTTTTCGGCAGGTCACCCAGTGGAAACCGCAACATATCCAGCTGCGCGCGGGTCGTTGCATAAAGGAAATAGCTCTGGTCGCGATCGGGATCGGTCGCGCGAAATAGCCCCCGCCCGCCATCGGGCAACTCGCGCGAAGAAATGTAATGACCGGTCGCCAGCACGTCTGCGCCCAGTTCCCGCGCGGTATCAAAGAGGTCCGCAAACTTGATATGCTGGTTGCAGGCGACGCACGGGATTGGTGTTTCGCCATCGGCATAGGACTGGGCAAAGGCGTTCATCACCTTGTCCCGAAAGCGGGATTCATAGTCCAGGACGTAATGGGGAATGCCCAGGCGCTCGGCGACCCGGCGCGCATCGTGAATATCCTGCCCCGCGCAGCAGGCGCCCTTGCGATGCGTCGCCGCCCCATGGTCGTACAGCTGCAGCGTCACACCGATGACTTCATACCCCTCTTGATGAAGCAGAGCTGCTACAACCGAAGAATCGACGCCGCCTGACATGGCCACGACCACCCGCGTAGCGGCGACAGGCTTGCGCAGCCCCAGGCTGCCCGTGGGAAAAACGGGTGCAAGGCCGGGCCGTTTGGCGGAAGTCAACGTCGAATGGGTCATAGGATCAATCTGGCGGGCATGGCCCAAGGTTTGTGTTGAGAAGCTGAAAACCATTCCCGGACCAAATGCAACCTTGGCCAAAGCCGGGGTCCAAATTCCGGATCGAATTGAGGCAGCCTTGCGGCGGCTATTCGGCGGCATTCCAGTTATGGTTAACGCATGCCTTCCCTCTGTCCCGATCGAATACGAAGAAACCCCGAATTGAAAGGGTTTGTCAATAAACACACCTATTTAAGGCGCTTTTTTGGCATTCGGCGTAAGGCCTCGTTTAGGTGAATGTTAAGTGACCGCGATTACTCTCAATCCATGGTTTGTTGCCAAGTAAAGTGAGTGAGTAACATGAGTGAGTCTCATCGTCCGAGGGTCAAATACGTCATCGGACCAGATGGAAGCCCCCTGACAATCGCCGATCTGCCGCCGACGTCCACGCGGCGATGGGTGATCCGCCGAAAGGCCGAGGTAGTCGCTGCGGTGCGCGGCGGGCTCCTTTCGCTTGATGAGGCCTGCAGCCGTTATACACTGACGGTCGACGAATTCCTGAGCTGGCAGGCTTCCATTGACCAGCATGGCCTTGCCGGATTGCGCACCACGCGTATTCAGCAATACAGGCTCTGAAAAAGATTTCCTCCAGGCCCCTCCAAACCTGGTTCCCGGAAGCCGGCCCAACAGGGCCGGCTTTTCGCGTTCCGTAGCCCCCTAATGCCCAAACGGGGGCGGCGGCAGGTCCTTGGTCGATTTCCCGAGCTGCGATTTCTCAAAAAAGAGAATGACCGGAATTGACAGCGCCAGCGGAAGGATCAGGTAAAAAAGCCGCCAGATCAAAAGTGCGGCGAACACAGACGAGGCAGGAATCCCGGGCATGACAGCCAGAAATACGGCTTCCATGACTCCTACGCCACCGGGAACCTGTGACAACAGACCGGCGGAAAACGACAGCAGGAACGCACCGAGCACCACCATAAAACCCGGATTTCCTTCCGCAGGCAGGGCGAAGTAGATGATACCAGCCGCCCCGATCAGCTCCATCGGCGCCGCAATATACTGCCTCATCACGACAGACATCGTAGGATAAACTAGCTCGAATGATTTTATTTTCAGAGGCTTGAATCCACGCCATGCGCCAATCGTGTAAAGCGCGCAGAACGCAAGCATGGCTATGCCGGTCAGACGAGCTGTTGTTTCGCTGATCGTGAACCAATGAGACATTTTCCCCAATGGCGCCAGAATATGCGGTTCATAGACGAGGACAATGCCCAGGAGCAATAGCGTTCCAAAACCAAATGTGAACGAGCAAAGCGCAACTAGAACAGCGACTTCCGCTGCTGTCAATCCTTTGGCGGTATAAGCGCGCAGACGGACCATACCACCCGAAAACACCGAAGCGCCAATATTGTGTGACAGCGCATAGGTCACGAAGGAACAACAGGCGACATAGGCCCACGAAATTCCCCGGGCCTTGTTCAGATGCGTCAGCGCAATCCGATCATACCAGGCCAGTGCCCAATAGGCGACGAGCGTCGAAGCCCCCACCATCACATAGGATTCAATGGGAATGCCTGCCAGTTTATGGCCAATTCCCGCCGCAACTGTCTTGATATCGCTCCAAAGACCGCCTTCTTCCAGAATTTTTGCAATCGCGGGATCGCTGGCCGCCTCGGCAACGAGCTTGCTATATAGAAGACGCACAGACCAAACGACGGCCACAAGGCCGACGACTGGCCAAAAGAAATCCAGCAGACGTTTCATCTTGACCCGGCCAGTTCTGGGGCCGCGATCGCAGGGCGATACGGCACTTTTCTTGTTCGCTGCCAACGCCCTCCGCATTGGTAACAGAAGCTTTGGACCACAGGCGAGGCATGCATTGCAACCCCAAAACTTACGGATAAGTCACCGCATTGAAGCCAACGCGGGTGCCAGCCGTCGCCAGCGCCCGCAATAGACTCCACAGATACGATTTCAATATTCCGAAACGTCCGGATTGGCCTCGAAAAAGGCCCGCTTGACCCGTTCCATCTGCGTCTGGCGCAGGGCGCGGTCAATCAACAGACCGTAGTTCCGCTGCCATTGCATACGCATCTTTGTGCTGAGTGAAAAACTTTTCATAGCCGCGAGATCCGGATCGAGCGTCCGGCTACGGCGGGAATCCTCGCGCAGGTCCTCACGTTTCCAGTCTGGAACGCCCATGTCGCGGATTGCGTCCCACAGGCTGCGCATCGGGCCATTAACGCTGGATGTCGAAATGCCCGTGTAAAGGGAGTCATTGTGGTAGCTAATACCGCTGGACTGCATGGTTGACGCGGTTTCGATCGCCTTCAGCGCAGCTTCCTTTGCCGCGAACGGCGAGGCAACGGCGACTCCAAAGAACGAACGGCGATTGAGATTCATCTGAACCCTCCAACATGAGAACGCTGGCTTGTCCGGCTGCCTGAGTCCGGCTTTTGCACATGCGCTTATCGCTGGAATTAGATGAACGGCTTTTGAAATTGAAGATGCAGTAGACTAAGTCGCCCAATTTCCGGTCGAGCGTTCCACAAACCTTTCCGCAATAAAAAAGCGCGCCGCAGGCTCCATCCGCAGCGCGCCTTTTTGGAATTTAGAGGAGAAATCAGACCCGGGCCGGACGCAAGGCCATCACGTCCATATCAGGACGCAGAATTTCCGGCATACGTTCGAGGGCCTTTTCGCGGCCTTCTAGATTTTCAGCTTTCTTAAGTTCATCGACGGCGTCCGCATGCAGGGACCTGGCTTCCTCAGCCTGGTCGCGCAATTCCGCAATCGAATTTTGCAGATTATCGCGACGGCCACGAGAGGCCCGGGCATAAGTCGAATAGGCAAAATGCGACGGATCGGAATTGCCGGATCGTTGCTCCTCGACAGCGATTTCCCGGTCGAGATCACCGATCATTCGGGTGAATTCGGCGATCATCGCCTCGATCTGGGCGACACGCCGCCCCTTTTCTTCGGCCTGAAACTTCTTGAGACGGATAAGCGTATCCCGCGACTTCATAACGCAATACTCCAGACGCAGCTTGAACACACGGCTGCAACCAGGTTGCAACCCATTTAAGAATTCCGCGAGACAAATTCACCATGTCAGAAGGAAGTTGCGCCTTCCTTACCCAGCGTCTCTGCGTGGTGAATTTTTTTGGACACCAATCCCTTTATTTGCCTGATTGTGCTTCGCCTGGCATCCGTTTGTTAACTATTTCTTAATAGGTATTGCCAACAATTGAACAATGATCTGCCGTCTTTGTTTGAAGGGTTAAGGCCGGAACCGGCGATATCGCCACAATTCCCGGCCGGACAAAAAGATGGTTTAGATTGAAAAGTGATTCGGAACTTGCCATCCGGTTGGATTCCGGGAGCGATTCCTGGCTTGGAACCGGTCCGGCGGCGTAAAAACACGAACTGGCAGGCGTCCCGCAGGCGCAAACAAAATGTAAGCTGAAATAAATCCTCCAAGATTCATTCAGCCTCTTGTCACGGTGAATCAGAGTTTGTTAACCATTCTTCGTTAACGTTACGACGCTGGCAACGACCGGGCCATAACCGGGACAGATTGCTGATTGTCCGTGACCTGACGCGAGCGTGGGTACCGCAGTCAAAGCACACGGGGCAAGTTGGGGACCACACATGCGCGTACTACTGATCGAAGACGATAGCGCGACAGCCCAGAGCATCGAACTGATGCTCAAATCCGAGAATTTCAACGTCTATACGACGGATCTCGGTGAAGAAGGCGTCGATCTGGGCAAATTGTATGACTACGACATCATACTACTGGACCTCAATCTCCCGGACATGTCGGGATACGAGGTTTTGCGCACGCTTCGCGTGGCAAAAGTCAAAACCCCGATTTTGATTCTTTCCGGCCTCGCTGGCATAGAAGACAAGGTAAAGGGCCTCGGCTTCGGCGCCGACGACTACCTGACAAAACCGTTCCATAAGGACGAACTTGTCGCCCGCATCCATGCCATCGTCCGCCGCTCCAAGGGCCATGCCCAGTCGGTCATTACGACAGGCGACCTCATCGTCAATCTCGATCAGAAGACGGTCGAAGTTTCCGGCGCCCGGGTTCATCTGACGGGCAAGGAATATCAGATGCTTGAGCTGCTCTCCCTGCGCAAGGGCACAACGCTCACCAAGGAAATGTTCCTCAACCATCTCTACGGAGGCATGGACGAGCCTGAACTAAAAATCATCGACGTTTTCATCTGCAAATTGCGCAAGAAGCTCGCCAACGCCAGCCAGGGCCGCAATTATATCGAAACCGTATGGGGCCGCGGCTATGTGCTGCGTGAACCGTCAGAAGCGGACGAACGCGTACCGGCCTGACCGGCCCTGAGACAAAGTTCAAGAGCCTCGCAATATGCGGGGCTTTTTTATTACTAAAAATAAAATAGATAAACAGTCCAACGCTTCTGAAATGGCGCCACAATTGTCACGCAAGTTGCCTATCCGCCAAACAACTTTTTCAGCTTTGCAATATCTCCAGCGTTATCGATCCACTCCTCGCAGAAGCCACATTTGTCGCACACATAGCGTGAAACCATAACTGGCGCCTCCCAGCTGAGCCACTTTCCCGAAGGCCGAAGCTCGATGATATTTCCGCCACCGTAAAGTTGCCGTAAGGCGGGAACATGCATAATGCCATTTGATTGGCATTTGGAACATTTACCTGAATTTTTCATCGCTGCTTCCTCCACGAACCGATTTAGGTGGCTCATATTATTGATGCCGCAGGACTTTAACCCTTACTGCTCCCGCAGCTAGCCGCTTGGAGGTTTTCGCAGATAAAACGGACCAGGTTTTCACTTTCGTCTTTGGCTGCAAACCGCCCGAATGCGAAAAGCGCTCCGCTCGCTGCCAGCATAACTGGGAGGGCTGCGGGAACCTTGAATTGAATCAGCCATATGAAAAAGGTTGCCAGCGACAAAATCACAAACCACGCGGCAATGCATGCAAACAGAATAGGCGGCAGGCCCACCCGGCATCGAATGAGCACGCCATCGGGCCTTTGAACCACATCGCCGCGGAGCCTCGTTTTGAACGAGTTGCGATAACCGGTGCGCTGTTCGATCCAGAACTCCGGGCCGGAAACCTTGCCATAGACCGATGAATACGTCTCCAGAGGACCGTGAATCCGCTCACGCAAACGCTTCTCGCATTCAGATTTTGAAAGTGGCGTTTGAAGTTCAATCAACGGCATGATGCGCCTCGATGCAGGCCTGAACTGGCGGACAGAATGCCCGGCATTCGCCCCTCTTTAGACGCGGTAGATCGCGCGTGTCCGTGAGAATTCGCACCAACAGGCAAGCAATCCCAAATATTTCGAACGCCGCCGGGAAAAGCGGGTCACACAATGGCGCATAGTCTGCAGATGAAAAGCGGGCTTCCCCGCAATCGTCGAAGCGCGCGCTTCAAGCCGCAGTTCTTTGAAATTATCCCAAGGGCAGTCTTGTTTGACCAATAGGTCAATTAAAAACTTCCGGCGTATTCACCGCTTGCGAAAGACGATGCGGCAAGCTTCATCGTCTTTAAGATTAAACCCTCACGGACATCCGGCTGACAATCCGCGAGCTGGCCAAAGCGTGATGGCGCGGACGATAGCCAGCCGGCACACGCAAATCCGGGGCAAGTTCTTTTGCCAGTCCGGACGTATTTTCTGTTGCGCCGAGAATCAACCAACCACCATCGGCCACCGATTGTGACATCCGGCCGAGAATATGCCGTTTGGTGTCGGGGTCGAAATACATCAGCACGTTCCGGCAGAAGATGATGTCAAACTCTCCCATGGACTTGAAATCCTGTTTCAAGTTCAATTGCTTGAATTCAACACGTGAGCGCAGATGTTCGGCAATCCTCCAGCGTTCCTGCTCGCGCACGAAATACCGCAGCAGCAAAGCTACCGGCAATCCCCTTTGAACCTCAAACTGATTGTAAAGACCGGACCGCGCCGTCTCCAATGCCATAGAAGAAATATCAGTCGCGATGATTTCGACCTGCCAGCCCTTGAGCGCGGCAGCGTTCTCGTCGAGAATCATCGCGAGGGAATAGGGCTCCTGGCCAGTGGATGCCGCCGCACACCAGATGCGCAGGCATCGCGTACTCTGGCGCGCTTCGATCATCTCGGGCAGAATCTCCTCCCGGAAGACCTGAAATACTGGACGGTCACGGAAGAAGAATGTCTCGCAGGTCAACATGGCCTCAATCACCGACTGGGTGAGAGAAGGATTGGTTCCCGCCATAGCTTGATCAAGCAAGATATCGAGAGACGTAATTTTGTTGGCGCGCATCACCGGCAGCAAGCGTGTATCGACCATATAGTCGCGGTCTGCTTCCAGCACGATTCCAGTTTGCGCCGCTATGAACGCGCGAAACCTTTCCAGACGGTTCTTCATGCGGCAACTCCCGCGCTTTCGCCCTTCAGGAGACGGCCGACATGTCCGGCTATCCAATCGATGGGCAGCACGTGGCTGGCAAGGCCCGCCTCGACAACCGCCGCGGGCATGCCCCAGACCGCACTGGTTTCCTTGTCCTGGGCAACCACCACGCCTCCGGTTTCCACAATTTTCGCCGCGCCAATGCAGCCATCGCTCCCCATTCCGCTCAGGACAATACCAATCAGCGACCGGCCATATACTTCCGCGGCAGAACTAAACAATTTATCCGCAGAGGGGCGGCAGAAATTAATGGCCGGACCGGCATCCAGCCGCATGGAAACAGAAGGGCCGGCCTGCACAAGAGCAAGATGACGGCTTCCCGGCGCAAAGTAGATATGCCCGCACTTTGCCACCTCACCATCTTTCGGCGCACGCGTGACGCAGCCGGACATACGCTCGATCTGCGCGGTCACGACATCCGTGAAATGTTCAGGCATATGCAGGACGACATATACAGGCACTGAACTAATCATTTTGCCCAGCTCGCTGAATAGCGTCGCAAGCGCCTGTGGCCCGCCAGTCGAAGCTGCCACAACGATCGCCTCAGGGCGGCGCATCGACCTGGGCCGTACTGCATTTTGCATATCTCTGGCCAAATGCGCCAGGCTGGAACTCTCTCGCGTAAACTCCACCATATTGCCCGCCTTCAGCAATTATGACCCGCCCGAGTCAATAACTAATCAGTAAATCAACAGATTCCGATTTCCGCGAACTTTGAACGAACAATATCCTTGTCGAATGGCTTCATGATATATTCATCGGCGCCGGCGTGCATGGCGCGCGCGATATGCGAAATGTCGTTTTCCGTAGTGCAGAAAACCACTTTGGGTTTGGCGCCGCCGGGCATCTTGCGCAATTCGCGCAGGAATTCGAAACCGTCCATGACGGGCATATTCCAGTCAAGCAGGATGGCGTCCGGCATAAGGAAAGAGCACGCGGCCATGCCGCGGCGGCCGTCCTCGGCTTCGGTCACCTGGAGATTGAAGCTCTCGAGAATTCGGCGGGCGACTTTGCGAATAACTGTTGAGTCATCTACGATCAGCACTTGTTTCATCACTCAATCTCCGCTTTGTGCGTGTTACGCAGCAACTGGCTGGTTTTCTGCCCCAAGCAGAACTTCGATGTTCAGCAGGGGTATGATCGAATTTTGCATACGATAGACGGCTGTCGTCATGGCCCGGCGCGACGGCGAAATCATCGCCGGCATCGAAATGCGATCAGCTTCGCTGAGTTCGGCGACGTCGCCGACATTGTCGACCGCCAGCGCAAAGCCCTCCCCATCATGTTCTACGGCGACCATCAGAGAATCGCTGGCGTTTCTGCGCGGCAATCCAAGCGCCGTACGCATACAGATCGCAGTCACGACATGGCCGCGAAGATTGATGAGTCCGATCATGCGCGCAGGTGCCAGCGGAACTTCAGTGATTGCATTGGGACGGAAGATCGTCCGCACACAATTGATAGGCAGCCCAAACCTTTCGCCGTCAATAATCACGGTGAACACCACTATGCGTTCGGGCTCGGATTTCTGCGGCCCTCGCGATGTGCGGCTACGTTCGATTTCAGGGCGGTTCATGCCGCTTTCTCCCCCGACACCCTTTGTTCCAGGGCAGACGACGTAAAGGCTGACGCTTCCAGCACGCTCCGCAAAGCGTTCAACAATCCCTGCCGGTCAAATTTTCCCACGGCTCCGCGCATACCGGCGCGATTTGCCGCCTCAAGCACAGAATGGCCGGCGTGTGCATCCAGCGCGATAACGGGAACATCACGCGTGCGCGGATTGTCGTGCAACGCCCGGGCAAAACTGTACCCGTCCATATCGGGCATATCCACGTCCGTAACAATGATGTCGAAATTCACGCCACGCTTCAATACGGCCAGACCTTCCTGGCCTGATCCGATGGTTGTAACTTCGTACCCGGCGGCAGATATAATCGGCGCAAGCAGGTCCCGGAAAAACAACTTGTCATCCACCAGCATCACGCGAAAACGCTTGGCGTGACCACGCTCGAAGGCGCCGGGACGCGCTATTTTCATGTAATGCGCAAGGTCAAGAACTTCGGCAGCCTCGCCTCTGATTGTCGCCGAACCGATCACGTCAGACGTCACGCCGGCTATGTCGATATCAAGGAATGTTTCGACAATGTCGACGATTTCACTCACCAGCAGCCCCATCGGCTCACCGCCAACACCAACGACAAGAACGGGCCAGTTTTCAATGGCCGGATCGATGAGCTGATTATGAGCATCAACGACATTGCCAAGCGGGATCAATGGCATCAACGCGCCGCGATGGGCCACGACAAGCTGGCCATCGGCAGTGGAGATTTCACTGCGCTTGATACTTTCGATGCGCGAAATAAGCGACAGCGGCAGGACTTTCAGCGAACCGCTGCCGGCCCTGAACAGTATGAGGCTCGTCGCTGTCTTTTCCGGCGGCAAATCCTGCTGGGAAGTATCAACCCGGAATTGATTGGAGCCATCAAGACCCAGGCGTCCTGCTAATCCATTGGTATTAAGGATCAGCACAACCGAACCATCGCCCAAAATAGTGCTGCCCGCATAAATGCCAAGGTGAGCCAGTGTGCGATCAAGCGGCTTGACGACAATTTCCTGCACATCAGCTACGTTATCGACCATCATCGCAAAGGTCGCGACCCCGGTTCTGACCACGACAGCCAGCGCATCGTTAGGATTATTGGACGGCTCGAGTCCGAAGATCATGCGCATATCGGCGACAGGTATCAATTGATCGCGCAACTCGAGCATTGGCGCGCCTTGCGCGAACTGTATGCGGCTCTGGCCATTAAGCCCGCACGACACCGCTTCCACGACTGCATGTTGCGCGATGGCATAACGCTGGCCGCCGATCTCGAAGATCAGCGCAGGCGCAATCGCGAGTGTCAACGGCACTTTCAAAAGGAACGTCGTGCCGCGCCCAGGCGAAGTTGAAAGCGAAACGGAGCCGCCAATGGATTCTATATTTTCGCGCACCACGTCCATACCGATACCGCGGCCTGAAACGTTAGTGACCTGTTTGGCTGTAGAGAACCCGGGCGAGAAGATGTAACGGCAAAGTTCGTCATTGCCCATCCGGGCAAGGTCTTCTTCCGATACGAGGCCAAGTGTCAGGGCCTTCTCTCGAATCCTCTGCACGTCAAGGCCGCGTCCATCATCGGCAATGCGGATCGAAATATGCCCAGCTTCGTGAGACGCAGAGATATTAATGGTGCCGTTGTCAGATTTGCCGGCAGCGACACGATGTTCCGGACTCTCGATCCCGTGATCCAGACAATTCCTGATGATATGGGTCAGCGGATCGCGCAATAAATCGATCATCTGACGGTCGAGTTCGGTATCAGAGCCATCGACGATCAACTCGGCCTTCTTGCCCAGGTCGTGTGCGAGATCGCGGATCATGCGCGGCAACGGGCCGAACAGGCGCTCGATGGGCTGCATGCGGGCATGCATAACGCCATCCTGTAGATCGCTTGTGACGCTCGACAGGCGTTGCAGCGGCCCCGTAAGTTCTTCGTTCGGCTGACTGCGAACAATTTCCAGAAGCTGATTGCGGGTCAGGACAAGCTCGGATACGAGCCGCATGATTCGCTCAAGCGTTCCCACGGCGACACGAATGCTGGAGGGCTCACGCGTTGCCACAGCCTGCAGGGACGGACGCTCGCCTTCAAGGGCCGCGGGAGAATTGAGAATCTGGTCGTCCAGGCCTTCAGCGGCCCGCTCATGTACGGCAAAGGCAGGCACTGCCGGCGGCGCCGGAACTGTTTCCGGCCGGTCTTGAGCCAGGCTGCTTTCGCCTCCAGCAGCGGTTTCCAGCGCCGCGATCAGATCACTGTCGTCACCTTCGGGTTCCTGGCCGTTGGCTTCCAGAGTATTGAGAATCAACCTGATGCGATCGATCGAGGTCAGGATCAGCGTCACATGAGCGGTCTCAGCCCGGCCCTGATCGCGAACCTGGCTGATCAATGTTTCGGCCGCATGGGCAACCCGTTCAAGGCGGGCAAGTTCAAGAAAACCGCATGTGCCTTTAATGGTATGAACAAGACGGAATATGTTCGCGATGGCCGAACGGTCCGACGGATCGCGCTCGAAATGGACGATCTGCGAGCCGACCTGCTCCAGATGATCGGCCGTCTCTGCGAGAAAATCGTTCAGCAATTCGTCCATGAGAGGCCCGCGAAGCGCGCCAACTTTTGGCGCGCAGGAACCATCACCATGCACAAGAAGGGTTAAGGGAGCCTTGAAGAAGCGCTGAAATCACTCTGCTGCGAGCGGCTTGGCAGCAATTATTACCCCTTCGGGCGAAGATTCGATGCCAATGCTCATGTTTGTCGCCTTCGCGACGAGACCTGTGTAATAGGCTTGGATGCCGTGCGCATCCACCGTTCCGCCCTCCGGATCACCTGCCAGAAGGTTCACAATTGTGTTTGCAAGGCGCACATGGGTGCCACGGCTCATCACCTTGAGTTCAGTGGTTTCGCCATCGCCCGTGATGAAGACCTCGATCACCCCGCCGCGCGGAATGGCAGCCGCCGCTATGCTCAGCATATTGAGCAACAATTTGACCTTGTTCTTGGGCAACAGCAGGCGCGCCGCGTTCCATTCCATCTTCGTGCGGTCATCTGAAAGAAGGCTGCGGGCAACCTGTTCGGCATCGCCCGTGTCGATAGATGCGCCCGCTGAACCGGCCGCGCCGAACGCCAGGCGGCAGAATTGCAATTTGGAAGAAGCCGTCTTGGCGCTGCGCTGAACCAGCTTGAGCGCTTCCTCCCGCATGTCCGCGTCGCGCTCTTCTTCGAGAAGTTCGAGCCCATTCACAATGGCCCCGACAGGGCTGATCACATCATGGCATACCTTGGAGCAAAGCAGAGCCGCAAGATCGAGCGAATCAAGTTCAACAGCCGGCATATTATTTCCCGCGACGAAGAGTTGGATTGATGGAAACGCTGACTCTACGCGCAAAACTTACGGTCCAGACAATGGAATGCCCACGAATCGGACCAAGCCAACATACGATATAGAAGATAGAGATTGGATAGAGCCTTGCAAAGCAATGTTTGCGTCCTGAGAGCGCAAGATGGGGAATCTACGCTGTATCGCTATAGCTGGCAGAGCGTTCTGTATTTGATTGATGGGTCAATCGGCCCGATATCAACGTCCCGTTAACCTAGTTGGATGATGCTGACGGGCAGATCGAGCTGTCGCGATCCGGCCAGAACCGCGCCATATGGCGGCCAAGATTGGCCCGCAGTTTGGAGCAACGCCGGAGGGCGGACCTGCGAAATGCAGCACTTCACGAGGGAAATGCGATGAGCGGACTATCCCGCAGACAAATTATTCAGGGGATCGGCGGCGGCCTGACCGCAGGCCTGTTCCTGCCAGCAGCTGGCGCACTGGCCTATCAGGAGAGGCCGCAAAAATTCGCGCCCGAACAATTGGTCGACAGTGGCCACCGCTTTTTCGGCACAGTCTCGCGCGGCCTTGCCCAGGTGGTTGAGGAAGCCACCCGCCGCTGGGGCCAGCCCAATGCCTATATTCTCGGCCAGGAGGCCTCCGGCGCCTTCGTCGCGGGCGCACGCTATGGTGAAGGCAGCATGTACACCCGCAACGCGGGTGACCAGCGCATATTCTGGCAGGGCCCGTCCATCGGCTTTGATGCCGGCGCAGATGGCGATCGCACCATGATGCTGGTTTACAATCTGCCCGCCGTGAACGCGATTTATCGTCGATATGGTGGTTTGGATGGCTCGGCCTATCTGGTCGGCGGCTTCGGGTTCACCGCCCTGACAGCCGATGATGTCGTGGTTGTTCCCATCCGCTCAGGCATTGGCGCACGTCTTGGCGTGAATCTCGGCTATCTGAAATTCACCAATAAATCGACCTGGAACCCGTTCTGAGATTCCGGCGGGCGGAAACCCTGGCCATGAACGGTAACTTTACCGCTATTTGATCAGCAAAACGCCCCCAAAACGGCGGCGCGGCTTTGCTTTCCCTGCCGCCCCGTGGCATTGTCCGGCGACCTGCAGTTCAGGACTGGCTACCTGTGTTCATCGAACAGATCATGATATTCGCGTTGGGCTTCCTGTCCGCAGGATTGCTGACGCTTCTGTTTTTGCCGGCCTTCTGGCGCCGGGCGATGACATTATCCAAGCGCCGCCTGGAAATGCAGATGCCCCTGTCGATGGCGGAAATCGTGGCGGAACGCGACCAGTTGCGCGCAGAATTCGCCGCCGATCAGCGCCGCCTCGAACAACGGCTGGAAAGCACCGAGGCCGGCCGCAGCCAGGATAAGATCGAGCTTGGCAAACGCATGATTCAGGGCGTCACCCTGGCTGAGGATCTCGCCGCCACGCGCCGGGAAAGCGCCGAAACCGCCAGTTTGCTGGAAACCGCCACTCGCGCCATTGCACAGGCCGAGGCGGAACTCTCCACAACCGCCAAACAGCTTTACGACGTCGAAAGCGCATTGGAACGTCGCGGGCTTGCGCTTGCTGAACTCTCTACGCGCCATGAAGCTCTTACCACCCAGTCCAACGAACAGCGCACATCCATCGCCGGGCTCGAGACCCAACTCGCAGGGCGTGAGGCCGACCTGGAAGCGCTGCAGCGGGACCTGTCCGGCTTGCGCATTGAACTCAGTGAGGCCCATTCGTCCCGCGATCTCCTGACATTGGAGCGCGATCAATTCCGCTTCGATGCGCGCAACGTCCAGGCCCGGCGCGAGGCGCTGCAGCTTGAGTTCGAGGCTCTGGGCCGGACGGTCGAAGAGTTGAACGGGCAAATACGAATGCTTGAAAAAGAAAAGACCCGCCTGGCGTCCGAAAATGCCGATGCCTTGCGCCTGCTCGAAGGCGAACGCAAAAAGGTCAGGGATTTTGCCGCACAAATTGGCGTGCACGACGAAGCGCTGAAAGCGCTCGAAAACAAGGCCGCACAGGAAGCAGAGCTGGCGCGCGCCAGCAAGGCAGCGCTGGAAGGCGCGCTCGACGCCCAGCGCCGCGAAAACGAAAATTTCCGCAGCGAGATCGCCAGCCAGCGGGAGGAAATTCGCAAGCTAAGCGCCAGTTCCGGTAAATCTGCGGACGAAGCTCCCATCCCCTTCCCACTTAAACCGGTTGAAGCCGCCCATTCGGACTTTCCCGCCCTGCGCAAGGCCATCTCTGAAATCGGCCAGGAAATTGCCCGGATTTCGGAGATGCAGAAAGCCCCTGCCGCCGAGCCCCGAAAGCCCTCCGCGCCTTCAACGCAGGCGCACACCAGCGCCGCCGAATAGCACTTGTGGATTTTATATTCGCGCCGCACCCGCCTTTGCCTTGCGGCGCGTGACCCACCCGTCTATAGAAACCGCTCGCCACCAGCTCCCTTCGTCTAGTGGCCCAGGACGTCGCCCTCTCACGGCGAAAACAGGGGTTCGACTCCCCTAGGGAGCGCCAATAAAATCAATGACTTAAATACATTTCAGCGCCCGCGTTTAGCCTTGGTGCCCAACTTTTGCCTAATAAACGTGGGTGAACGGCGCTGAATTTCAGCGAACGCCAGCGCACGATTGGTGCGTCAGTTCGGCGGCCGTGACATAATGATGATGACCCCAACTTGTGGTGTGGCTTCGCGCCCGGGCTTCTTCAAGATGCCTACTATCAGCAAGGTTCGTGAGGCAGATTGCCCGCGCCATCGAGGGCGAGGTGCCGTTGAATATCATCGGGGATAATTGCGGCACAAGCGTCAGGATGATCGAAAATACCTACGCCAAGATCCTCGCCTACAAGCGCCGTGAATTTATCGAGCGCGGAGCGCCATCCCTACTTTAGTAGGACCTATGGCGGCGGGGGCCCCCTTCGCCAGCAGCCGCACTCGGAGGACTCAAGTTCTTGCTATCCATGAACTTCAGTAAACAGCGTTGAACAGTCCTGCATACGTTGACCAGCGTGCCTTATTCTACTCGTCCAACATCAATCTGAGCGCCACTTCAATCGCCTCGA
>CANJJI010000021.1 GCA_947474545.1 Beijerinckiaceae bacterium | reverse complement strand
CTCGCGCCCAGCAGCATGTAGAGCCGCGCGACCATGCCGAGAAGGAGCTTTTTGTTGAGAGCGATGGTGGTTTGAAAATACATCATGCAAATGATTGGCGGCCTGCGTGAAAACGAACGAAGCAGGAACATAAGATATAGGAAAATTTATGTCAACTGGAATTTTATCTTAGTCATATTGCGAGCGACGGTTGGCAGAAAACTCTGCTGCGTCCAGTTGGACTTTTCACCGGGCGTGACTTGGGATCAACCAGCCTGCTCCAGAACGGCGGAGATTTTGCTTCCTTGAGTGCGCGCCTCCGGCTCGCATTTGAGCAATTGCGGGCCGCAGACCCGCGCTCCCAAAACTCAATAACGCCAAGCCATCTTGTTTTCGCGGATATCGACGTGGGTCACTGCGACGCGGCGATAGGTTCCGACCCCATTGATACCAGGCACCGTTGAAGCATAGCGCGCCACCGTCCCGGGGCTCACCCCGACTATGCGGATATCGGCCGCGCGGCAGGAGCGATGCATGGAGCGGCGGCGGCCATTGGTGCGCGCGCCGGAGGTTACCAAAACTTCTGAATTGAAATGTTCGCTGATGGTGTTGAGCGCCCGGCGTAGATCGGCCGGGAAACACTCGGTGACCACATTATCGTAAGCCGGACGCCAGCGTTGACCTGCGGCCGGCCCGAAGGAGGCGGCGATTCTTGGCGAAGGCGCGATCAGCACAGGGCTGGCGTTCGTTGGCAGCGTCCTGACGACGCCGTTCACTTCAATTGTCGCACCGGGCACGATGCGCGGCGAGGCTTTGACCGGGCTGGTATCTTCGGGTTCGTCGCCCGAAATCCGCCGCTCATAGGCATTCAGCGAACCGGGGGCGGGGCTCGCATCGGTGGCCGAAACTGGCTCAGCTGCCGCAACGCGCGTGGGCGAAGCCGGATCGGCGGGCGCGCCGGCAAAAATTGAAAAAATGCCTGTGGGTGGTGGCGCAGCGGGTGTCTGTGCGACCACGCTGGTTCCCTCTTCAGCAGGCTGGGCTGCAGCGGCGACGGGCGTAGCGGCGACAGTCTCGGCTTTAGCCCGCGCCAGTTTGGCAAAGTCGGGACGGACGGGCGGCAGCGGCACGCCCGAGGCCGTGGGACTGATCTTCGTTTCGGGCGTATCGGCTGCAGGCGCGGCGGTCGCGCCCTCAACGGGAGCTGCAACAGCAACATTGGCCGAAAGTTCGTCAGCCCGCTGCGCGTTGCAACCGGCCAGAGCCAGCGCCACGGCGCAGATCGTCAGACTCGCGCTGGCGCGCACTGCAAATAACGGCAAGTTGAACCCCCAATTTCGAGGCCAACCTAGGATATTCGCGGAGTCAGGGAAACCCGAAAGTTACCAGAATGTTACAAAGGTGAATTTCGCCGCAAGATACGGGGATTGCAGCGCTATTTCCAAATGCGCGGGAACATCGCGGAACGGAATGCGGCGGAAGCGTGGCAGGGTTAATGCTTTGGGCGAGGCTGCGGGCCGGGCTCACGATTGCTTGTTTCGTTGCCCTGCTCGCGTTAGGAAGCCGCCACTGAAAGGTTTGCTTATATGTCCGACACAACAAAACCCTCTACCGTTCGCGCGCGGCTTCCGCGCGGGCTGGCTGATCGCGGTCCCGGAGAGCTCAGTGCAGCGCGCCGGATGATGGAGGCGATCGAGGCGGTTTATAAGCTTTACGGGTTTGAGGCGGTCGAGACACCGTTCATCGAATACACTGACGCCCTTGGGAAATTCCTGCCGGATCAGGACCGGCCCAATGAGGGCGTGTTTTCGTTTCAGGACGACGACGAGCAATGGCTTTCGCTGCGCTATGATCTGACGGCCCCGCTGGCGCGCTTTGTGGCGGAAAATTTTGACCGGCTGCCAAAGCCTTATCGCAGCTATCGCGCGGGCTATGTGTTTCGCAATGAAAAGCCGGGGCCGGGGCGCTTCCGGCAATTCATGCAGTTTGATGCGGACACTGTTGGCGCGGCGTCTCCGGCTGCGGATGCGGAAATCTGCATGATGGCCGCCGATACGCTGGAGGCCCTGGGCATCAAGCGTGGCGATTACGTGATCAAGGTCAACAACCGCAAGGTGCTGGATGGCGTGATGGAAGCCATTGGCCTGGGCGGCGATGAGAATGCGGGGCGCAGGCTGACGGTGCTGCGGGCGATCGACAAGCTGGATAAATTTCCTTTCCCTGAAATTGCAAAATTACTTGGCGATGGCCGACTTGATGAGAGCGGTGATTTTACGAAGGGCGCGGGGCTATCGTCGCAAGGAATTAGTCGCGTCATGAATTTCACAGGTTGGCATGAAGAAGGGTCCAGTTCCGCTAGCCTATACGGAGCAAGCGCGGTTACTCTTGCTAATTTCATGGACGCTGTAAGCGGCAGCAGTACCGGCGAACAGGGCGTTGCGGAGCTCAAAGAAATGGCGGCTCTCTTAGAGGCCGCCGGTTACGGCCCGGACCGCATCCGCATCGACCCTTCCGTCGTACGCGGGCTCGAATATTACACAGGCCCTGTCTTCGAAGCTGAACTTACATTCGAAGTGAAAGACGACAAGGGCCATCCCATGCGCTTTGGCTCTGTGGGCGGCGGCGGGCGTTATGACGGGCTGGTGGCGCGGTTTCGCGGCGAGCCTGTGCCGGCAACCGGTTTTTCCATCGGCGTGTCGCGCCTGCTGGCCGCGCTTACCGCGATCAAATCGCCCATCGTGACGGGCGCGGCACAAAGCGGCCCGGTCGTTGTTCTTGTCATGGACAAGGACGCTGAATCCATGGCGCGCTATCAAGGCTTTGTGCAGAATCTGCGCGCGGAAAAAATCGCCGCCGAACTTTATCTGGGGTCAGCGGGCATGAATGCGCAGCTGAAATATGCCGATAAACGCAATTCAGTCTGCGCGATCATTCAAGGCTCCAACGAACGCGCTAAAGGCGAGATCATCATCAAGGATCTCATTGTGGGGGCGCAGGTTGGTTCAGCCGCCAAGGATATGCCGCGTGACGAATATCTCGCGTTGAAAGAACGCGCGCAATTTGCGGTGGGCGAAAGCGGCCTCATCGCAGCCGTGCGGGACGTGCTTGCGCGGCATGCGTAACTGAATCACCGCCGCTTCACGCGCCCCTTCACGGCATTGGCTGCCGCTGTGTAGTTGATGCGGCCTGCGGCATCGGCGGGCTGTGAATCCTGCAGCCATGCGCGCAGGCGTTTCACATCAGCATCACTGAGGCCGCGCATGAATTGTATCGCCGGGTTGGGCATCGCGGTGCAGGATTGCCAGAAATCATCAAAATCTTTGAACGTTACGGGAATGGTAATCCGGCAAGTCTCCACTGCTTCAAGGCCCGCGCCCTGCCAGAGTGCGCGCATGCCGGCCTGGGTATCGGCTTCAGGACTGGGCAAAGCATATTCTCCCCCGAAACCCAGTGCTTTGGCCGCGCGCGAAAAGGGTGAAACCGGCACGCCGTCAAAGCCATCCCACATGTAAGTGGCAACCAATCCGCCTTCGCACACGACACGGGCCAATTCGCCAATGGCTTTTGCGGGATCGGGAATAAAACTGATGACAAGCGCCATGGCCGCTGCATCGAATACGGCGTTATCGAACGGCAGGGCTTGCGCATCGGCAACCTGATATTTCACCTGCGCAACAGATTTCTGCGCTTTGGCGTAGGCGATCTGAGCCTCGGCAGGATCAATGGCGTCAACACTTGCAGGCGCACCATGCTCCAGCAATGTTTCGGTAAACGCGCCATTGCCGCAACCTGCATCCAGCCCGCGCAAGCCCTTTGGCATGTCGAGCCAGGCCAGAAATTTTGTTCCCGTGAGCCTGCTCCACTGGCCCATCAGCCGCTCGTAGGCCGCGCCATTTGTGAAAATCTTCTGGTCAACGCTCATAGGGCTCTCCGGCTGTGTTCAGCGGGATGTTAGCTGGAATGTCCCCCCGACAACAGAGATACAAGTGGCAAAATCAGAATTAAATTATAAATATCAAATATTTAAATTTCATATTTTTAAGCAGGAAACGAGGCGATCCGTTACTCTGCTGCTTCCTGCGCGCCTTCGATCCGCGATCCCGTGAAGAATTCATCGAGGCGATAACCGGCGGCATCACCATGGACAAATAAAGGCTGCCGGCCCTGTTCCATCGCGTCTAACGCCGCCAGCATTTGCTTTCGCATGGCGATGATGGCGCGATCTGTCGTGCCCAGATTTTCCGTTGTTCGATCGACGATCGGCCCCTGCGATTCGGTGACCCAGCGATCATGATCCTGAAAATTCGCGCCCATGCCGATGAAGGTCGACGTGCGCATTTCATCGCGATTCTGGAGATAGCGGTTGCGGCGGTTGCGAACGCCGCTCAGGTCTTCCTTCAGACCGTCTGCAATCAGACGCTCTTGCAAATCGGCATCCACGGGGCCGCTGATCCGGTAGCAGATGGCATATTTCATATGCGTATAATCATCGATGGGGACATGCCAGTTCAGTGAATAGCCGTCGTTGGAATCGGGCGGCGCCACTTTGGGATCGACGAGTGGTACGCCTACGAAAGATGAATTGTTCGGCATGATGAAATTCGTTGTCCGCACATATTTCCGGCCCTCGCCAATGGTGCGGCTTGTTTCGATACGCAGTCCATAGGATGTCTCGGCCACGTCAATCGTTGGCGCTTCGTCGCGCGCCAGATAGCTGCCGTAAGTCACCTGTGCACCCATATCGACGCGGTGCAGAAACGACAGATGCTGCGGATCAATATTGCCTTCGTTGCCCTGCAGGTAATTGCATTCGTGAATCATCCTGCATGTCCACACATGCTCTGCGGACGCAGTAAAAAAGGGAAAGGGCGGCAGCGCCGGTGGCGCGCCTTCGCCCATATAGGCCAGGATCAATCCGGAAACGTCGACACAGGGATAGGCTGTGTGGCGGATGCGATCCTTATAATTGGAGTCACGCGGTTCGCCCGGCTGTTCGAGGCAGCGGCCATGAATATCGAAGGCCCAGCCGTGATAGACACACCGCAAACCACCCGCTTCCACACGCCCGTAGCTGAGATCGGCCTTGCGGTGTGGACAGCGCAGCTCAAGAAGGCCCGGCCTGCCCTGTTCATCCCGGAAGAGAACGAGATCTTCGCCCATGACTCTAATAGGCATGGGTGCGGCGCCCGCCGGCAATTCATTGGCCAATGCTACTGGCTGCCAATAGCTTCGCAACAATCTGCCCCCCGCGGTGCCAGGGCCTGTGCGCGTGAGCAAATCGTTCTGATGCTGTGTCAGCATGACAGTGGCTCCGTTGTCCTTTCAATTGGCTTCCAGCGGGGTAAAGCCCGAACGCTTCACGACGTCAGCCCAGTCCTTCATCTCCTTGTGATGACGGGCCGTGAAATCGGCAGCAGAAATCTGCTTGGGTTCGAGCCCGAGCGCAACCAGTTTGGCAGCGATGTCGGGTGTTGCTGTCGCCTTGTTGATGTCGGCATTCAGGCGCTCGACAACGGATTGCGGCGTGCCGCCTGTAGTGAAAGCCGCGTACCAGAATTCGATCTGGTAATCGGGCAGGCCCGCTTCGACTGTGGTGGGAACATCGGGAATTTCCGCCATGCGCTTGTCCGCAGCCACTGCGATTCCGCGCATGCGCCCATTCTTGATCTGGCTGACAATCGAACCGCCATCCATGATGACGAAATCGCTCTCGCCTGAAGTCACCGCCGCCAGCGCCGGTCCGACACCGCGATAATTGATGATGTGGATGTCAGTGCCGGACTGCAACTTGAACATTTCAAACATCACGGTTGCTGAACCCGTGACAAAGGCCGCGCCCTTGATTTCGCCGGGCCGCGATTTGGCCAGCGCGATAAGCTCTTTCAAAGAGTTCGCCTTGAGATGATTGCCGACGGCCAGCACCACCGGCACAGAGGCAATCATGGCGACAGGCTGAACCTCCTTGAGCGGATCGTAGGGCAGATTCTTGTATATCGATGGATTCATCGACATGCCCAAGGCCTGAATCATCAGCGTGTGGCCATCAGGCTTGGCCTTGGTCATCGTCAGTGTGCCGATGAACCCCGAGCCGCCGGCTTTGTTTTCGACGATTACCGTCTGTCCGAGCGTCTTCTGCAGCTCAGGCGAAATCATACGCGCAACGGCATCGAGCCCGCCCCCCGGCGGGAAAGGCACGACCCAGCGAATGGTCTGATTGGGGAAGGATTGCGCGAGAGCTGGCAGGCCGGTCAACGCGGCAAGCGCAAGCGCGCTGGCGAGCGCGCGGATATTAAGCATGTGTTCCTCCAGGATTCGTTAAACAGGATCATAAGGTGCGCAGCGCGCGCGGGCAATGTGGCACTGTCTTCAACTGGGCAAGGGATCGCCGTAATGTTCCACCACAGGAAATGGCTCATAGAAATGATGCAGCAAAGTCCGCCATTCCTGATAACGCGGTGAATTACGGAAGCCTTCCGTATGATCCTCCAGCCGCTCCCATTTGACTAGCAGAAGGTAACGGCTGGTATTTTCGAGGCATGGCCTGACTTCCAGTCCCAAGAACCCAGGACTGGAAGAAATGATGGGGACCGCTTGAGCCATTGCAGATTCAAATTCTGATTTTCGTCCCTTTTTTATGTTGAGAATGGCTTGTTCGAGGATCATGACTTTTCAGCCCAATTCTCAACTTTCAACCCCGCCACACGAGCAAATTCGCGCTCATTATTGGTAACGAGTGTCAAGTCTTCGGCCAGCGCATGTGCTGCGATCCATAAATCGTTTGGTCCAATCAACAGGCCTCTGGTTTGGAGTTGCGCGCGCAGTCTCCCATATTCGGACCCAGAAGATTGCTGCAAAGGCACGACAGGAACGAATGTCCTGAATTCTTCGAGCTGCTCGACAACTTGCACGCGCTTTACGCTTTTCTGCGCTCCAAAGATTAACTCGCCCCAGGTAATCGCCGACATTACCGCGCCGCCGGGCTCGATGATTTTAAAACGTTCAAGCACACTGAGGGGTTTTTGCTTTTGAATATAAATACAAATGTTCGTGTCCAGCAGATATCTGGGCATCAAAGTTCTTCCCGCTCCTGCAGCGGTCCCTCAGGACGCAGCCCCTCAAACACGTCGTCAGGCAAACCAGCCAGAATTTCGAAAGCGCGTTCGATGCCCTGTTTGGGCTCGCGCAAAACTATTTCTTCGCCGCGCCGGAATATCTCGACTTCAGAGGATTTGACACGAAATTCCTTTGGCAGCCGAACGGCCTGGCTGTTGCCTGATTTGAAAACGCGGGCTTTGGTCATTATTGCACCTTTGGATATACCTTTATGTATATACATTTTTCATTAAAATTCAACCTCACCCCACGCGCATAAATCCACGCTCCAGCTGGTGCATGCGCTCGACGCCGGTTTCTGTAATCAGCACCATTTCGCCCGTCTGGACACCGGCCTTGTGATCCCTGGTCACCACATTGGGCTGCACGACGACAAGCTGCCCAGCGACAAATTCCTCATCGGGATTGTAGGGATTGGCTCTGGTCGTCGAGCCGATAACGGGCGGAAAATAGCCGCCGCCATAGCCATGCAGCACATCGTCCACGGTGAGAAACCCGGCCTCCTCAACGCAGCGTGTGGCCTCAAGGACGTCACGGGCTTTCGCGCCGGCCCGCAACACTTTCAACACTGCATCGTAGCAAATGTCTGCGGCGGCATGGAGATCGCGATACAATTGGTTGGGCTCTTCACCGACGGTGTAAGAACGCAAGACCTGCCCGGAATGTTCAAAGAAGTTCGCGCTGATCTCGGAGAAGACCACATCGCCTTTCTCAATCTTGCGCGACGAGGCAAATTGGACCGGTGCGGGCACGCTGGGATTAGCCATCGGCGTGGATCCGATGAAGTGAATGACTGTCGATCCGCCCTCGCCCACATAGGCGCGCTCGATTTCGTTCGCGAGCTGGCGTTCGGTCACGCCCGGCCGCGCGTGATCGCGCAGTGCTGCCATACCGCAATCGCTCATCCAGGCGCCGATGCGGAACCAGTCGAGTTCCTCTGATGATTTCACCTTGCGCAAGCGCACGTAGTCGCGGCCAAGTGCTGCAATAGGGCCCAACGCCCTTGAAAGGATGGCATGACCCTCAAAGCCAAGCGGCCCGACCACCCCAACCCGGCCGGGCTTTGCGCCGCGCGATTCCAGCTCCTTGACCACATTGCCCAGCGTCGATTCCCCGCCCCATTCAATATCGGCCTCGCTCGCAAGACGGCGCGCCAGCGGGAGATGATTGAAATAGTGAATGAAGATGCGATCGCGTTTGCCGGGTGTGAAGACGACGGCTGCTTCCGTCGTCACCGGCCAGCGTGTCAGCCATTGCACGGCCGAGCCTGTCCAGCTGGCGCCATAGATCACACAATGATCGAGCTGGTTTGCCGCCATGATCTCCGCAACCGCCTTGCGGCGGCGCGCGATTTCAGCGTCTGAAAAGCGCGGATATTCGGCATCAAGAATAGAGCGCAAACGGGCGGCAAGTTGGGGCATGATGATCACCTTCCGGCCCGGTGAATCAGGCCTTGACTGCGCTGATCTTCTGCCGCCGGCGCTCGGACTTCAAGCCGTTGTTGAGTGCAACGATGCCGGAGTTTTGGGCAGGCGGCGCTGTGGAACCGCGCACAACAAGTTCGACCGGCAGGACCAGATGTTGCGGACGATGCAATTCGCTGCGTTTGGTCATGCGTTCCAGCAAAAGTTCGGCTGCTGCATTACCGACACGATATTGCTGAATGCGAACCGTGGTCAGGGGCGGGTCAATCCTGTCCACCATCGCCATGTCGTTGAAACCTGTCACGGAAATATCGGTGGGACAGGACAGGCCCCGCCGCTTCAATGCCATGATCGCGCCGATCGCGAGCCGGTCGTTGGCGCAGAGGATTGCCGTGAAATCGCCCCCGCGCGCCATCAATTCTTCCATACACCGCTCACCGTCGGCCTCATTGAAGGTGGAGGCAAAACCAACACGCGACGGCCCGACGTCGAGACCCATATCGACCGCGTGACGCAGAAACGCATCGTATCTCCGCTGCCCGGTCGAAAGGTTCTGATTGCCGGCGATGGTTGCAATATTGCGATGGCCGAGCGCCACAAGATGATTGAGCATATGCCGGACGCCTTCAGCCTCATCGTTTGTGACCGAAGCGATCGCCGGATCGTCCATGCGCCTGTTCACGGTGATGATGGCCGTGCCGCGAGACGCCAACGTGCGGATCGCGCCGTTTTCACGTTCAACACTCGCAACAACAAGCCCATCAATCCCGCGTGCGACCAATGTGTCGAGAATGGCGGCTTCTCGCTCGGGCTGCCCATCGGTATTAACGACCAGCGTCGAATAGCCGAGCGGCGCTAGAGCATCCTCGACACCCCTGATCATCGGCGGAAAAATGGAATTGGTGATGTCCGGCACAACGACACCAATTGTGCGTGTGCGATTGGTGCGCAAGCTGTAGGCCGCCGTATTGGGCTGGTAGCCAAGCTGCTTGCTTGCCTCCGCAATCTTGTCGACGATCTGCGGCGTGATGAGATGACGCGTTTCCGGGTTGAGCGCCCTTGATACTGTGGAGATGTGAACGCCAACGGCCACCGCCACGTCCTTCAACGTAGCGCGCCGGCTCCCTCCCCCATCCGGTTCCCCGGGATTGTCCTTGTTCATTCTCCCCATGCAAACTTTCTAACATGGCTTGCAAACGATTTCCAGACTTTACGAACAGGAGGTCGAGCCGAAACTTTACAGACAAGCATGTAAATTTCGCATATTCACCCGGTTGGGCTTTTTGCGCGCCTTGACAGGCTAAATTATGAAGCATTAACTGCAATCGATTGCATGAAAGCGGGTTGTCATCGGGCGCAGTTTGCCGGATGACCCTGCCAGCTGCCTAAAACCTAATGCGGGGATGGACATGACGCCGGGAAACGCGCTGAGACCCAACATCGTAAAGCCGGGAGATCTTGATCCCAAGTGGGCGTGGAACCGCGCCATTCCGGCGTTTGGCCATACGTCGGTCGATTTTGAACGCCGCGTCGATCACGACCGGCTGCGCAGCTACAGGCTCGCCCGCGCGAAGACCGCGTTAAAAAACTCTGGCTGCGGCGCTCTGCTGCTCTTCGACGTCAACAACATCCGTTATGTCACCGGCACAAAGATTGGCGAATGGGAGCGCGATAAATTCTGCCGCTTCACCCTGCTTGCGGGTGACAATGATCCCATCGTCTGGGATTTCGGCTCCGCCGCTGTGCATCACAAGGTTTATTCGGATTGGCTCGGCGCTGATAATTGCCGTGCGGGCATGCTGGGCATGCGCGGCACTGTTCCGCCTTCTGTCGGCCTGATGAAATATCACGCAGAAGAGGTGATGGACCTCTTGCGGCAAGCGGGCGTCGCCGACATGCATATCGGCGTCGACGTTGCCGAAACTGCCATGTTCTTTGAATTGCAGAAAGCCGGCATGAAAGTTGTCGATGGACAACAGATCATGCTCGATGCGCGCGAGATCAAGAATATCGATGAAATCGTCTTGCTGAACCAGGCTGCCGCCATGGTCGATGGCGTCTATCACATGATCTATGAAGAGCTGAAGCCGGGCATTCGCGAAAACGACATTGTCGCGATGGCCAACAAGATGCTTTACGAAATGGGCTCTGACGATGTGGAAGCGATCAACGCGATATCCGGCGAGCGTTGCAATCCGCATCCGCACAACTTTACCGACCGCTATTTCCGACCGGGCGATCAGGCTTTTTTCGACATCCTGCAATCCTATCAGGGCTATCGCACCTGCTATTATCGCACCTTCAATATTGGCCGCGCCAATGATGGACAGCGCGACGCATACAAAAAGGCGCGCGAATGGCTCGACAATGCGATCGCGCTGATCAAGCCGGGCGTGTCCACTGATACCGTCGCGAAAGTCTGGCCGAAAGCCGAAGAATTCGGATTTCCCAGCGAACTGGCGGCCTTTGGCCTGCAATTCGGCCATGGCCTCGGCCTTGCCTTGCACGAACGGCCGATCATCTCGCGCCTCGTCTCGCTTGATAATCCCATGGAGATCAAGACTGGAATGGTCTTCGCACTTGAGACTTATTGCCCGGCCGCCGATGGTTTCTCGGCAGCACGTATCGAAGAAGAGGTTGTTGTCACCGACAAGGGATGTCAGGTCATCAGCCTGTTCCCCGCAGAAGAACTGCCAATCGCAAACCGTTACTAAGGCATGGCATCGAGCCCTTGTTCGTCCGGGGATACGCATGAAAAAGCCGGTCACTAAAAAAGCAGCTGCGCCGCAGATCGCCAATGATGATATCGGCACGGATACGCGAGCCGAACTTTATCGCCTGCAATATGAGATCCGGGTTTGCGAAAAGCGGGCCTACGATCTCTTCCTGCAAAATCTGGTGAAAGGCACCAGCCACCTTTCATTGGGGCAGGAAGCCATCGCTGCGGGTTTTGCCGGAGCGATGAAGAAAGGCGACTTGTCCTTTTGTACCTATCGCGGCCATGCGCACACGCTGGCGCGGGGCGTCTCCATGGAAAAAGTTCTCGGCGAACTCATGCAGCGCGACAATGGATTGATGCGCGGCAAGGGCGGCTCGATGCATCTCACATCAGCAGAACACGGCGTGATGGGTTCCTATGCCATTATCGGCGCTCACCTGCCGATTGCGTGCGGCGCAGCGTGGCGCGCGCAATATCTCGGACAGGATGATGTGACGGTCTGTTTCTTCGGTGATGGCACCACAAATATCGGGGCTTTTCATGAAGCGCTGAACTTCGCCAAGATATGGAAACTGCCGGTTGTCTTCGTCTGCGAGAATAATTTGTATATGGAATACACGCCCATCGGCGATGTCACAGCCGTAGAACACCCCGCCGCTGATCGGGCCAGCGCCTATGGCCTCGAACGCATCATAGTTGACGGCAATGACGCTGATGCGGTTTATCGCGTTGCCCAAACTGCCTGCGCAAAAGCGCGGGCGGGCGATGGCCCTTCGCTCATCGAATGCATGACTTACAGGCACTCCGGCCACAGCCGCGCGGACCCAGGCGCTTACCGGCCCAAGGGCGAACTTGAGGCATGGTTGAAGCGCGATCCGGTCAAGTTGTATCGCGCGCGCCTCGCGGAATTCGGCATTTCAGAAAAGGAAATCGCCGAAATCGAAAAGAAGATCGACGACGAACTCAATCAGGCCGTCGAGAATTGCAAGGCGTCTCCCGTGCCGCCCGAAGAGATCATGTGCACGGACGTTTACGCCGATGGAGGCTGGGCATGGCGGAACTGACCTATCGCGAGGCCGTCGCGCGCGGCATTGCTCAGGAGATGGAACGCGATTCCAATGTCGTGTTCCTTGGGGAAGACGTTGCCAAAGCAGGCGGCGTATTCAAAGCCACAGTTGGCCTCTATGAGAAATTCGGACCCTTGCGCGTGCGCGATACGCCTATATCCGAGCAGGCGATTCTGGGCGCAGCCATGGGCGCCGCCATGACTGGCCTGCGGCCGATTGCCGAAATCATGTTCTCGGACTTTCTCGCTGTGTGCTTTGATTTCATCGCCAACGAATTTCCCAAAAGCCGCTATATGTCGAATGGGCAATTGGGCTGTCCGCTTGTTGTGCGCACCGGCAATGGCGCGGGGTCGCGCTTCGGCGCGCAGCATTCCCAATCCGTCGAGAACTGGGCGATGATGATTCCCGGTCTGAAGGTTGTGGCACCTTCAAGTCCTGCGGATGTTGTTGGCCTGCTCGCTGCAGCGGTGCGCGATCCTGATCCCGTCATATTTTTCGAACACAAGTCGCTTTACGCCATGAAGGGCGAAGTGCCCGATGGTGAAATTCTCGATACACTCGGCACTGCGAAAATCTTGCGCGCTGGCAAGGATGCAACGATTGTCGCACTGGCGTTGATGGTTGGACGCGCGCTTGAAGCCGCCGATATTCTTGCGCGCGAACACGCCATCGATTGCGAAGTCATTGATGTGCGTTCGCTAGTGCCGCTTGATACGCGCACCATTCTCGGTTCCGTCGCAAAAACAGGCCATCTCTACACAGTGGAAGAAAATCCCCGCCTGTGTGGCTGGGGCGCAGAGATTGCTTCAATCGTAGCGGATGAAGCTTTCTACGACCTCGACGGGCCGATTGTGCGCATCACGACACCGCATGTACCACTGCCCGCTGCCGACAATCTTGAAGACATCATCCTGCCGACGCCGCTGCGGATTGTCGACAAGATCCTGCGTTCGATGAAATAGAATATTCAGGGAGTACCACGATGGATGCGAAAGCAACGCTGGACGTTCCAACAAACCTCTATATCAACGGGGAATTTGTTGAATCCTCGGGTGGCGAACGCTTTGATGTGATCAACCCGGCGACTGAAGAATTGCTGGCGTCGGTCGCAAGCGCCAATGAAGCTGACGCCATGAAAGCGCTTGATGCTGCGCACGCGGCGTTCCCCGCCTGGGCAGCGCGCAAGCCTCGTGAGCGCGCGGAAATCTTGCGCAAGGCGTTTGAGCTCATCATGGCTGATCAGGAGCGGCTCGCCCGGCTGATCACGCTGGAAAATGGCAAAGCGCTTTCGGATTCGCGCGGCGAGGTCGCCTATGCTGCTGAATTTTTCCGCTGGTATGCGGAAGAAGCTGTGCGCAACATCGGTGATATCGGCTTTGCGCCGGCGAGCGGCGCGCGCATTCTGGTGCAACAAAAGCCCATCGGCGTGGGCGTTCTGGTAACGCCGTGGAACTTTCCTGCCGCTATGGCGACACGCAAGATCGGTCCCGCTCTTGCGGCGGGTTGTCCCGTTATCTGCAAGCCGGCATCGGAAACGCCGCTCACCATGCTGGCGCTGATGCCTATTCTCGAAAAGGCGGGCGTTCCCAAGGGCATTGTGAACATTATTCCTTCGCGAAAATCCGGTGCGGTCGTTGACAAGCTGCTGCATGATCCACGTGTGCGTATCGTTTCATTTACTGGCTCGACGGAAGTCGGGCGCAAACTGCTGCATGGCGCAGCCGATTGCGTCGTAAAAACAGCCATGGAACTGGGCGGCAATGCGCCGTTCATCGTATGCGAGGACGCCGATATCGATGCAGCCGTCGAAGGTGCGATGATCGCCAAGATGCGCAACATGGGCGAAGCCTGCACGGCGGCGAACCGCTTTTATGTGCAGGAAAAAGTCCACGATGAATTCGCCAGAAAACTTGCCGAACGTATGGGCGCCATGAAAATGGGCAACGGACTTGAAGACGGCGTGATGGTCGGCTCGCTTGTAAATGCTGACACACGCGACAAGGTCGTCCACTTTGTCGATGATGCGGTGAAGAAAGGCGCACGTGTACTGACTGGCGGAATAGCACCTGTTGGCAAGGGCTTCTTCTATCCGCCGACCGTTCTGGTGGATGTGCCTGACAATGCAGCGCTGACATGCGATGAGATTTTCGGGCCCGTGGCGTCGCTGCAGAAATTCAAAACCGAAGAAGAAGTGATCGCGCGCGCGAATGATACCGAATATGGACTTATCGGATATGTCTATACCAGGGACGTCGGGCGCGGCCTCGCATTAAGTGAAAAGCTTGAGTTCGGCATGATCGGCCTTAATCGTGGACTTGTATCAGATCCGGCTGCGGCCTTTGGCGGCGTCAAGCAATCGGGCATTGGCCGTGAAGGCGGTCAGGACGGGCTGATGGAATTCATGGAAAAGCAATATATCTCGGTCGCCTGGTAGCGGAGCGCAAAGATGGACGTGCTGATGCCGCAACTTGGCGAGACCGTAAAAGAAGGCACGGTTTCTGTCTGGTTCAAACAGGTCGGCGACAAGGTCGCTGCTGGCGACAATCTGTTTGAAATTGAAACTGACAAGGTTTCGATGGAAGTACAGGCCACCGAAAGCGGCGTATTGGCGGAAATACTGGTGGCGCAGGGCGAAACCTGCCGCGTGGGCGAAGTCATCGCAGTTATCGGCGACAAAGTCGCAACAACACCGCGCGTAAAAAGCGCGAGGCCTGCTGTTGTCGAACCTGCCACGCCTGTCAAAGCCGTAAGTGTTTCTGCTGCTCCGGCAACCTATCATGCGGCTGGCACGAGCCTCCTCGAGCGCGGGTTTGCGCCGTTCAATGAGGTATTCACACCTTCGCGCAACTTCGGCCCGGCGAAAGGGCCAGATGGCGTTCGCGTAACGCCGCTCGCGCGCCGTCTCATTGCGCAAAACAATCTTGATATCCATGAAATCGCTGCCCAGGTTCGCGGGGCTGGGCGAACACGCATCGGCGCGGACGATGTCAATGCTGCGCTGTCAACGCCTGCACCCAAACGGGCTGCTGCGCCGCTGATCGAAATATCCGGAAAACGTGACGTCGTGGCGCTGAACCGCGTACGGCAACAGACAGCCAGACATCTTCAATCGTCCTGGCAAAACGTGCCGCATGTTTTCCAGACCATGGAAATCGATTTTGGTGCGGTGAGCGGCATACGGGAAGCGCGCAAGGAAGCGTTCCGCGCCGGGCGCGGACTAGCGTTGACATTCCTGCCGTTTATCGCGCGGGCCGCCTGCCTCGCACTGCGCGCGTTTCCGCATGTGAATGCCTCTTTCGATGGCGAAAAACTGCATGTCGCACGAGACATAAACCTCGGCATCGCCGTTGATCACAGCCACAACGGGCTTGTCGTGCCTGTGATCAAGAATGCAGATGGCCTCAATGTTTCTGGCCTTGCTGCCGCCATTCATGCGCTCGCGGAAAAAGCCCGCAGTGGAAAGCTGACACCTTCAGACCTTGAAGGAGGTACGTATTCCATCTCCAACAACGGCAGCTTTGGCACACTCTTTACTGCGCCGTTGATCAATGCGCCGCAGGTCGCCATCCTGTCGACGGATGCAATCCGCAAGCGGCCTGTTGTGAAGGAAACAGAATATGGCGACGTCATTGTCCCGCGACCCGTAGGCATTGTTGCGCAGAGTTTCGATCACCGCGCTTTTGACGGCGCGTATTCGGCGGCATTTCTGTCGCATCTGAAAAACATCATCGAGAGCCGCGACTGGGCGGCTGAATTCTAGCCTAGTAAAACATCTTCGGAGCTAATCATGACCCAGAATGCGCATCGTCTCGGCTGGATCGGCATGGGCCGCATGGGAACGCCCATGGCTGAATTGCTCTTGAAGAAGGGCTATGATGTCAGCCTGTGGAATCGCACGCGCAGCAAGGCCGAACCGCTGGAGAAGAAGGGCGCGAAGCTCGTCGACAAGCCGTCTGATCTCAATGACGTCGATATTCTCTTCACGATGGTTTCGACCGGCAAGGATCTCTCGCAGGTTTATTTCGGCGAGAATGGTGTTACCAGCGGCGGCAAGGGAAAGACACCGAAAATTTTCGTCGACTGTTCATCGATCAGCGTGGAGGAATCCGCTGCGATCCGCGAAAAGATCACGGCGCTTGGCGCGAGCTATATCGCGGTGCCAGTTTCCGGCAATGGCAAATGCGTGAAGGCCGGCAAGCTGTCGGCAGTTGCGTCTGGCGCCAAAGGCGATTTCGATGCAGCCAAACCCTATATCGATACGTTCGCGCGGGCCGGGGTTTCCTATGTGGGCGAAGGAGAACTCGCGCGTATCTGCAAGATTGCCCATAATGTCATGCTCGGCGTTGTGATCCAGAATCTCGCTGAAATCACGATCCTCGCGCAAAAGCATGGTGTGCCGCGCCATGCGTTCCTGGACTTCATGAACAACAGCGTGATGGGGTCCACTTTCATGCGCTACAAATCGAACGCGCTCGTCAATCTCGACTGGACGACGACATTCACACCGGAATTGCTGCGCAAGGACATGGACCTGGGTCTGGGCGCAGGCCGCAAACACGACGTCCCCATGCCCGTTACGGCCGCCGCACGGGAAGCCATTCAGGCGCATTTCGGCGCGGCCACATTGCAAAAAGATCCCGAACATTACATCGGGCTCGATTTCGCGGCGCTCCTGGAAACGCAAGCGATGGCGTCTGGGGTCAAACTGCAGAGCGAGGGCATTCCGGTTCCTACGGGCCTGGAGACGGAAGCGCACTGAGGCGGCACAAGCAGATTTGAGCTTAACGGGCGGGTAAACTGTTCGCAGTGCTGATCCCCGATGGATCGGGCCTGTTCAGACAACGCGTGAATCCGCTAAGATGAGGGGCTTCTGCCACGTCATCTAAAGGTAGCGCCACACCATGACTGCTTTTTGCAAATTCTTGATAGAACATCCCTGGGCCGAACGAATCCTGATCGGCGTCATAGTTCTCAACGCCATAACATTAGGGCTGGAGACCAGCTCTGCGGTGATGGCGTCCTGGGGCACAGTGATCCATATTGCCGACAATGTCATTTTGGCGATCTTCGTAGCTGAACTGGCTACAAGGCTTTGGGTGCAGCGCCTGCAATTCTTTAAAGATGGCTGGAATGTCTTCGACTTCCTTGTAGTCGCCATAGCGCTCATTCCGGCTACAGAAAGTCTGCAAGTGTTGCGATCGCTGCGTATTTTGCGCGCCTTGCGTCTGGTGACAGCGGTGCCATCGCTCAAGCGAGTAGTCAGTGCGCTCATAGGCGCGTTACCAGGCCTGGGATCCATCGTCGCTTTGCTGCTGCTGATTTTTTATGTCAGCGCCGTGATGGCGACCAAGATGTTTGGCGATACCGAATTTGGCGCGAACAAGGATCATTATTTCGGCACGATCGGCGCAACGTTGATTACCCTTTTCCAGATTATGACGCTGGACGCCTGGGCTGACAACATTCTGCGCCCCTTGATGGAGAAACATCCCTATGCCTGGATTTTCTTTATTCCCTTCGTCCTGATCAGCGCCTTCGTCGCTCTGAACCTTTTTATTGGCGTCGTGGTTTCAGCTATCGACGCAGAAAGCGATGCAGCCAAAGCCATTGCAGATCGGGGTGAGGTTTTGCCCTCCAGCCCTGTCAGCAATGCCGATATAATTCTGGAACTTCGCCGTTTACGGGATGAAATCGAAGATATGCGCGCCGAACGCCGCTGAGCCCTATGATTGTACCCACGTGCGGAAATGTGTACAGCCCCAAGCGAGACAACCAGAGAAAGAACGATGAGCGACATCAAACTTACGTTGGCCTGTGGTGATTATGAAATCGTACGCGCTCTGTTCGAAGGTCGGGTCAAGCCCGATGGCATAGACCTGACAGTGTTAACGACTGCCGATTCCACCACGCGGCACTGGCGTTTTTTACGAAACCGGGAGTTTGATATCGGCGAATTGTCCTGTTCGTCTTATCTTGTCGCACGGGATCAGGGCATGGAAATCGACGCCATTCCTGTGTTTCTGCACCGGCGTTTTCGCCACGGCTTTGCGTTCATCAACACGAGCAAAGGCATAAAATCGCCCAAAGATCTTATCGGCAAGAAAATCGGCGTGAAATCCTTTCAGGTGACCGCTGTGTTGTGGATGCGGGGCATTCTCGAACATGAATACGGGGTGCCTCACAAATCCATCGAATGGTTTGCCGAATATGACGAAGACGTGCCCTTCGTGCCGCCGCCTGACCTGAAATTGCACCGCCTCGCCGACCATCAGAATTGCGAGGACATGCTCGTCTCGGGCGAACTCGACGCTGTGCTGCATGCTGATCTGATCTGGCCAATCGTAGAGAAACATCCCGCAGTGGCCCGGCTGTGGCCCGATTACAAACGCGAAGAAATTGCGTTTTTTACAAAGACGCAAATATTTCCGATCATGCATGTCATGGGGATCAAGCGTGAAATCGTCCAGAAATACCCATGGATCCCCATCGAACTGCAGAAGGCCTTCGACGCCGCCAAGACCTTGGGCATGCAGCGCATGGAGAATCCGCGCATCGCACCCATCGTCTGGTATCGCGAAGCCTGGGAGGAGCAAGAAACGCTGATGGGCGTTGACCCCTGGGAATACGGGCTGACGGAGCGCAATCGCAAAAACCTTGAAACGCTGGTTGGTTATTCGCACGAGCAAGGCCTGATCAAACGCGCTATGCCGTTGGAGGAGCTTTTTCTTGATGTTTCGCAAGGCCGTAAACGCGGCCATTATCGGATATGATGGCGATTGACAGGCGCCGGTCGTGCCCCACATAAGCGCGAAACAGCTTTCCTATACACTCCTACACTCCAAAATGAGCCGCACATGTATGCCTTCCTTAATCTTGGCAACGGCGCGTCAAGCCAGGCTGCGAAATACGCGGCTTTGCTGGCGCTGTCTCTCGCCAGCCTAATGCCCATAGCCAGCCTGCCGGCTCAGGCACAGGACAATGCTGCCGGTTCGGGCAAGCAGGTACGCATGGTGATCGGGTTCGGACCGGGCGGCGGCTATGATCGCTGGGGCAGAAATCTCGCGCGCTTCATGGGCAAATATCTGCCGGGCAGTCCTACAATTGTGCCGCAGAACATGCCTGGCGCCGGCAGTATCGTGGCCTTGAACTGGTTATCTTCCGTCGCGCCCAAGGATGGCAGCGTGATGGCGATTGTAGCGCGCGATGCGCCGCTTGCCCCACTTTCGGGCATGGGACAAGCTCGTTTCGACCCGTTGAAAATGTCTTGGATTGGAACGCCGACCAAGGAAACAAATGTCTGCATCGTTCACAAGGATTCGCCGATCAAATCGGTTGCAGACCTATCTAAAACCGAGGCGTTGATGGGCGACACGGGGCCTGGCACGGGCACACACACCTATCCTATTGTGCTGCGCGACTTACTTGGCTTCAAATTCCGGCTGATCGCGGGTTATCCCTCTTCCACGGACGTGTTTATTGCCATGGAACGCGGGGAGACACATGGCATCTGTGAAAGTCTGGACAGCGTCACTGGCAAGAAGCCCACATGGATCAGCGATAAGACGGTCACCGTATTGTTTCAGGCCGGCGACAAGCCCGATCCCAAGATCCCTGGAGTCCCCTCGATCTACGATTTCGCCAGGAACGAGGAAGAACGGAAGTCGTTGCGTTTCCTCTATGCGGGGCAAGGCATAGGGCGGCCATTCGTTGCACCGCCGGGGCTTCCTGCCGACGTTCTGAAGTCGCTTCGCGATGCGTTCAATATGACCATGAAGGACAAGGAATTCCGGTCCGAATCAGCCAAGCAGCAGCTCGACATCGATCCGGAAACGGGCGAGGAATTGGAGCGGCTCATTCGAGAAATTTACGCGACGCCCAAGGATATCGTTGATAAGGTGAGCGCTCTTATCAAGTAGAACGCGCAGCGAACCCGGCGAATGGCAATACGGGCTGGCTGATAGCAGGATTTTCATGGACGGCGATTCACCTGACGGAGTTGTTGTGCAAGCGAAATTCGCGGCTTTTCGTGAGCGTGATTTTTCGCTGTTTTTCTCTGTCCGTTTCATGACTGTTCTGGCGACGCAAATGGTCGATGTCAGCGTCGCCTGGCTGATTTATGACATCACCGGCAGCGCCATCGCCCTAGGATTGATCGGGCTCTGCATCTTCCTGCCTAATCTGATCTTCCTTCTGATCGCAGGCCATGTAGCTGACCGGTTCGAACGGCGCATGGTGCTGATTATCTGTTATTCGGCGACGGCCCTTTCGTCACTTGGGCTGCTTCTCACAGTTGTGCGGGGATCACCTGAGCCCTGGCTGATTTTTCTTCTGGTCTTCCTGATCGGCACAGCCCGCGCGTTTGCAAGCCCCGCAAGCTCAGCGATTCTTCCTAACATCGTGCCCCGCAATGTCTTTGCGAATGCTGTCGCCATCAATTCTTCGGCGAGCCAAACAGCGGCTATCGCGGGGCCCGCCGTCGGGGGGCTGCTTTATGCATTCGGCGCAAGCGTCGTGTTCATGACGACGACCGCTTTGGTTGGCGCTGCTGTCGTTTGCCTGATCCTGATGAAGTCGCGGCCCGGCGCTGCAGCCAGGGAAGAGCTGAGCTGGACCTATCTGACAGCGGGAATCACATTCATCCGCCATCAACCGATCATTCTGGGCTCCATAACGCTGGACCTTTTTGCCGTGCTGCTGGGCGGCGCGACAGCGTTGCTGCCCATTTACGCCAAAGACATTTTTCAGACGGACGCTTTCGGGCTGGGCCTGCTGCGCAGCGCAACTGCGGTTGGCGCTGTAACCATGTCGGTCGCGATCGTTCATTTGAATTTCGAACGGCGTGTCGGCCTGCGTCTGTTTCAGGGGGTCGCGCTGTTTGGGCTGGCGACGATCGGTTTTGGTTTGTCGACTTCGTTCTGGGTGGCTTTTTTCTTTCTGGTCTGTCTGGGGGCGGCAGACATGGTGAGCGTTTTCATACGCTCGGCACTGGTGCAGATCCTGACACCGGACGAAATGCGCGGACGCGTTTCGGCAGTCAACAGCATGTTTATCGGCGCCTCCAACGAATTGGGACAATTTGAGACCGGCGTTTTGGCGCATTTCACCGGCGCGGTGGCTGCTGTGGTGATCGGCGGCGTGGGTACGCTTGCCGTGACCGCTGCGGGGATGAAAGTTTTTCCTGACTTGCTTCAACGAGACAGGTTAAGTTAAAAAAACTGACGAGACTTATTCGCGTCCGAACAGGCGTGGGACTTTTAATAGAAAGGGAATTTGACTTCGATGACGCCGGAACAAATGCAACTTATTCGACAATCCTGGGACGCATTATCGCCAGTGTGGAGCAAAGTCGCCGGCAATGTCTACAATCGTTTTTTCGAACTCGCGCCCGATGCCCGCCCGCTGTTTTCAGCTGATCTCGAGCCATTAAAAATAAAATTGATGGATACGATTACCGTGATTGTAGGATACCTCGACAATCCCGATATGTTCCAATCCATCATCAATCATTCTGGACGCCAGCATCAACGGTTTGGCGCTCGGAGCGAGCATTTTTCTGCCTTTCGAAACGCTCTGATGGAAGGTCTCGATCAGCAGTTTGGGCGGGACTTCACACCGCAACTCCGGGAGGCATGGACTGTCCTGTACGATGAAGTGCAAAGGGAAATGCTGCGGGGCATGGCGGTTTAGAATACGCTAGTTGCGTTCACCTCCGGACGGAAGCAAGCCATTCAAGGGTTTCCAGGTGAGCGGACAGAAGAGGGTGGTACCACCTCCCGGGCTCGAACCGGGGACCTCTAGATCCACAATCTAGCGCTCTAACCAACTGAGCTAAGGCGGCACATGCCGTTAAGGGCAGCGTTGGGCGGATAGTTACGGGCAAAGTGTTTCTATTGCAAGTGCGTTGCGGCACCCCAGGCGCGGGATTTTTCAGGCCTGCCAGTCTCCAATAAAAATTGGGAACCGCTGCGACCGCAACGATCCCCGCTGGATATCAGAATTTGGATGAATGCGGCCTATCAGGCGCTGCGTGCTGGCGGCACTACGAAAGCGCGGGACATCAAATCGCTGATCGGCGCCATCGTGTCCGTCACCACCTTTTGTGCGAGTTTCGAAAACTCGGTGGCCTGCGCCGTAAAGCATTCCATATGCTTTTGCAGCAGTTCGCCGCTCAGCGGTGAGGCCTTGGTGTGGCCAGCATTGGCAGCCATGTCCTTGGCCAGGCCGAAAGCCGCCATCGTGTTCGCCTGTATATTCTCAATGGCCTTGAGCTGAAGCTCTTTCAGGCCCGTGCTGGCAGCTTTTATCGCCGCCTCGAGTGAACCTGTGGACTCTTCGGCAGCGATCCTTGTGCGATCGTATGCGGCACAAACGCCTTCCGCGCCGCTCAAAATCACACTGCGCGTGACTTCCTGGATGTCCTCGACCTGCGCCGTTGCCGCATCGAGAATTTGCACCGGCATGGCGGTGATCCCCGTCTCTGTCGCCAGCTTCGCGACAGACGTCGGGCTTTTGGCTGGCGCTGCAGTCTTTGGCGAGGGAACGGCAGCCGGTCGGCTCGTGGCGGCGCTGGGCCTGGTTGGTTTACGTGCAACGGCCATGGAACTTCTCCTCGATAAAACACCTTGAAATTGAGCGGTCCCTGAACTGATTGAAGTCAGTCCAAGGAACGAACGGCGACCAGAGCGACTATTTCGCGCCCGGCGTCATGGTCTTTGTGATGGCTTCGCCAAGTTCGCGGCTCTGGTCCTGAAATGAAGCCATCTGCGCCTTGAGATAATCAGACTGCAGCGCCATCACTTCCTGGATATCTTTGGCATGAACGAGCTTTTCAGCCAGATCGAACGCAGCTGTCACGTTCTTCTCCGCGAGGGTCACGGCCTTGGCCGCACCAGCTGCGAGATTGGGCTGAATGGGTGCGGCCTGCTCAAGCGCGCCGGAGCTTTTCTTCACGGCTCCCATAAAGCCCTCGAACGCTTTGCGCGCCTGCTGAACCGAACGGTCAGCGAAATCTCTCATTTCGGCGGGAACTGCATAAGGATCAGCCATTTGGAACTCTTTCCTGATTTGGTCCGGTCATGGCCGAACTCAAGTTGCACTGCATGGTGGGAGTCTCATACTACAGCTTTTGTTGCGTTGCAACATAAATCATGAAATTTGTGCGTTGCACAATAATAAAATTCACTATTAATTTAATCAAACCCGAAATCCGCGCTACTGGCGTGGACCCGGAGGCATCACCAAGTTAAAAATTCATTAAAGCCAGTCCGCCCGGAAATCCGGGACAGGCTGACGGGATGTCCTGATCACCGGACCTGCCCGATCGATATCCGGGATGCGTTGGATCTATGAGTATGAAGCCATTTCAGGAAATCGCAGGAAATACTGAGGCCGAAGCAGCGCTGGCAGGAGCCGGTCTGCTCTCCGCCGCCAGTACCGGTCCGCTCTTGCTTGCCAAAGGCTCTCCCTGGCGCGTCATCTGGTGCAACGGCAAGGCCGCCCGCATTCTCGGCACTTCAGACGCCTCCGAACTAACACGCATGTGCTTGTCAGGGGTCGAGCCGGGCGCACGGCAATTGTCCAGGGTCGCCGACCGTATGGAGCCCGGCAGTGAAGCTGCGGATCTGCGTCTGCGGCTGCGCCTGCGCAGCGGATTGCAAATGCTCTCACTCTCCTGCCGGAAACTGCCGGGCAGCGCGCCCTATCTCGTCATCTCGCCCTGGGGCTATGTGCCCGAAGTTGAAACTCCGCCTGCTTCCGTCCAGCCCCGGAACAGGGCTGAGGACCCTTTGTCAAAAGCCGCTGAGGCCTCAAGTGGTGCGGTTACCAATGTCTCGCAACTACAGATGGCGTCTACGCCTGAAGCGCCTGCGCAACCGGTCGAGCCTGCCGATTCAGCAGATGAGTTTGTTCCGCCGGCCATTCAGCCTCACGTCACAGATCGACGCGGCAATGTGCGGTTCCTCTGGCGCACGGACAAGACCGGCCAATTGACGAGCATCACCAGCGGCCTCTGCGAATCCGTCGGCTGCGAATCCGGACAATTGCTCGACAAGAATTTTGCCGCCACGCTTGCGGCGCTGCACATCGACCAGGACGGCCGCATCGGCGAAGCCCTGTCGCGTCAGGACACGTGGAGCGGCATTGAAGTCTTGTGGCCGATCGCGAACACATCAAAGGCCGCGCCTGTTGTGCTGGGCGCCCTTCCCGGCTTTGACCGCGCCCGCTCTTTCGATGGCTTCAGCGGCTTTGGCGTTATCCATCTCGATCGTATCGCGGACATGCCTGCGGAGGAGCCGATAGCTCATCCCGCGTCAGCCGAACACACGCATGCAAGCGCCATCTCACCAGTGCCAGCGTCACTAGCCTCCATTCCAGATGCGCAAATCCGGAACGATGAAATTGCGGCTGACATCGCGGAAAGCCATGTATTTGCTGAAGACGAGACCGCAGGCGAAGCAGACCTACCCGAAGAAGCCCATGAGATGGATGCCGCAACGCATCAGGCCCGGGAGAATGAAATTAAGAACCAACACGCCGCATTATCCGGCGGTGTTGATTCAACAGCAGCGCACCTGACCTCGTCCGGCACAAAGACAGATGATCAGTCACAAGCTGTCTCCGGCGAAACGCATGTGCATGGCCACAGCGAAGAGCTGGCAGATCCTGATGTCACTGTCACTGGCGGGGATCTCGTTACCGATGCAACAGCCAATCGCACCCATACCGCACCGGATAACAATGCAGTCCAGACCCATCATGACAATGTGGTGCCCATCCGCCCCTGGCAAAAGGAGCAGCGCCAGACTTTTGCTGTAACTGAGGCGCCGACATTCCGGAAAAACGGTCTCGCCGATTTACCGTCTGTCCCTGTCTTGCCTGCCTCGAACCATGGCGAAATGAACCAGCCGGCCTCCACTGTGGACAAAGATTCTGCGCCGGGAAACCAGACCCAGCCGGGCAGCAGCTCAGCTGCTGCGCGCAAGGAAGAGCTCGTTTCCCTTTCACCTGCAGAGCGCAATGCATTTCGTGAAATCGCGCGGGCGCTCGGTGCACGAAATTCCGAAAAATCAAGTACGATTGCGCGCGAAGGCGGAATTGAGCCTAATGCAGGCACAGATCAACAGGCTGCAGCTGATTCCCTCTCGCAGGACGCAAATGCCGCAGCGACCATGATCCCTGCACTAACGCCGGCAAACGCCCCCATCAAGGCAGATGAAAAGGATAACGAAGACGCCAGCAACACTTTGCGGCTCATCGAAAAACTGGATGCAGGCGTTCTGGTCAGCCGGGGCGGCGTACCTGCCTTCGTGAACAAGGCGTTGCTCGACATGCTGGGATATTCCAGCATTGATGAGTTTCACAAGAGCGGCGGGCTAGAACGGATGTTCCGCGGCCGCGATCCCGATGTGATGAGCCGTGATGCAGATGGCGGCGCCATTCCCGTCATTTCGGGCAATGGCGAAGTCCTTGCGCTCGAAGGCCGGTTTCAGACGATCGAATGGGACAGGCAGCCCGCCACCCTGATGACGTTCCGGCGGACGCAAGGACCGGAACTCAACGCCCGCATTCGCGCACTGGAACTTGAACTGCGCCAGCGTGAAACAGAATCACGCGAGGCCAATTCAATTCTCGATACAGCTACGGATGGAGTTGTACTCGTCGATGAAGACGGCCGCATCCTGACCTTGAATAAATCGGGTCAAGCGTTGTTCGGCTACGAACAGAACGAAGTGGCGGGCGAACCTTTGACAGTTCTGCTGGCGCGCGAAAGCCAGGCGCCAGCAATGGATTATTTTAACGGCCTCAAGTCCAATGGCGTGAAAAGCGTGCTGAACGATGGCCGTGAAATCACTGGACGGGCCAGTCAGGGCGGCACAATCCCGCTGTTCATGACCTTGGGACGCGCCGGATCGTCGATGCCGGCACGGTATTGCGCGGTGTTGCGCGACCTCACCCAATGGAAGAAAGTTGAACGCGATCTCAGCGACGCCAAACGTGACGCCGAACGCGCCAGCTCGCTAAAATCCGATTTCCTTGCCAAGATCAGCCACGAAATCCGCACGCCACTCAACGCCATTCTCGGCTTTGCCGAAGTGATTATGGATGAGCGGTTTGGCCCCGTGGGCAATGAGCGTTACAAGGATTATCTGAAAGACATTCACTCCTCCGGCACGCATGTGCTGAGCCTTGTCAACGATCTGCTCGACCTGTCGAAAATCGAAGCGGGCAAGCTTGATCTGAATTTCGGCAGCGTCAACGCCAACAAGATTGTCAACGAATGCGTCTCGCTCATTCAGCCGCAAGCGACGCGCGAACGCATCATCGTTCGTCTGTCACTTGCGCCGCGGCTTCCCAATATCGTTGCTGATGAACGTTCGCTACGTCAGATCGTGCTAAACCTCCTGTCCAACGCGGTCAAGTTCAATGAACCGGGCGGACAGGTGATCGTCTCCACGGCGCTGACCGACGCTGGGCATGCGGTTATCCGCATCCGCGACACCGGCATCGGCATGAGTGACAAGGATCTGGAACTAGCGCTCGAACCTTTCCGGCAAGTCGCAACGTCGCGGCAGACGACAGGCACCGGGCTCGGCTTGCCCCTGACAAAGGCGCTGGTGGAGGCCAATCGTGCATCCTTCACGATCAAAAGCCGTAAGGGCGAAGGCACCATGGTCGAAGTGTCGTTTCCCCAAACCCGCGTGCTGGCCGAATAGACTACGTTGGTCAATATCCAATTCAATCATAGCGAAAAGGGCGGCATTGGCCGCCCTTCTTGATTCACAGCAAGGCGCTGGCGCCGCAGGTCCTGTGATAGGATGGATCGCGGATTCGCTGGGAATTCCGTGTAACCCGCTACGGCCGAACACAGATGAGTACGCGGAACCTGCAACGCCTTTTCAAGCCCGCCAGCATTGCGCTGGTTGGCGCCAGCGATCGCGAAGGAAGCCTTGGTCTGGCTGTCCTGAAGAATTTGAAGTCTCTGCCCAATGCGCCGCGGCTGTTTCAAATCAATCCCCGTCATCAGATCATTGCCGGTCAGGTGAGCTATCCATCGCTAATCGCATTGCCCGCGGTCCCCGATGTTGTTGTTGTTGCCGTGGCACGTGATCTCGTGATGGACGTGGCAGAGGAAGCGGCGAAGCTCGGCGTTCCCTCTGCTATCGTTATTACTGCTGATACCCGCCATGATGAGACTTCGCTCAAATTCAGACTATCAGACCTTGCAAAACGCAGCGGCATGCGCATTGTCGGTCCCAATTGCCTTGGTGTTATCGCGCCAAAATCCGGGCTGAACGCCAGCTTTGCAGCTCATGATGTTGCACCAGGTGAAATTGCGCTTGTCTCCCAATCAGGCGCGATCACTGTGTCGCTGATTGCATGGGCAGCGCAACGCAATATCGGTTTTTCCGGTCTCGCTTCAATCGGCGACATGGCGGATGTGGGCTTTGCCGATCTGCTGGATTGGTTTGCCGGCGATATCGGCACCAAGGCAATCCTTCTCTATGTCGAAGCGATAACCCATGCCCGGAACTTTATGTCTGCTGCACGGGCGGCAGCGCGTATCAAGCCCGTCATCGTCATCAAGGCCGGACGCAGCCAAATCGCCGCGCAGGCTGCGGCTACACACACCGGCGCATTAACCGGTTCTGACGATGTCTACGACGCCGCCTTCCGTCGCGCTGGATTGCTGCGTGTCGGCGGTATCGAAGAATTATTCGACGCCGCCGAAACATTGGGACGCATCACGCCGTTTTCCGGCAACAGACTCGCCATCGTGACAAACGGCGGGGGGCTCGGCGTTTTGACAGTCGATGAGCTGGAAGCAGCAGGCGGCACGCTGGCGACATTCACGGAGGCGACACAGGAGGCATTGAATGCCTGCCTGCCAGCAAGCTGGTCGCATGCAAATCCGGCCGATATCGTTGGAGATGCCGATGCAACAAGATTTGAAGCTGCTCTGCAACCGATCCTTGCGGATGCCAACACGGATGCCGTGATGGTTCTGCATTGTCCGACCGCCCTTTCAAAATCTGAAGAAGTCGCCGCCGCAGTTGTGCAGGCTCTCGATGCGTACAACGAGAAATCCTTGCGGCGCAAACCTGTCTTTGCTGTCTGGCTCGGCGCAACCGAAAAGACAGACAGTATTTTCTCAAAGGCGCATATTCCGCATTTTGAAACGGGAGCCGTGCGTGGTTTCATGCATTGCGTGAACTGGCGCAAAAGCCGTGATGAATTGATGGCCATGCCGCCAGCGCTTTCGCTCGACAAATACGATGCGCCCAAAGCGCGGGAAATTATCTTGCAGGCGCTCGGGCGTGAAGAGCGCTGGCTCGCGCCCCTGGATGTCGATGCGGTCCTCCGATGTTACGGCATTAGCGGCGCGAAGATTGCAAAAGCGGGCAGCGCAGAAGAAGCCGCGAATCTTTGTGCTCCACTGCTAGAGACCTATGGCGCCTGCGTCGTTAAATTGCTCTCGCCCGATATCACACACAAATCGGATGTCAGCGGCGTTCGCCTCAATCTCAAGAGCTCTGACGACGTCTTGCTGGCGGGACAGGAAATCCTGGCCAGCGCAAAGAAGCTACGGCCGCAGGCGCGGATTGATGGCCTGACATTGCATCCCATGATTAACCGGCCGCACGGGCGTGAACTGATCGCCGGCATTTCGGAAGACCCCACCTTCGGGCCTGTCATCCTGTTCGGGCAGGGCGGCAAAGCCGTCGAAGTCTATCGTGACCGCGCCATTGGATTGCCCCCGCTTAACATGACGCTGGCGCATGACATGATCGCGCGCACGCGCATCTCGCGTCTACTGGCTGCGCATCGCGACGAACCTGCTGCCGATCTCGACGCCATTGCCTCTGTACTGGTGAAGCTGGCGCAAATGTCTGCCGACATACCGCAGATCAGATCGCTCGATCTCAATCCGCTGATTGCTGATCAGGATGGCGTGATCGCACTCGATGCCCGTATCGAAATCGCGCCGGCCCAGCCACTGACGAAATATGGAGCGAACCCGCGCTTTGCCATCGCGCCCTATCCCAAGACGCTGGAACGAAATGTGACCTTGCGCGACGGAACACATATCTTCATTCGCCCGGTGCGTCCGGAAGATGAAGAGCTTTATCATCCCTTTTTCGAGAAAGTATCGCAGGAAGACCTGCGATTACGTTTCTTTTCGCCAGTGCGCGAATTCAGCCACCAGTTCATCGCGCGGCTTACGCAGATCGATTACGCCCGCGCTTATGCGGTCGCCGCTATCGATGAGGCGACAGGACAAATGATTGGCGCGGTGCGGCTGATGCATGACCCCGACGACATGCGCGGCGAATATGCCATCCTCGTGCGCAGTGACTGGAAGGGGCGCGGACTCGGCTGGCGACTCATGGAGCTGGTCATCGAATATGCCCGAGAGACCGGACTAAAGCAGATAGAAGCGCAAGTGCTCCCCGAGAACCGCGCCATGCTGGAAATGTGCGCCGGGCTCGGATTCTCAATCACAAACGACCCGGATGATCAGGCGTTGCGATATGTCCGGCTCGATCTGGAACGCGATCACGTACCGGTTTAGCCGCGTATCTCGATCTGTTCACCATCAGGGCCACGAAACACGACGCGCCGCCAGCCTTCTTCGTCCGGTACACGCGCACCGGTGGGATGAGGCTTTGTCACGTATTCCACGCCTGCCTCTTCCAACGCGCGCACAGCTTCATCAAAGCCATCGGAAATCAGGCAGAAGTGGAAGCCTTGAACCGGTTCGCGTTGTTCACCCACCAGTTCCAGCACCGTGCCTCCAAGACGCAGGTAATTGATCTGAAGACCACCGCGCACGGTCTGGCGTGAATAAGTTTCAAAGCCAAAGTGCTTTTCGTAAAAGGCTGTGGACCGCGCGAGATCGGAAACCTCCAGCGCCACGTGATCGATGCGGATGTAGGCCATGGCAGCTCCTATTCGTTTAATCCCTCACCACGAAATTCACCAGCCGTCCCGGCACAGCAATTTCCTTGACCATGGTTTTGCCTGCGAGCAATTCGGCGACCTTGGGATCAGCCTTCACGACAGTCATCAGCGCGACCGCGTCGAGTTCCGCGTCGGCCAGCACCTTGTGGCGCATTTTGCCGTTGATCTGCACGGCGTATTCGCGCTCGGCAGGTTTGGCGAGATCCGGGTCGAACGACGGCCAGAGCGCATAGGCGATGGTTTCGCTGTGGCCCAGTTTCTCCCACAATTCCTCGGCCACGTGCGGCGTGAAGGGCGACATCAACAGGATCAGATTTTCCACACAGATGCGAGGGCGCAACGGCATCGGCGTCAATGCATTGACGAATTCCATCAAGCGTGAAATCGCCGTGTTGAAGCGCAGCGCCTCGATGTCTTCGGTCACGATACGCACTGTTGTGTGCATCAGCCGCGTCGCTGCTGCATCAGGCGCCTCGTCAACGATGCGGTCCTTTATCACCACGCCATCATCATTGCAGACAATGCGCCACGCGCGTTCGATGAAGCGGCGCACGCCCGCAACGCCCGCAGTCTGCCAGGGCTTGGTGACGTCGAGCGGTCCCATGAACATTTCATAAAGGCGCATGGAATCGGCGCCGAATTCGTCGACAACATCGTCAGGATTGACGACGTTGAAACGTGACTTCGACATTTTCTCGATCTGTTGTGACACCTCAACGTTGTCATCGGCGATGTGTTTGCCATCCTTGGAGACAACGCGCTCCGGCTCGAAATAACGGCCCTGGGCATCGCGATAGGAGAAAGCGAGGATCATGCCCTGGTTGAAGAGCTTCTGGAACGGCTCTTTTGTTGAGACGACGCCAATGTCATAAAGCACCTTGTGCCAGAAGCGCGCATAAAGCAGATGCAGAACGGCGTGTTCCGCGCCGCCGACATAGAGATCGACGGGCATCCAGTATTTTTCTTTTTCCGGATCGATCAGCATCTTGTCGTTGTGAGGATCGATAAAGCGCAGATAATACCAGCATGAGCCTGCCCATTGCGGCATGGTGTTGGTTTCGCGAAGGGCCGGTGCGCCGGTCGCGGGATCTTTTGTGTTCAGCCAATCCTGCGCCCGGGCAAGCGGTGGCTGGCCATCGGGCGTCGGCCTGTAATCATCGAGTTCCGGCGGCAGGATCGGCAGCGAGTCCGCCGGTAATGGAACGATGCTTCCATCGTTGAGGTGGATCAGCGGGAAGGGCTCACCCCAGTAGCGCTGGCGCGAGAACAGCCAGTCGCGCAGGCGCGTCTGCACGCGTCCCTTGCCGAGCGACTTTTCCTCCAGCCATGCGATGATTTTCGTTTTGGCGGCATCGACATCGAGACCGTCGATGAGCGGCGAATTCATCGCCTTGCCATCGCCGTCCCAGGCGGCGGCCTGCACATCGAAACCCTCGGGCGCGGATACAACCTGCACGATGGGCAAGTTGAACGTGCGTGCAAAGTCATGATCGCGCTGATCGTGCGCAGGCACGGCCATAATGGCGCCCGTGCCATAGGAGACCAGCACGTAATCGGCGATCCAGACCGGAATTTTTGCGCCGTTAACGGGATTGACCGCGTAAGCACCGGTGAAGACGCCGGTCTTGGTCTTGGCGTCTTCGGTCCGTTCATGATCGCTGAGCGCGGCGACTTTCGCTTTATAGGATTCCACGTCTGCAACGCGATCCGGCGCGGTGATATGTTTGACCAGCGCGTGCTCGGGCGCGAGGACGCAATAGGTTGCCCCCCAGAGCGTATCGGGCCGCGTGGTATAGACCATGAAGTCCTTGTCGCTATCGGCGATTTTGAATGTCACCTCAGCGCCTTCGGACCTGCCGATCCAGTTGCGCTGCATGGCCTTCACACCTTCTGGCCAATCGAGCATGTCAAGGTCTTCCAGCAGACGGTCGGCATAGGCGGTGATGCGCAGCATCCACTGCTTCATGTAGCGTTTTTCGACGGGGTCGCCGGTCTCGACATATTTACCGTCTTTCACCTCTTCATTGGCGAGCACAGTTGAGAGCGCCGGGCACCAGTTGACGGCAGCTTCAGTCTGGTAGGCGAGGCCCTTTTCATAGAGTTTCAGAAAAATCCACTGGGTCCATTTCACATAGGCAGGATCCGTCGTGGAGATTTCCCGGCTCCAGTCGTAGGAAAACCCGAGGCGTTTGATCTGCGAACGGAAGGTGTCGATGTTCTGCTTTGTGGTGACGGCCGGGTGCACGCCAGTACGCATCGCATAGCGTTCGGCGGGCAGGCCATAGGCGTCCCAGCCCATGGGATGCAGTACGTTGACGCCACGCATGCGCTTGTAGCGGCAGAAAATGTCGGTAGCCGTGTATCCCTCGGGATGGCCTACGTGCAGGCCTGCGCCCGACGGATAGGGGAACATGTCCAGCACGTAGATTTTGGGCTTGCCAGCCTCCATCTCTACTTTAAACGTCTGTTTCTCGTCCCAAAAGGCCTGCCATTTGGGTTCGATTGTCTTGGGATCGTAGGTCACGCTTTGGGTCTTTCCATGCCCGTTCCGGGCGCTAAATGTCAGGCCTGCGCTCTATCAGGATTTGCCGCAGGCGTCGATGGCGGGCAGCAACGCCTCGTGATAAGCAACCCCTCGCAGTCTTACTTTTCCCGTCCAGCAGGGAATTCACCAGAGGAGATTTCCGTGATCAAGGTCAAACGCCTGGGGCACGCCACTTTCACCACGCCCGATTTCGAACAGCAGGTGGATTACTGGACACAGGTGATCGGACTGCAGGTCATTGAGCGCACGCGCGATGCAGCTCTCTTTGCCACCAGGCTCGGGCAGGAGGCGATTTCGATCGAACGCGGGGGTGACTCGCAGCTCAAGCGGCTGGCCTTCCAGGTCGCGCCGGGTTCAGACCTTGGCGAAATTCAAGCCAATCTGCAAAAGCACGGCGTGAAATCCGACAAATGCAGCGACATCACGCCCGGCGTACGTCAGGCCATCGCATTTGAAGACCCCAAGGGGACGCGGATCGAAGTCTATGCCGACTATGAGTTTCACAAGCACGACATCTCCGACACCGGCATCAGCCCGGTCAAATTCGGCCATGTCGCCTACCGGGTCGAGGACGTCCAGAAGATCACAGATTTTTATTGCGATGTGCTGGGCTTCCGGGTCAGTGACTGGATGGGCGATCATTTCTCCTTCCTGCGCTGCGGGGTGGATCACCACACCATCAATTTTGTCCGCTACGAAAGCCCGGCCCTGCATCACATTGCCTTTGAGGTGAAGGACTGGTCGGAGCTGCACCGCACCTGCGAGGTGCTGGCGAAGAACAAGATTCATCTGGTTTGGGGGCCGTTGCGCCATGTGGTCGGTCACAATATCGCCGCCTATCACCGCAATGCCGACGGCGTGCGTGTAGAAATGTTCTGCGAAATGGACATGATGAAAGACGAGGAACTCGGTTATTGGGAGCCGCGCCCCTGGCATGAGGAAATGCCGTTGCGGCCCAAGCGCTGGCCGAAAGACACCTTGCGCAGCGCCTGGGGCTTTGGTTCTTTTGGCACCTTTCCCGGATATCCGTGAACGAGGCTTGTCATCCCGGGAAATGCGCAGCATTTATCCGGGATAGCGGTGGCTTCAGAAATAAGAATGCGATCCCGGATCGCCTGCGGCGTCCGGGATGACAGGGTCCCAACTTACGAAAGATATCAAAATGCATATCGCCATCGCCGGCGGCGGAATCGCCGGTCTCTGCCTCGCGCTCAACCTGAAAAATCGGGGCATTTCCTGCACGATTTATGAACGTGTTCCAGATGTGAAGGAAATCGGTGTCGGCATCACGCTGCTGCCCCACGCCATGCGCGAGTTTCAGGCGCAGGGCATTACGGATGAATTGCAGGCGCAGGGCATCATTAATGTGGAAAGCTGTTTCTTTAATCGCTTTGGCCAACTTATTTACAAAGAGCCGCGCGGCAAATCGGCAGGCTATGCGCTGCCCGAAGTGGGTATTCACCGGGGCCGTCTGCATCTGACCTTGTTCAACGCCGCACTGGCGCGATTGGGTTCGGACGCGATCAGGACAGACCACACCTGCACTGGCTTCGAGCAGGACGAAAATGGCGTCACCGTCCATCTGGCGGATTTCAATGGCGGCAAACGCCCCTCTGTGCGCGCCGATGCGCTGATCGCCTGCGACGGCATCAACGGGGCCATCCGCAAGCAGCTCTATCCCGAAGACAAGCTCGCCTTCGCGGGCATCAACACGTGGCGCGGGGTCACCAAGCGCAAGCCGATACTGACGGGCGCGAGCTATATGCGCATTGGCTCGATCAAGACTGGCAAGATTGTCGTTTATCCCATCATTGACAATGTGGACGGCGAAGGAAACCAGCTCATCAACTGGATGGCCGAAATCGAACAGCCTGAACTCAACAAGCAGAACGACTGGAACCAGGCCGGTAAGCTCGACGATTTCTACGCCATCTACAAGGACTGGAAATTCGACTGGCTCGATGTTGCCGACATGATCGCCAAAGCCGATATGGTGCTCGAATATCCCATGGTGGATAAGGATCCCCTGCCCCGCTGGACTTTTGGCCGGGTGACGCTGGCGGGCGACGCCGCCCATCCCATGTATCCGCGCGGCTCGAATGGCGCGGCGCAAGGCGCGCTTGATGCGCGCGCGCTGGCGGATTGTCTGGCCCGCGAAAACGGAATAGCTGCTGCGCTCAATTCGTATGACACAGAGCGCCGTGAGGCCGCCAACCACGTCGTCCTGACGAACAGGAATACGCCGCCCGACTTTATCAACATCAAGGTGGAAGAGCTTGTGGGAGACAAGCCTTTTGAAAACCTCGACGATTTCATCACGCAGGATGAACTGCGCGCACTTTCCGACAACTACAAGAAAGTGGCAGGCTTTTCACTGGCGCAATTGCAGGCCAAATGATCATTAAATTTGCGTAATGGTCAGTCTTTAAGGTCGCGAAACGGTTATAATGGTGCTAGACGGCATTTGTTGCGGTGCAAACTAAACGGGGCAAATCATGTTGCAAACCCTCGACAAGGCGCTGACACCATTGGCCTGGGCGACGATCATCGCTCTGGTTATTCTCAGTGTCTTTATTTCCTGATTCAACGACAGTCGATTTTTAGGAATCGTGCTGACGTGAAGCAGCACGATCAAAATCCAGAGCTGCGCGCATCGAGTTTTTTCGCGGCAACAGCCAGAAAGACGCCATCAGACACAGGGACGCAGCAATAGCGTAGGACCAGCGCAGCCCAATCCATTCCGCCAGCCCACCAAAGGCCAGTGCGCCCAACGCCGGCGTACCCCGGAAGATCAGCGTATAGAGTGACATGACCCGCCCACGCATGGAATCATCCACCGCCGACTGCACCAGCGCCTGCGTACTCACCGACAACGTATTGAGCGTATAGCCGGACAGGGCGCAGAAAATCACGCCCACCCACAAAATGTTGGTCGATACAAACCCATATGTTGCAGCGACAACGCCGAACAATCCCACGAACGCCATGTTGGCGAGGCCGGAGAGCCGTCCTTGCAAGGCGACAGCAGTCGCGCTGATCATCGCACCAACGCCCATGGCGGATGAAAGCCAGGCCAGACCTACTGCATCCGAGTGGAACACAGCTTCGGAAAATCCTGGCAGCATGTCCTGAAGCGGCCTGAGGCAAACGGAGGCCGCCAGCAGCATGACAAGCAACGGCCCGATTCCCTTATGCGCGCGCACATAAGCGACGCCGTCGCGAATATCCGAATAGAAATTGCGCGGGCCGTGCTTGCGCTCGGGCGGTGGAACATCCATGAAATGCATCATAACGGAAAATATGAATGTACCGGCGATGTGCACAATAAATGCGCCCAGAACGCCCCAGACCGGGATGATCAGCGCCGCGATCGCCGGTCCGATAAAACGGCTCGCCTGAAACAGCGCCGAGTCGAGAGAAACCGCCGTCGCGACGAGAGGCCGCGGAACGGTATAGGGCACAGTCGCATGGCGGGCTGATGATCCAAATGCCTGCACCACGCCCAACGCCAGTGTGAGAACAAGCAGAAGTTCAATCCGCATGACGCCCGCGAGCATGGCGCCCACCACCGCGAGGCATTGCGCAAACTGCAGCCATTGGGTCAACAACATAAGTTTTACTGGCGTCACACGATCTGTCACCACGCCCGCCAGCGGCGACAGGAACAGCACCGGGATCAGATCGGCGGCAGCTATAACTCCCAGCCACACCGGTGAGCGGGTCAACTCCCAGGCGAGCCAGCCGATGCCAACCCGGTACATCCACGAGGATATGGCGTGCGGCCCCAGCCCGAGCATGAAGATCGCGTAATTGCGGTGGCGGAAGACTTCTCTGATCGGCAGGAAACGGGCGTTCATCTTGGTTTTGGCTGGTTGCCCGGTTTGCCCGGAATGAAAGGCGCGATATGCCGCGCAACAGTCAGCCGAAATTGCGGTGGACGCAACAGGATAATCACTGGAATTCTCTGGCTATTCAGATAGCGTTCATTTTATTCACGCGATAGGAAAAGTGTGACAATTTGACGGCTGAGGGGCGCAAGCACTTGCCATTCGCCAAAAGTGCAGCACGACGCGAGACCCCCTGCGCGAGGCCAGATCGCCCCAGGCATCGCGCTCCTTGAAGGAAACAGATGTGGCCATGGACCAGCATATCGAGAGAATAAAGCTGGGGCGCGGTCCCTACGGCGAGATCATCGAGGCGGTCACGCCATTTGAAACTGGCGAGACAATTTTTCAGCTCACCGGCGAGATCATCGACCATCCGACGAAATATACGATCCAGCTTGACGAACACGCGCACGTACTGACGCTGGATTCGCAGTGGAAATCCATGAATCATGGCTGCTCGCCCAATGTGCGGATCGATACCGCCAAAAGGCAAATGGTGGCAGCCCGGCCGATTGCTGCTGGCGAAGAAATGACTTTCAATTACAACAGTACGGAATGGTCGATGACTTCGCCCTTTCCCTGTGGTTGCAGCGCTCCCTCCTGCGCGCATGAAATCCGCGGCTTCCGGTTTCTTTCACCCGCGCAGCGCGAAACTCTGCGGCCCCTGATTTCCCCCTTCATCGCGAGCCGGTGGGCAGATGAAATCGCCGGAAAGGGAAAAGTGGAGTTGAATGTCCGTACCTTGAAGCCGGAAGTTCACTTGCTCATTCCCTATATGATCGAGGACGGGAAGGCTGTGAGCCCGGAATACGATTTGCCGGGCTTCCATGCTGAACTGAAAGACTGGTTCGGGCCGTTAGACCTGAAGTTTGTATGGACCCAGGTGACGATCCCCGCCATCGATACAATCGTCGCCACGCTCGTCCAACGTAACAAGGAAACGCCTATCGTCGTCATGAACCTGTGCGACGGCTCGGAAGAGGACGGCTATCCCGGCCCGAGCATGGTGACTGCGTTGACCCGCTCCGGCCTGCCGTTCAGCGGCGCGAGTACCGTTTTTTACAATGTCACTACAGGAAAGCTTTCGACCAAGCGTCTGTTGCAGGCTTCCGGCGTCTCGACGGCTGACTTCGTCGTCATAGAAGAAACCGATCCAGATCTCAAAAAGGCCGTCGAGCAGATTGGCTATCCACTGTTCATCAAGCCGGACGTATCCGCCGGCAGCTACGGGATCAGCCTGGATTCGGTTTGCTACGATCTGGAGTCGGCGCGCAGCCGCGTCGATAAATTACGGAAAGACAAATATTTTCATGCGAGCCAGGTGTTTGCCGAACCTTTTATCGAGGGCCGCGAGTTCACCGCTCTCGTGATCGAGGATCCCGGCCAGCCCCTCGGCCTCTACGTGCTGCCGCCAGGCGAACGGGTCTTCGACCAGCGCGTCCCAGCGAACGAGCAATTCCTGGCCTATGAGCGTTATTGGGAATTGCCTGAGGACAAGCGGCCAATTCCAGCCGGAGAACCCTATTATTGGTACCAGTCTGCGCCGGCGGAAATGCGGGCCGAAATCGAAAATCTTGCGCGCCGAGCGGTCAGGGCCGTGGATGGCAGCAGCTATGCACGCGTTGATATGAGGCGTTCGGCAAAGTCCGGCAAGTTGTACGTTCTGGAAGTGAACGCCAATTGCGGCCTTTCCACTGACGATTCCTCGACCGTCGGCAGTCTTCTGAAACTGGCTGGCCGGACGATGCCCGAAATCCTTGAACTCGTGCTGAACCACGCGCTCACGCGCAACAGGTCCAAGCCCGGCTAATATCCACCATCAGAATAAAGTGGGTCACGCAGTGACGCGCTTTCTGCAGATGAAAAGTGGATACTTCTCAAATAACGGCGTACCCGGATTCCGGGTGTCAGGGCATCGCGCGAATTCCGGCTATTCAGCCAGGGTTCATGCGGCCGGTGGAAACGTGCTAGCAATGTGTCGAAATAGCTGTGCAAGAACGCAGGCCGCTAGCGGCCGGGCGTGGGGGGATGTTTTGTGAAGTCCGGAAGTTCAAATTTTCGGCCGTGGCCGGCTGCGATTATATGGCCTCGCTTTTCGCGGCATTCAACTGCCTGTATTCGCGAATGAACCGGCACAGCTGAGAGGACATCGCCATGCGGGAAATGTTCATCAGTATCGCGCGTTATGCGGGCCGCTACCGCATGACCGTGTTCCTGCTGTTCGGCGGTCTGATTCTCGAAAGCCTTTACGACGTCGGCATCCGCTATTCGATGAAATTCGTCATCGACAAGGCGGTTGTGGAAGGCGACATGCCGGCCCTGATGCTCATTCTGGGCGGACTTGCTATTGGCGCGATCCTGTTCAATTTCGTGGTCATTGCCAGCGATTTCTATTGGGCGCGGATCGGCGGTAAAATTGTCAATGACATCCGGCTGGACATGTTCTCCCATCTCCAATCGCTACCGGTCGGGTTTTACCGGCGCCAGTCGGCGGGGGATCTGACAGCCCGTTTCAATGCGGATGTCGGGCAGATTGAAAACGGCATGGTGCTGGCTTTCCCGATGGCGATGGCCGGCCTCGTGGAAATCATCACCACGCTGGGGCTGATGCTCTTTGTGCATCCCATTCTGGCCGGTATCGCAGCGGTGGGCATCGTATTCAGCCTGCTTATGCCTCGCATTGTGCAGGGCAAAGCGCTTGATGCATCGTTCATTCTGCGGCGGGAAGAAGGCCGCATGATGGGCTTCCTGCAGGAAAACCTTGGCGGGCAAAGCGTGATCAAGGCCTACAGCCTAGAAAATCATGCCTCCAAGGATTTTTCCAAGCGTCTCGACGAATTGCTGACCAAGCTCGCCCGCGCGAATTTCCTTTCCTATATGGTTTCCCGGCTTCCAAGTCTCAGCTTTTTGATGCTGCAACTTGTCGTGCTTGGCGTTGGCGGCTGGCTGACGATCAATGGACGCATCACGGTTGGCGATCTGGTTGCCTATCAGGCGCTGCTGATCGGCCTGAATTCGGCCATCCACAACCTTACCTGGATGGTGCCTTCGTTCATCGACGCCACGGCTGGCTGGCAGCGCATCCGCGAAATTCTCGACGAGCCCATGGGCATCCAGGACAAACCGGGCGCGCGCGATCTGTCCCGGTTCACCCAGGCGATCGAAGTTGAGAAGGTCAGCTTCCGCTACCCCACGGCTGAAGCGCCAACCCTGAACAAGGTCGATCTCAAGATCAATGCGGGCGAATATGTCGTGTTCGTTGGCCGTAGCGGCGCAGGCAAGAGTTCTATTATCAACCTGATCCTTCGGTTCTACGAAGTGACCGAAGGCAAGATCACCGTTGACGGACAAGACCTTCGCGATGTGACAATGTCATCCTTGCGCAGCCAGATTGGATTGGTGTCGCAGGAAATTACGATTTTCGACGCCCCGGTAAAAGAGAATATCCGTCTTGGGGCCCTCAACGCCAGCGATGAAGACGTCATCGCCGCCGCCAAGGCCGCTGAGATTCACGATCTCATCATGTCGCTGCCGGAGGGCTATGACACGATGGCCGGAACGTCCGGCGCGCGTTTTTCGGGCGGCGAGCGTCAACGCATTGCGCTTGCCCGCGCGCTCGTGCGCAAACCAGCCATCATGGTTCTGGACGAATTCTCCTCCGCGCTCGATCCGACGACGGAAGCGGAGATTCTGCAAACGATCGTGAAACTCAAAGGCACTTGCACGATCCTCTCCGTCACCCATCGCCTGACGATGGCCGAAGCTGCGGACAAGGTTGTCGTCATGCGCGCGGGCCGCATCGTGGAATTGGGCTCCCATGAAGAATTGATCAGCCGGAAAGGCGAATATTCACGACTGTGGAAACGCGCCGCGAGCGAGGAAAAAGGCGGACCGCCCAACGAGACTGCGCCCGCTGCCAGCAGCACGGGCGACTAGCCGGTCATGACGCAGCCATTTCAAGACCGGCTTAGCCATGTCATCGTCTTTGCGCCCTATATCGAGCAAGAT
>CANJJI010000020.1 GCA_947474545.1 Beijerinckiaceae bacterium | reverse complement strand
CGCCTGCACATGTCTGCATTGTTGATCAGCAAATGGCCATCAAGCGCCGGCGCCTCAATCCAGGTTCCATCACGCGCAAGAATTTCGAGGCCCGGCAGGTTGGATTGCGCGAGTATGGTCATGTAGCCGTAGTCAGTGTGGGGGCCGATGCCGAATTGGCCGGGAATGTCGGGATCACGCGGCGGGTAATGCAGCAGGCGTAAATTATAGGTCGGGGGTGAGAACGCCTCGTGGGTGTTGAGATAATCGGGCCGGAGTCCCAGAGCGATGGATTGCAGTTCCAAAAGCGTGTGGCCGAGGCTTGCCATGGCGTCAAAAAACGCCAAGGCTCCCTCACGGAAGCCAGGAAGACCGGCGGGCCAGCGATTGTCGAATACCCACGGCCTGTCCGCTATCCGGTCTGGATGATCGGGCGGAAATTCCTGACGGATATACATGGAGGCGCTGCGATCAGGCGCGACGCTTTTTCCATGGACCGACGTGCGCTGGGTCTGACCGCCGAGCGGCAGGTAACCGACGATCTTGGTGGTCGCCCGTACCTCCAGCTTCTTCTCCAGCGGCATGGAGTGAAAATTCTCGCATTCCCTGAAAGCGCGGTCGATCACGTCCTGCGGGACGCCGTGATTGCGGATGAAGAAAAAGCCGATGCTTTCGCAGGCCGCTCCCATCTGGCGGGCTATTGCGTTCTTCTGGCTGGAATCGCCAGTCATCAAGGGGGCCAGATCGATGATGGGAATACTCAGCCCGGCCTTGAGTTCCACACTGGCGCTGGCTGACATGATCGTTTTCCCTGTATCTTTGTCCGGATTTGTTGGGGGATTCTGCCTGCCGCTGGCTACATTTGCAAGCAGGTCCCAGCGAGGCACGCAGAGGACCAATGCTTGGAGATTCGCACGTTACATGCTGCATTGCGGCCAAGCACAAAGTCGCATGTCTTTTATCTATATGATTTTACTTGTAAATATACCAAGAAATAGGTGCGTTCACACGCTTGACTCGCCTTTACCTCGCCCCTATGTTCCGCGCGCTCGCAAGGGCGGGGCTTTCACAGGCTGATTTCCGTGTTTTTGCTGCCGGGTTGACTGGCGGCACCGGGAGCGCCTTGCAGGCTTTTCGGGTAATTGCAGCGTATATGTGTTCGGAGAACCTATCTTTATGCGGCGCGCCCGGTTAAACGGCGCGGGGCATGGGAGAGGTTTATATCCATGGACGCTGAAAAGGACGCGGCGCGCGGCGCTGACGACGAGGCTTTAAAGGCGCGGCTCGAAAAGCTTTCGGGAGCGCTGGAATCGCAGCGTCAACAGGCTGAAGCGCAAAAGGCGCAGGATGAGAAATCTGCCGGCCCCACAGGGGAAACCGGCAAGGCTCTCAGTCTCGGGTTTCGCGTGTTGTCGGAGTTTGTGGCGGGCGTCCTCGCTGGTGGCTTTATTGGATGGCTGCTGGACAAGTGGTTCTCGACCTCACCGCTGTTCCTCCTCGTATTCGGGGCTCTAGGCACTGCGGCGGGCTTTATGAATGTCTATCGTATTGCTTCGCGGCCGACGTTTATCGGCAGCGAAAAATCCGGGGCGGACAAGCCCTGAACGAATGAAGGCGCGGCGGCACCGGCAAGGGTCCGCCGAAAGTGTGAAGGGCAAAAGACGTGGCGGCTTCCGGCAATGCAATCGATCCGATCCATCAGTTCGAAATCCAGCGCATTATTCCGCTGAAGATTTTCGGCGTCGACGCCTCCTTCACCAATTCATCGCTGTTCATGGTCATCATCCTGGCGGCGATTTCCATTCTCATGCTGTACGGCACCAGCGCCCGTTCAGTGGTGCCGGGACGGCTGCAATCAGCCGCAGAAATGGCCTATGAATTTGTCGCATCCACTGTGCGAAGCACGGCGGGCGAGCATGGCATGAAGTTCTTCCCCTTCGTCTTCACGCTGTTCATGTTCGTGCTGTTTTCGAACGTGATCGGCCTGATCCCCTACACATTCACTGTCACCAGCCAGATTGCCGTCACATTCACGCTGGCCGCGCTGGTCATCCTGACGGTCATTCTTTATGGCTTCTACAAGAACGGGATGCACTTTCTGAACCTGTTCGTGCCGTCGGGCGTATCACCAATCCTGCTGCCCTTTCTGGTGCTGATCGAAGTGATCTCCTTCGTGTCACGCCCGATCTCGCTCTCCATTCGTTTGTTCGCCAACATGCTGGCAGGCCACATCACGCTGAAGGTTTTCGCGGGCTTTGTGGTGATGCTGATCGGTGCGGGCGCATGGGCGCCGCTGGCGACCTTGCCGGTTGCGGCGATTGTCTTGTTGACGGCCTTCGAGTTACTGGTCGCAGTTCTTCAGGCGTATGTGTTCGCCATCCTCACTTGCGTCTATCTCAACGACGCAATTCATCCGGGCCACTAATAATTTACACTACAACAACAGCTGGTGTCCCAAACCAAACCTAGCAGGAGTATATAATGGATCCCGTAGCAGCAAAATGGATTGGCGCCGGCCTGGCCGCCATCGGCATGGGTATCGCCGCCGTCGGCGTCGGTACGATTTTCGGCAACTTCCTTTCCGGCGCTCTGCGCAACCCTTCAGCTGCTGACGGCCAGTTCGGCCGCGCCTTCATCGGTGCAGCGCTTGCCGAAGGTCTTGGCATTTTCGCCTTCCTCGTGGCGATCATCCTGCTCTTCGTGAAGTAAACTGCTATCAGCGCGCCGGTTCACCGGCGCGCTTTCTCCATTTTCTCGGATCAAGACGATGTTCATCACTGCAGCCCAAGCTGCTGAAACTGCGCATGGCGCGGCGAGCGCCGCAGGTGGCGCGAGCTTTCCGCCGTTTGACCCCACGACATTTGCGCCCACTCTGGTGTGGCTCGTCATCACATTCGGCCTGCTCTACTGGCTGATGTCGCGCATTGCCTTGCCGCGTGTTGGCGAAATTCTGGAAACCCGCCGCTCGCGCATCGAGGGCGATCTGGCAACAGCGTCCAATGCGCAGAAAAGCGCCAATGACGCCGCTGCCGCGTACGAAAAGACAATCGCAGACGCCAAGGCGAAAGCGCAGGCCACGGCCCAGCAGATGCGCGCGCAGATTTCCGGCGAGAGCGACACCAAGCGCAAGGCGCTTGAAGAAGAACTCAATGGCAAGATCGCCGCCGCGGAAACGCAGATCGCGGCGATGAAGGCGCAAGCCATGTCCAATGTCTCCTCCATCGCACAGGAAGCGGCGGGCGATATTGTCAAGCATCTCACGGGTACCGCGCCAGACGCTGCGGCCCTTGCCGCGGCCATCTCCGCCGGCAAAGCAAGCTAAGGAAATACCGATGCATTTCGATGCGGAATTTTATGTAGCCTTCGGCTTTGTCCTGTTTGTGCTGCTGCTCGGTTATCTCGGCGTTCACCGCACGCTGCTGGCCGCACTCGACGGGCGCTCGAACCAGATCGCCGGGGAACTGGCTGAAGCCAAGCGTCTGCGTGAAGAAGCCGAGTCGCTGCTCGCCTCCTACAAGCAGAAATCTGCTGATGCGGAAAAAGAGGCCCAGTCCATCGTCGCCCAGGCGAAGGAAGAGGCCGACGCCATGGCCAAAGAGGCCGCGGCCCGTATGGAAGAATTTGTCGCCCGCCGCACAAAACAGGCCGAAGGCAAGATCGCCATGGCGGAGGCGCAAGCCACCAACGAAGTGCGCGCCGCAGCCGCTGATGCTGCTGTGCAGGCGGCTGAGACCCTGCTGCGCGCCCAGACCAAGGGCGATGCGGCCGCCGGCCTGATCACCAAAGGCATTGGTGAGCTGAAAGCACAATTGCACTGAGCTGATGGTTTAGCGAATACCTGTAAACCCCGGCCCAAAGCCGGGGTTTTGCTTTTGGTGGAGAGTGGCCAAAAGGGGCTTCCCGAGCACGGCAAAAATGTGCAGCTTATGGACGGTAAAAAACGGACCGGGCAGATGTTCAGAGTGTTGCGCACGATTACCTTCATGACGCTCTGTCTCTCAGGCATTGCAACGGGTTCACCCGTTTATGGGCAAGAGGTCTGGCCCGCCCGCAGCCTCAATCTCATTGTGCCTTTCGCGCCCGGCGGCTCCACTGACGTGATTGCACGCGTCATCGCCGACGCCATGCGGCCTATTCTTGGCCAGTCCGTGCTGATCGACAATAGAGCAGGCGCTGGCGGTTCAACCGGTACGGCGGCGATCGCGAAAGCAGCGCCGGATGGCTATACAATCGGCATGGGCACGGCTTCGACCCTGGCGATCAATCCGGCCGTCTATCGCAGCCTTCCTTATGACGTGACGATAGACCTGGCGCCGATCACAAATCTTGCCTCGGTGCCCAACATCATGGCGATCAACCCGCAGCTTCCCCCGCGTAACATGGCGGAGTTTATCGCCTACGCAAAAGCGCAAGCAAATGGCCTTACCTATGCTTCGGCTGGCGTTGGCTCAGTCAGTCACCTGATGGGCGAACAGTTCAGCATGGCCACATCAACCCGTCTTGTCCATGTACCCTATCGCGGGGTTGGCCCTGCGCTTGCTGATGTTGTCGCCGGGCATGTGCAAGTCATGTACGACAATCTGCCGACGACGCTGCCTATGGTGCAGAGCGGAAAGCTGCGCGCGCTTGCGGTGTCTTCGCAAAAGCGCCTGAGCGTTTTGGCTGATGTCCCGGCCTTTGCAGAACTTGGCTTGCAGGATCTCGATTGGGTCGCCTTCTTTGGACTTGTCGCGCCGGCAGGCACGCCCGCTGCGATCATCCGCAAACTGAATGACGCTGCGCGCCTTGCACTGCTACAGCCCGATGTTGGTGAAAAGCTCGCCAGCCAGCAGGCCCAGGCGATTGGAAATTCACCGCAGGACTTTGCCGAAGAGATCGCCCGAGAACTCGCGCGTCATCGCCGTGCAGCCGCTGCGGCCAATATAAAAATCGAGTGATGAGATCTGATGGTCAAGGCAACAAAAATCGAGCAGGCCGCAGCGTTTCCTGGATTCCCGCCGGAAACGGTGAAGTTCCTAAAGGCGTTGGGTTTTCATCAGACGCGCGAATGGTTTGAGGAGAACCGCGCGATTTATCTGTCCGCCTTCAAGGAGCCGCTGGAAGCCTATGTCGAGGCGGCGTCGGCGGCTTGTGCGGCGAAGAAACTGCCGGTGTTCGGCAATCCCAAACGCGCGACGTTCCGGCTCAATCGTGATGTTCGGTTCTCCAAGAACAAGCAGCCCTATAAGAACAATGGCGGCGCGGTGCTGACACGTACCGGCATGAAGGGATCGCCCGGAATCGTCTATACGCATATTTCCCCGGAGGGCTGTTTCTTCGCGGCAGGTTTTTATCATCCCGAGCCTGAACAGCTCGCCGCCATGCGCGAAGCCATCGCCAAAAAGCCCGCGAGATTTATCGCGATGGAAAAAAAGCTGACAGCTGCAAAACTGGATATCGCCGACCGTGAAACGCTCAAACGCAACCCGCGCGACTATGCCGATATCGACCCCAAGGTCGAACACGCCATCCGCATGAAGAATTTTCTGACACGCAGGCCTTATCCCGAAGCCTTGTTGCAGGACGGTCCAAAACTGACTGCAGCCGTTGCCGAATTTGCAAAGGATGCGCTGCCTCTACTTAAGTGGGGCTGGGAGATTATCGGCTGACTGGCATCAATCTTCCACCAGTTTCTCGCGACCGCTTTTCACTGATGGAAACACAGTGATCAAAATCAGCAACACTGATGCGCCCAGCAACACTGCGCTCAACGGGTTCGAGAAAAAGATCATGGGGTCGCCGCGCGACAGGAGCATGGCGCGGCGCAGATTTTCTTCCATCATCGCGCCCAGCACGAAACCGAGCAGCAGTGGCGCGGGCTCACAGCGCAGTTTGAGCAGAAAATAGCCGAACACACCCGCGCCCGCCGTGAGAAGGACTTCGCCCGGCTCGTTATTCATCGAGTACACGCCGATGGCGCAGAGCAGAAGTATCGCGGGAAACAACAGTCCGTAGGGAATGTTCAGCAGCCGCACCCAGATGCCGATCAGCGGCAGATTGATGATGACCAGCATGGCGTTCCCAATCCACATGCTGGCGATCAAGCCCCAGAACAATTCCGGCTGTTTGGCGATAATCATGGGGCCGGGCTGAATGCCCTGGATCATCATCGCGCCAATCATCAGCGCCATGACGGAATTGGAGGGAATGCCGAGGGTCAGCATGGGTATGAAGGAAACCTGCGCGCCTGCATTGTTTGCCGATTCCGGTCCTGCGACACCTTCAATCGCGCCCTTGCCGAAGCGCGAGGGGTCAGCCGCCAACTTCTTTTCCAGCGTGTAAGACGCGAAAGACGCGATCATGGAACTTGCGCCGGGCAATACGCCAAGGGCCGATCCCAGCGCTGTGCCGCGCAGGATCGCCGGCGCGGACGCCTTGATGTCTTCCCATGTCGGCATAAGCCCTGTGATGTGCGCGGCAATCATTTCGCCTTTTGCGCCTTCACCTTTTTCGAGATTGGAAACGATCTCGGAAAGCCCGAAAACACCCATGGCCAACGGCACAAAATCAAGCCCGCCTTGCAGGAGCGGCAAGCCGAAGGTCAGCCTCTCCGCGCCGGTGTGAACGTCCGTCCCCACCAGACTCAGCAGCAGCCCTGTGAGAATCATCGCAACCGCTTTCAGCGGCGAGCCGCGCGCCAGCACAATCGTGAGCACGAGGCCCAGCACCATCAGCGCAAAATATTCCGCCGGTCCAAACGCCTGCGCCAGCGCAACAAGAGGACCCGACACCAGCACGATGACCAAAGTCGCAACACAGCCTGCGAAGAACGAACCAATAGCCGCAATCGCCAATGCCGGCCCGGCGCGCCCCTGCCGCGCCATGGGATGACCATCAAGGCAGGTGACAACGGAGGATGTTTCGCCGGGAATATTGACGAGGATCGCCGTCGTCGAGCCGCCATATTGCGCGCCATAATAAATGCCCGACAGCATGATGAGCGCGCCGGTGGGCGAGAGCGTATAAGTAATCGGCAACAGCATGGCGATCGTGGCAACCGGCCCAACGCCGGGGAGCACGCCTATGAGCGTGCCGAGCAACGCGCCAATCAGGCAGAATAATAAATTCGCAGGCGTGAGCGCGACGGACAGGCCCAGCGCCAGATCACTCAGCATGCTCATGAACGCATCACCACGGCCAGAGCTTCATGGGCAGACCCAGCAAGCCATGAAACAACAAGGCAGCGCCTGCGGACATCACCACAGCGATGACAGGGACATGTAGCCAGTTGCGTCCCGGCGCTGCCGCGCAAGCAATCATCACGACGCCGATGCTCGCGAGCACCAGACCGGCCTGCGCAATCACCAGCCCGAAGAAAGCCATTGCGCCACAGATCAACGCGAGAGGGAGCCACGCCCAGCGTTCCAGCGAGGGGCCCGCGATGATGAGGCCTTTCACGGCAATCGCCGCGCCGGTGACGATCAGCGCCCAGGCGACCAGCGAGGGAATATAGGCTGGCCCCATGCGCACTGCAGTTCCCATGCGCAAATCCGACATGCCCCAAAGCGCACCCGCGCCCAGCAGCACGAAGAACAGTCCAGCCATAAAGTCCTGGGGATTGCGGATACGAAGCAAGTTGTTGTCCTGATTTAACGCTGTGACTGTGGAGGCGCTTCCCGGCGCTATTCGGCCTTGATGCCCTTGGCGTCAATGATCTTCTTCCACTGCGCAAGTTCGGTCTTGATACGACCCAGCATTTCGTCTGGCGAGGAGGGCATCGGCACGTTACCCATTTCCGCCAGTCTGTTCTTGATGTCGTCCATCTCAAGAATTGCGCGCACTTCCGTATTCAGCCTGTCGATGACCGGGCGCGGCGTGTTCTTCGCCATGGCAAAACCGAGCCAGGACATCATGTTGACGCCCGGCAATGTGTCACTGACAGCGGGTACATCAGGCGCCAGCGCGTATTTGCCCGGCGCCGATTGGGCCAGCGCGCGCAATTGACCCTGTGCAATCTGCCCGAAGGAGAACGTGCCCGTATCGATCATCAGATCGACGCGTCCACTTGACACATCCATGAAAGCAGGCGGCGAGCCGCGATAGGGAATGCCCTGCATGTCGATGCCCGCTTCGATATTGATCCATTCTCCGAGCAGGTGATGCAGGCTACCGATCGCATTCATGGAATAGGTCAGCTTGCCCGGATTGGCTTTCGCGCGCGCAATGAGATCCTTGAAATCCTTGATCGGCGATTTGGGCGACACCGACACCACCATGGGATAGGCGCAGAGCGTCGTCACCATCGCCAAGTCAGTGGTGAGATCGTAGGGCTGTTTGGGCCGCAGGGCCTGCTGGCTCGGTGTGCCTCCGGTGAGGATCACCATGTTATGGCCATCTGGTTGTGAGCGCACGACGCCGAGCGTTCCGGCGATGCCTGCGCCTGCAGCGTTGATTTCCACGACAACGGGCTTGCCCAGACGCTCCGTCAATTTGGCGGCTATCATCCGCCCCACAGTATCAGGGCTGCCGCCTGCCGCAGTCACCACAGTGATGGTAATCTGTCGTTCAGGCCAGGTCTGGGCGCTGGCTGCACCCGCGCAGATCAGTGCGGCGGCGATGAAAGGCAGACGTGCTGGGGTGATCATGGATGCCCTCACTTGGAAGCTTGTCATCCCGCAAAACGCGGAGCGCTTATGCGGGATCGTCTCGTTTTGTTCCGCTAGAGATCCCGGATAAATGCTACGCATTTTCCGGGATGACGTTTGTGATACGTCTCTCATCGCATCGGATCAGCGTGCGTGATCTTGTCCTGCAATTGCGCCGACCAGTCCTGCATCGGCTCCATGGTCGGGTATTGCTTCACCAGCGCTTCAGTCTCTGCGAGAATCGTTTCAACGGATTGCGTCAGATCGAGCGGATGGCCGAAAGGCTGCGCCACATACCAGGGCGTCGGCGTATAGATTTCCACGCGATTGCCTTCGGGGTCATGAAAATAGATGCTCCATGCGTTGCCGTGATTGCGCGGATTCATGTTGTCGACAGGAATTTTGACGAGCCACGCGAAATACGTGCGCAGATCCTCGAGATTATCGACCTTGAATGAAATCTGGTTGATCACCTTGAAGTCGCCGACGTCGGTGCGGCCGGAGGCGATGACGAGCTGATGATGTTCTGAAGGGTCGCGCGTCATGAAGGCGATCTTGCCACCCATGTAATAATCGCCCGTGTCGGTCATCACCATGCCGAGCGCCTTGCTGTAAAACTCCACCATCCGCTCGAAGTCGCGGACGTGAAATCCGAAATGCGCAAGCTTGGCGGCTGGAAGCCCTGCCATGATGTCCTCCGTGCAGTGTTTATCTCAATTGTAGTTATGATGCTTAGAGATTTCGCACGGTGTCAAATTCGGCTAGTTCGTCACCGGAAAAATCTTTTCCGCCCGCTCCAGCACATCCTTGGGCACGCGCGACAAGGCGGCCACGCTTTTCTCCAGTTCTTCGGGCTGAACGAAAGTCATGTCCAGCTTGGCGCGGTTTGCCTCATCGATCAGCGCGGGGTCCGCGGCGGCGGCAGCGAAGGCCTTGCGCATAGCGGCGACGAGGGGCGCAGGCACCCCCGGCGGATAGACATAGGGACGGCCAAATTCCGCGCCGGACAAGAGCAGGCGCAGCATCGCCTTTTGTTCATCCGTTCTGGCGAAAGAATAAACTGTCGGCGCATCAGGAAAATCCTTTGACGGCTTTTCCTCGCCCGTGAGCAAGACACGGATCTTGCCGTCGCGAAGCAGGTCGGGCTGTGAAGTGGTGACATAGTCCGCAGGCAGGCAGACGCCTTCAACCTCGCCCCGCTGCAATGCCAGAAACATGTCGGACAGACCGCGATATCCCTCGATGATCCGGAATTTCGTACCCAGCAGCGAATTCAGTACGGCGGGCACAATCGATACGGCGCTACCGGCGCCTGATCCGGCCACAACCATTTCACGCTGAAACAAGTCCTGCGCGGTTTTGACTGGGCTGCGAATGTCGGCAAGGCACATGCGGCCCGGGACGGATGTCGCCCCCAGCCATTGGAAGGCCGTCATGTCGGCTTTCAGATTGCGAAGGCCGCGCGCCCGCATCACCGGAAGATTGCGGGAAAACGAGCCGATGACGCTGCCATCACGCGGGGCGGCTTCGTAAAGGAAATTCGCCGCCGTAACGCTGGCTGCGCCCAACATGCTCTGCACGGAAAACACGGGTTCACCGGGCAGGTAGCGTGGCAGATACCGGGCGATCAGTCTTGTGCCCATGTCGTAGTCGCCGCCCACGGAATGGCCGATGATGAGTTTCAGCTGACGCCCTTTGAAGAAGGTTTCGGGGGATTGGGCGTGAGCAAGCGACCCAACCGGGAGCAACGCGACAGTGAACAGGGATGCCAGCGTCTTGCTCTTTAACATTGCAATTCTCCCCGTGGCGATGTTTTGGAGACCAGTGTTGCGCAAACGCGGTGGCCGGTAAAGCCGTGTGGTTTGGCCTCAATACGCTTGCCAGCCATGCAAAAATGCATTGGCATCCCGCCGCCATGCACTTTAAGGTGAACTTCATAACCTGATTTGACCTCGTGCCTTGAACGCGGAGCCAAGGAGATTTCATGACTATTCAATCCGGCGAGCCGGCCAAGGCCTTGCCAAAAGTGCGCATGACGCCTGAGCTGATCATCGCATGCGGATGCCTACTGGCGATCATTACGTTTGGGCCGCGGGCGTCTCTGGGCCAGTTCCAGCTGCCCATTCTCGGCGATTTCCCCATTTCCAGCGCCAGCTTTTCCACGGCTATGGCGCTGCAATATTTGTTCTGGGGACTTGGTCAGCCCTTCTCCGGCGCAATGGCCGACAAATACGGCACTGGCAAAGTACTTGCCTTCGGCGCAATTTTTTATGCTCTCGCCCTTTGGCTTATGGTGTATTCGCGCTCTGAAACGAGTTTCATCCTCACGCAAGGCGTGCTGTTTGGACTGGCGCTTTCAGCCTGTTCGTTCAATCTGATCATTGGCGCGTTCCAGAAAATGTTGCCGCCCTCCAAGCGTTCTTTTGCCTTCGGCATGGGAACAGCGGCCGGTTCGTTCGGTCAGTTTCTGTTCTCGCCCTTGGCCGGCGGCCTGATTCAGGAAATTGGCTGGCAGAATACGGCCTTCATTTTCGTGGGCGTCATCCTGACGGCCATTCCGCTGGCGCTCTGCCTCTCGGGTGATCCAAAAACGGAAAAGAACGATTTCGCCGCGGATCTGCCGGGGCAGACCATGCGCGAGGCGCTGACGGAAGCCTTCAAATACAAATCTTATGTTTTGCTGGTTCTGGGCTTTTTCACCTGCGGCTTTCAGCTCGCTTTCGTAACGATCCATTTCCAGCGCTATGTGGTGGAATCCGGTCTGCCAGCGAACGTTGGTTACTGGGCCTTTGCGCTAGTGGGCATATTCAACATTGTGGGATCGGTCGGCTCAGGATGGGCTGCTGCGCGTTTCCCCAAGCGGTGGATTTTGTCCTTCATTTATGGATCGCGCGCGGCTGTGACCTTGCTGTTTATCTCGATGCCGCCGACAGCGTTCTCCACCTATCTGTTCGGCATGTTGTCCGGACTGCTGTGGCTTTCGACTGTGCCGCCAACATCCGGCCTTATCGGTGTGATGTTTGGATCACGTTATTTCTCCACTCTCTATGGCCTCGCGTTCCTCAGCCATCAGATCGGCGGTTTCTCCGGCCTGATGCTGTCAGGCTATCTGCGGGACGCGACGGGATCATACCTAATCCTCTGGTGGCTTTCGATCGGCTTTGGCATATTCTCAGCACTGGTAAACCTGCCGATTGTCGAAAAGCCTGTGCGCGCTGCGCCTGTGCCGCAGCCTGCATGATCCAGTAGACGGTCAGCTTCCGGGGGGATTAATGAACAGCGTTGTAGCGGCTACGCGGAAGCTTCCGCCGGAATTGATGATTGCCGCTGGCTGTCTGATTGCCATGCTCACCTGGGGCCCGCGCTCGGCCATGGGCGCGATGCAATTGCCCATTCTCGATACGACGGGCATGAGCACCGAGGCGTTTTCACTGGCGCTGGCATTGCAGAACCTGCTGTGGGGTTTCGGCCAGCCATTTGCTGGCGCAGCTGCCGACAGGTTTGGCACCATGCGCGTGCTGGCTACCGGCGGTTTACTCTATGCGACTGGCATAGCGCTGATGCCATTTTCCGCCAGCCCGGCTGCCTTTACACTGACTGCTGGCGTTCTCACAGGCATTGGTCTCTCGGGATGTTCGCTCACCCTGATTATCGCTGCCATGGGTAAACTTGTGCCGCCGCATATGCGGCCACTCGCATTCGGGCTTGCCAGCGCATCAGGCTCGTTTGGACAATTTGTGTTTTCGCCCGTGGCCGGCGCGCTTATTCAAGCGACCGGATGGCAGACAACTGCCCTCATCTTCGCATTCACCCTCCTGTCGATTGTGCCGCTGTCCTGGTGTGTCGCCTCGCAAAGCATGGCGGACCTGGCCAAGACATCAGGCAAGCAGGCCGTCTCTTTCCGCGAAGCCCTGTGGGAAGCGCTAAATACGCGATCCTATATGCTGATCGTGATTGGCTTCTTCACCTGCGGTTTCCAGCTTCAATTCATTACGGTGCATTTCCAGCGCTATATCGTCGAGAGCGGCCTGCCGGCCAATATCGGCTATTGGGCCTTTGCGCTGGTTGGCCTGTTCAACGTCTTTGGCTCGATTGCATCAGGCTGGCTGTGCCAGCGCTTTCCCTCGCGCTATGTGCTGGCGTCGATCTATTTCTCACGCTCGGTCATTACGCTGATTTTCATCATGCTGCCGCCCTCGCCCTATACCGCGCTCGCCTTCGGTGCGCTGTCTGGCATTCTCTGGCTTTCGACACTCGCGCCGACATCGACCATGGTGAACCTGATGTTTGGCACGAGCTATTTCGGCATGCTCTATGGCCTCGCATTCTGCATGCATCAGGTTGGCGGATTTTGCGGTGTGCTGATGGGCGGCCTCATGCGCGCCTGGACCGGCAGCTACGACGCGACATGGTATTTCTCGATAGCGCTGGGAGTCGCATCCGCGCTCATCTCGCTGCCAATCGTGGAAAAACCCGTCGGGCGGCAGGCGCTGACGGCGGCTGAGTAGCCAAACGTTTGCGTTGTACGGGCATGCCTGCAGTTATTCTGCTACAGACTAAGTTCTAGACTTATCGCGAGGCCCCGCCATGTCCACATTCTCCGCTATCCGCATCGACAAGGCCGATAAAGGCACCTCTGCGGCTTATACCGATTTTGACGAAGCCGATCTTATGGACGGCGATGTCATGGTTCGCATTGCGTATTCGACGGTGAATTATAAGGACGGCCTCGCCATTACCGGAAAATCGCCGGTTGTGCGGCGCTTTCCCATGATCCCCGGAATCGACTTTTCCGGCGTGGTCGAAAGCTCGACCAATCCTTCATTCAAGCCCGGCGATTCCGTCGTGATGACGGGTTGGGGCATGGGCGAAACGCATCTGGGCGCCTATGCGCAGAAGGCGCGCGTCAAAGGCGATTGGCTGGTGCCGCTGCCGCCCGGACTTTCACTCAGCGACGCCATGACCGTGGGCACAGCGGGTTTCACTGCGATGCTCTGTCTGCAAGCGCTGGAGGCCCATGGCTGCAAGCCCTCGGATGGCCCGGCCATCGTCACAGGCGCGGCGGGCGGCGTTGGCTCGGTGGCCGTGTCCCTGCTCAAGAAGGCAGGCTGGCATGTGATTGCATCGACAGGACGGCCAGAAGAGGCTGACTACCTGAAAGCCATTGGCGCGGACGAAATCATCGATCGGAAGGAGCTATCTGAACCCGGCCGCCCCCTGGGCAAGGAGCGCTGGGCCGCCGGTATCGACACTGTTGGTTCGCACACGCTGGCCAATCTTATTGCGCAGACAAAATACGCGGGGGCGGTTGCAGCTTGCGGACTTGCGCAGGGCATGGACCTGCCCTCCAGCGTTGCTCCCTTCATCCTGCGTGGCGTCTGCCTGCTCGGCATCGACAGCGTCATGTGTCCAAAGGACAAACGCATCACCGCATGGGCGCGCCTTGCACGCGATCTCGACAAGTCCGCACTCGCGGCCATGACAACGCATGTACCCTTTAATGAGGTGATGAACGTGGCGCGCGACATAGTTGAAGGCAAGGTGCGCGGCCGCGTGGTTGTGGATATCGGATAATCCGCACAGCCCGGGCGCAAAAGGAGCGGGAAACTCCCGCTCCCTGCTTCTGCCTTACTGCTTATATCAGGACTTCACCGCTTCTTCCTGCTGCGGCATGAAGAAGACCAGCATGTTGGCGATGATGATGGTGACGGCCAGAAACCAGAACGCTGCGAGCCACCCATAACGATCCGCAATGACGCCGCAGACCAGCGGGCCGATCAGCGTCCCGATGGCCTGAATGGCGAACATTGTGCCGATGGCCGTACCGCCGAGATTTTTCGGCGTCGCGTCGAGCAACCATGCCTGCAGCACCGGGCGAATGGCGAACAGGAAGAAGCCAAGCGCCGCCACGAATGCGACGAATATGGGCGATCCCCCGGCAAAGGCCATCATGACGAGAACAACGCCTGTCATGATCATCGAGGACATCATGACAGTGCGGCGGCCCATTTTGTCGGACATATGGCCCGCCACCGGTGCTGCGCAAAAACCCGCTGCCTGCAAGATGAACATGGACGCGCCGACCCATGCGGTGTTGTAGCCAAGATCCTTGCCGAGATAGAGCGGCAGCGCGACCATCAGGCCGCTCTGCGTCATCGAGCGAAACACTGAGCTCATGCACAGGAATATGAGCACCTTGTTGCGGAACAATTGCCCGAGTCCGCGCATCACTTCGCCGCTCGTCAATTGCTTGGTGTCCTCGGTCGCAGCCGCGTTTTTCTTTGGCTCCGCCGTGAGCTTGCCGAGATACCAGAGGATGGCGACCGCCATCACCACGCCGGGGATGATGTTGATGATCATCACGTCGCGCCAGGAGATGGCGAACCAGGTGATCAACGCGCCCGCAGCCAGCGGCGCGAGAGCGTCGCCAACATTGCCGCCCATGCCGTGCCAGGCCATCACGAGGCCTTTACGTTCTGGGAATCGCCGGCCCAGCCACGGAATGGCTGTCGGGTGCCAGAGATTATTACCAACGCCGATCAGCATCGCGCAGACCAGCAGCACCCAATAGGAATGCGACAGTCCCATCAGAAAATAAGGGACGCCAATCCAGAACAGCGACGTCGCCATCAACAGGCCCTTGCGGCCGATGGAATCAACGAGAATACCACCAGGCAGATTGGATATTGCCCCTGCCGCCGCCTGCGCTGAAACAATGAGCCCGATTTCGGTGTTGGAAAGCCCCAACTCTAGCCCGATCAAAGGCAACAACACATAAAAGGTTGCCGGATACCAATGGGTCAGCGCATGGCCGATGGTAATGATCCAGACTTCAAAAAAAGATTTTTCCGCGCGAGATTCCGAAGGGCTGGCGATAGCGGACATGGGGGCTCCCTATTGTTGTTTTTGGGGCAAGGCAGGCGCGGCATTTTTGCGCTCTTGCGCGGCAGGGGTCAAGGCGGGGGTTGAGGCGCTTTTTTATTCGCCCACCACAGCAACCCCGTCAGCTGCCTTCACGCCCTCCCCTGCTTTAAGGACAAACAGGGGATTGATCTCGGCCTCCCGAAGCCGCTCGCCCATCTGCGCCGCCATTTGCGAAAATGCACATATGGCGCTGACGAGAGCTTCGACGTCGGCCCCGGCGCTGCCTCGCCAGCCGTCGAGCAGCGGCCAGCCCTTCAGCTCTTTCGCCATATCCAGCGCCTCGCTTGGGGAAAGACCACCCTGATCGGGCAAAAGTCGCAATGCGCTGTCTTTCATGAGTTCAGCGGTTATGCCGCCCATGCCGAGAAGGATGGCCGCGCCAAGAGGATCGCGCTTGAGACCCAGGATAAGTTCTACGCCGCCAGAGATCATTTCCTGCACGAGAAAATAGAGTTGCGGCGCGTTCGTGCGGCTTTCGACCACGCGCTGCATTTCCTCGAGCCGCGCACCTATGTTTTCAGGGGTAAGACCTACAGCGACACCGCCAACATCGCTCTTGTGTGTGATCGCAGAGGACAGGATTTTCAGCACGGCACGTCCGCCAAGTTCATGCGCCGCCTGTTCGGCTTCTGCCACAGTTGTAACTATACGCTCACGCACGCCAGCGATTCCAAAGCGCGCGAACAGGGCCTTCGCCTGCGCCTCATCCAGCGGGCCAACGGGAATGTCACGGGTGTCAATCAATGCGGTGACTTCAGGCGAACGCGCCGATGTCTGCAATTGCGTGGTACGGCGCATCCCATCGAGCGCTGAGGCACAACTTTCGGGCGCAGCAAAGGCAGGCACGCCATTTTGTGTGAGGATCGCCGCCGCTTCCGGCGCATGGGGGCTGATATAGGCGATAACCGGCTTGGTGCTTGTATGCAGACAATCGGCAATCGCATCCGCCATCAATTTGGGTTGCGCGATGCCTGACGATCCCACGATGATGACAAGGGCGTCATAGGTGGGACTATCGAGCAGAGCAGCAATCGCCCCGCGCAGCAGATCGGGCTGCAGGCCTGCCAGCGTAACGTCGATAGGGTTGCGATCAAGCGTGGCTTCCTCGCCCTTCTGCAAGGCGCGCAAACGCGCGGCGGTAGGCTCGTCCGGCGGCGGCGTTTGAAAACCTGCCAAGCCCAGTGCATCCGATACGAGCGTGCCTGCGCCGCCTGTCGATGTAATAATCGCAACGCGCGGGCCGTCCAGCCTGCGCGCGGTTGATAGCGCCAGGGGAATATCGAGCAGATCGGCAAATGTCTGGGCGCGGATCACGCCGGTCTGGTGGAACAGCGCATCATACATGCTGTCTGCGCCCGCCAGTGCGCCCGTGTGCGAGACGGCGGCCTGCGCACCGGCCTCCGATTTTCCAATCTTGTAGGCGACAACAGGCTTGCCTGCACGCGCAGCTTTTGTGACCGCTGCGCGAAAGGTCTGCGCATTGCGGATGCTCTCGATATAAAGAGCGATCACGCGCGTTGCATTATCATCCGCCAGATAATCGATAAAGTCGCAAATATCCAGATCCGCTTCGTTGCTGGTGGACACAAGGCTGGACATGCCGATGCCGCGCGCCGCAGCCCGCGAGAGCAACGCCCCGAGAATGCCGCCGCTCTGCGAAACAAAGCCAATATTCCCAACGGGAAAATGATCCATCTCCAGCGCGCCGCTGGCCGAGAGGATGATCTTGTCTGGTAGATTAACGAGGCCGATGGTGTTGGGCCCCAACAGACGCATGGTACCGGCGGCTTCTTTCAACTCCTGCTGGCGTCGCGCGCCCTCTTCGCCAGTTTCGGCATAACCGCTGGCGATGATGATGGCGGCGGCTGTGCCGCGCGCACTGAGTTCTCGCACAGCCAGATGCGCACGCCCGGCGCCAAGAAGAACGATCGCAACATCCGGCGTCTCCGGCAGCGAGGCGATATCTGCGTAGCATCTGATACCATCAATATTCTGGGCGCGGGGATTTACGGGATAGATTGCGCCCGCAAAGCCATGTTTACGCAGATAGGCGACAGGACGTCCCGCCGTCTTGCTCGCGTCAGTTGAAGCGCCGATCACGGCGACGCTGCGCGGCTTCATGAGACGGGTGATGGCGTGGTCCATTTTACTTTTTCGCCGCGCGTTCAGCGCTCTTACGCAGGAAAGCCTCCACACTCTCGCGATGCTCGGTGCTGGTGTAACAAATACCCTGCGCCTTCGCGCCCTGGTCGAAAACTTGATCGGCTGACATTTCAAAACTCTGGTCGAGAATGGATTTGCTGAGCGCAAAGGCTGTTGGCGAGCGCGTGGCCAGATCGGCAGCCCAGGCCTGCGCATCGGCGAGCAGGGTTTCTGCGGGAGAAACCCGGTCTGCAATGCCAATACGTTTGGCTTCTGCAGCATCAATAGTTCCGCCGCCATAGATCAATTCCTTGGCCTTGGGCAGACCAACACGGCGCGGCAGAAAATACATACCGCCTCCATCGGGGATCAATCCGCGATGAATATAAGACCATGTGAAGCTCGCAGCCTCGCTGGCGACTACAAAATCGCAGGCAAGCGCCGTATCCGCGCCAAGACCTGCCGCAGAACCATTCACCGCTGCAATGGTCGGCTTGGGCATTTTGAACAGAAGCGCAGCGGCATCATGCACTTTCAACATACGCCGCCACCCGTTATAGGCGACCTCGCCGGCAGGTTCTTGCAGACGCTTTTCCATGCCGCCTATATCGCCGCCCGAGCAGAAGCCCTTGCCGTTACCGGTCAACACCAGCGCGCGAATGCTTTTTTCCACATTGACGTGTTCCAGCGCCTCGATGAATTGCGCGCGCATGGCGTCATTCATGGCGTTGCGCTTGTCGGGACGATTGAGGTGGATCGTCGCGACACCGCCGGCGACCTTGAGTTCGATCAGCTTGTCTTCCATGGTTCTATCCTCTCAATCGGGCTTGATGCCGGCGTCTGCGATGGCTTTTTTCCATCTGATCATTTCACCCTTGAAGTAAATATCGAGGGCCTCCGGCGCGCCGCCTGCTATGACAAGACCCTCGGGCTCCGTGCGTTTGCGAAAATCATTGGACTGCAGCACTTTGTTGATCACGTTATTCAGCTGCGCAATAATCGCAGGCGGCGTACCGGCAGGTGCATAGATGCCATACCAGCTTTCCGCCGCATAGCCGGGCACACCCGCTTCGGCAATCGTGGGAATATCCTTGTGTGTGGGCGAACGTTGAGCGGTCGTCACGCCGAGCGCCCGCAGATTGCCCGCTTCTAGAAATGAACTGACAGCCGCCGCTGTAGCGAACATCATGTCCACCTGTCCGCTGATGAGATCATTCAGGGCTTGTGACGCGCCACGATAGGGCACGTGGGTTATGTCCGCGCCTGCTAGGCTCTCGAACAATTCCCCGGCCAGATGCGCGGATGTGCCAATGCCTTGCGAGGCATAGTTCAGCGTACCCGGTTTTGCCTTTGCTCCCGCAATCAGATCAGCCACTGTCCTGAACGGGCTTTCCCTGCGCACAACAAGCACATTAGGCGAGCGCGCCAGCAGGATGACGGGCGCGAACGCTTTCTCCGGATCATAGGGCAGTTTGGCCTTGAGGCCGGGGTTGGCGGCATTGGCGAAAGTGACGACGACAAGCGTGTAGCCGTCGGGCAGCGCCTTGGCGACAGCATCTGTGCCGATGATCGTGCCTGCGCCGGGCCGGTTATCGATAATGATGGGCTGCCCAATCTCGCTTGAAAGACCTTGCCCCAGCACGCGGGCGATGAGGTCCGTACCGCCACCGGCAGGAAATGGGACAATCAGACGAATGGCGCGATCGGGAAAGTTTTGCGCGGAGGCGGGGGCCATTCCGGACAGGCCCAGCAGGGCCAAAATTGCACACCCTGCGGATACCCGACATCCGGCTCTCAAAATATTCATAGCTTACTTCTCCCGGCCAGCGCCCGCCCTCGCGCCTTTCATCGATTGGAATCCGCCGCAAGGCAAGAGCCGCAAAAGCTGGACGCGCCCGGCCGCTCCCAGTAACCTCGCCTCAAGGCCGCGTTTGCCGGCCAGAACAGGGAAACGCACATGAGCCGGCTCAACAGCTGCTACAACATCGCCGACCTCCGGCTGGAGGCGCAACGCCGCCTGCCCAAAGGCGTGTTCGATTATATCGACAAGGGCACCGAGGACATGATCTCGCTCGGTAACAATCGCCGGGCCTTTGAAGACATCAAGCTGCTCAACAAGACGCTGGTGGATATTTCAGATGTGAAACTTGACGCCACCGTGCTTGGCAAACATGCGGCGATGCCGATGGCTGTCGCACCCACCGGCACGGCGGGGCTTGCCTGGTATGAGGGCGAGTTTGAACTGGCCAAAGCCGCCGCAAAGGCGGGCGTTCCCTTCACGCTCGCCACCGGCTCCAACACGCCCATGGAAAAACTTTCCAACGAGGCAGGCGGGCGGCTGTGGATGCAGCTTTATATGTGGCGCGAGAAGCATCTGTCTGACGATCTGGTCAAGCGGGCCGCGCGCAATGGTTTTGAAGCGCTGATCTGGACTGTCGATATCGGCCACGGCGCAAACCGCGAACATAATCTGAAGAACGGCTTTGCCACGCCTTACGTGTTGAACACGCGCAGCGTCGTGGACATGCTGCTGCATCCCGGCTGGCTGGCGGGCGTGATGGGCCGCTACATGATGAATGGCGGCATGCCCAAACATGTGAATTATCCGCCCGGCTATCAAACCAAGATCACCGGCAATGTCGCCGAGCAGAAAAAGACCCACGGCGTCGCCGCCAAACGCGCCGACAAGGTCGGCTGGGACGATGTGGACAGGCTGCGCGATATTTTTCCCGGCAAGCTCTTGATCAAAGGGATCGTGCGCCCGGATGATGCGCAGAAAGCGATTGAACATGGCGTCGATGGCATCGTGGTTTCCAATCACGGCGGCCGCAACATGGATTCAGCGCCCGCCACCATCGAAGTGTTGCCGCAAATCGTGAAGGCCGTGAATGGCAAGATGCAGATCATCATCGACAGCGGCGTCAGGCGCGGCAGCGATATCGTGAAATGTCTTGCGCTGGGCGCAGACGCCGTGCTGACGGGCCGCGCGACTTTGTATGGCACGGCGGCAGGCGGTGAAGCCGGCGCGCTGCGGGCGTTCGAATTGCTGAAGGACGAGATGAAGCGCACGATGGCTTATATCGGCGCCCAGCGGGTGGAAGAGATTGATGCGGGGTGTGTTTGGAGGGGGTGATTTCCTTCGCCCCGCTTGCGGGGAGAAGGTGGCGCGAAGCGCCGGATGAGGGGCAGCCGAAATTTGACTTCAGCGGAAATGGCAATTGTGCTATAATGCTTCCATGACGCCTGACACTAAAAAGCTCCTCGAAACGGTCGCCGCATGGCCTGTGGAAGATCAGCAGGAACTTGCCGAGGCCGCGCGTGAAATTGAAGCTCGCCGCACGGGCATTTATCCGCTTTCCGGCGAGGAACGCTCCGAGGCCGCCGCCGGACTTGCCGAGGCGGACCGAGGTGAATTTATCAGCGATGAAGATATGGCGGCGCACTGGAAACGCTGGACACGATGAATGTTCGCTATACCCGGCGCGCACTCAATAATCTTGAATCAATCTATCAATACCTCGTGAAGCGAAGGCCTGATGGGGCATTCAATTTTCGAGCAGTGTCTAAAAAGCCAAGCCGGAAAACCTCGTCCTGCGAGACGCCTGCTTCGCAGGCCCTCAGGATAAGGTTTTTACGACATTCTCTTCTCAACAAGAAAGAATATCGAGACAGCCCTCATGCTGAGGGTTTCGCGAAACGAAATGTCTCGCACTTCGGCAGGCTCAGGATGAAGGCACGATGGCGGTGCAGAGGTAGTTCCGCAGCCCACTAATGCGTTTTTCCCACCGGCCCCAATTCCGGCAGCACTCTCTCCGCAAAAACCTCCAGCCCCTCATGCATGGGGTCAAAATGCAGCATGAAGAGATCGATCCCGACCGCCTGATACCGGCGGATACGCTCTATGATTGTCTTGGGTGTGCCAATCAGCGCGCCGCCGATGCCGGCCATGCCTACAGTGTAGAAGGGGTCCGCGAGAATGCTGTCGCGGTATTCGTCGGCTTTGGCTTCGGCCTCAGCATCTGTATCGGCAATCACCACCAGTGACGTGACGCCATATTGCATCTTGCGGCCCAGCGATTTCACGCGCGCGTCCATGACGCCACGTTCGCTTTCAATCATTTTCAGATTGCTTTCATATTTCCGGAAATCGGCTTCGTAATTCACAAACCACATGTCACATTCCTGCGACACGACGGCCATGCCTTCATCGAAGCGGCTGGCGGCATAGAAGGGCGGATGCGGATCGCGCACGCTTTTGGTTGGCACCGTGCCGTGGTCGACCTTGTAATATTCGCCGTTGAAAGTGAAATCATCCTGTGTCCACAGGCCCTTCATCACCTTCACGAATTCATGCATGCGGCGATAGCGCGGGCCTTCATGGCCGATCCAGTGACCGAAAACTTCGGTCTCGCGCTGGCGGCGGCCGTTGACGACATTGATGACAAAGCGCCCGCCGCTGATCCGATCAATCGATGCGCCGAATTTCGCTGCTGTAATGGGATCGATAATGCCGGGGTGCGCTGCAGCCATGATTTCCATGGTCTTTGTTTGCGTCGCCAGCGCAGTGGCGAAAATCCAGGAATCAAGATCGGGCCCCAGCCAGCGCTGGGCTATGAGTGTAATATCGAAGCCCAATTGTTCGGCACGTTGCAAGACTTTGGCCGCATAGAGATAGCTTTGATCGACGCCGCCGCCGTGCTTCGTCAGCGCCTCGAACAGCGGACGCACACTGGGGTCAGGGCGGATGCTTTGCGGCGCAGGGGTCCAGATTCCAAGGCGCATGTTCTCTCCCGTTTCTATTTTTTCTCATCCTAGCATGGCGAGCGGAAAGTACACCACGCCCCAGCGCAACTAAAACCTGATTTTTGGCGCTGGCGTCAACGCAAGTCCTTCACCTTCATTCTGGTGTATCTGGGCAGGAGGTCTATAAGATTGATCGCGCGCCCGGGGAAAGGAAAACCTGCCATGGATGATTTTCTGCAGCAATGTCTGCGTATCGCAGCGGCGATTTTTGTGGGCGGACTGATTGGGTTGAATCGGGATATGTACGGCAAGCCGACTGGCGTGCGTGTTCATGCGCTCGTCGCGCTGGGCGCTGCGGTCGTCACACTATCGGGGACACGCTTTGGCATTGGCGCTGCAGATCCCGCCAATGCGAGCCGGATCATTCAGGGCGTGATTGGCGGAATTGGCTTTCTGGGCGCAGGCGTCATCCTGCGGGGCGAAACCGGACGATCACACAGTCCGCGAATCCAGCATGTCACAACAGCTGCATCCATCTGGGTGACCGCCTCATTGGGGATCGCTTGCGGCATTGGCGCCTGGAGTCTTGCTGCCATCGCTTCACTGGCAGTGTTCATTGTCCTCACAATTGGCCTGCGAATAGACCGGGCGCTCTATGGAAAGCTCGGGCCTGAGGACGAAGGGGCGAATAAAGACCCCTGACGGGTAAGGCTATTCTTGCGAGAGCTTACTTCGCCCACCGGCTGACAGGCCTCTTCAATCCGAGATTGTCGCGCAAGGTCTTGCCCTCATATTCTGTTCGGAACAAGCCCCGTTTTTGCAGCACGGGGATAACATGCTCGACGAAATCATCGAGTGCGCCGGGCAGATAGGGCGGCATCACGTTGAAGCCGTCACAAGCCTCGCTTTTGAACCAGTCTTCCATGACATCGGCGATATGTTCGGGCGTGCCTTTCACAACGAATTTGCCACGCGCGCCGGCCACAACTTGCGCGGTCTGCCGCAGAGTGAGATTGCCCTTTTTCGCAATGTCCATCACGTGATTGTGGATGCTCTGGCCGGATGATTTGGTTGGCGGGAATTGCGGCATCGGCGCGTCAAGATCGTATTTTGACAGATCTGCGCCCGCCAATATGAGCGAAAGAATTTCACGCGCAACGATGGGGTGCGTGAGGCTATCGAGATATTGCTGCTTTTCTTCGGCTTCTTCCATCGTACGCCCGACGATGGCGCTGAGCCCGGGCATGACTTTCATGCTGTCGCGTGTGCGATTGTGAACGGCGAGCTGGCCCTTGATGTCATTATAGAACTTGATCGACTGTTCCTTGTTCAGCGGCGCGCAAAAGATGACTTCGCCAAATTCAGCCGCCACCTGGATCATGTCCTCAGAGCCACCGGCCTGCACGACGACAGGCCAACCCTGCGGCGAGCGCGGGACGTTCAGTGGACCTCGCACCTGAAACCATTCACCCTTGTGGTCAAGCCGGTGCTTTTTATCGGGATCAAGAAAAATGCCGGTTTCCTTGTTGCGAATGAACGCATCGTCATCCCAGGAATCCCAGAGTTGGGTGACGACCTGCGCAAACTCCCGCGCACGGTTGTAACGCACGTCATGGTCATAATGCTCGGTGCGCGAAAAATTATAGGCATCGCCTGGAATGCCTGAGGTCACGAGATTCCAGCCCGCGCGGCCGTGGCTGATATGATCGATGGACGCAAATTTGCGCGCGACATGATAGGGCTCGTTAAAACTCGTCGAAGCTGTCGCGACAATGCCGATGTTTTTTGTCATTGCTGCCAGCGCCGCGATCAGCGTGATCGGCTCGAAATTGGCTATATATTGCGCGGATCGCGCCAATGCTTCGGGATGCGCCTCGCGCACTGAGATATTGTCGGCCAGAAAGATCATGTCCATCTTGCCACGCTCAGCTGTGCGTGTGATTTCAACAAAATGCTCGAAATTCACGCCTGCATCCGCTTGCGCCTGCGGATGCCGCCATGAGGCTACGTGATGACCCGTCGGGTTAAAAAAGGCTCCAAGGCGCATTTTTTCGCCGGGCTGGCGCATGTGGCAATTCCTCCGTTTGTCGGAGGTTTGTAGCGATGTGAGGCGGCGCGGGCAATGTGGCGCGTTTGCCTGCGCTTCCCCGTCTGCAAATTCATGCTAAACACCCGGCCAAACCAGACCGGAAGTGACCAGTGCAATATATCTCCACCCGTGGCGGCGCGCCCGTCCTGAATTTTACTGATGCCTTGCTGGCGGGTCTTGCCCGGGACGGCGGGCTCTATGTGCCTCAGTCCGTGCCGCAGCTGAGCGCAGCCGCTATCGCCGGTTTTGCGGGCCAGAGCTATGCGCAAGTGGCCGAAGCCGTCATCTCGCCCTTTACAGGCGGGACCATCGAACCTGCCGCCTTCCGCGCCATGCTGGAGGCTGCCTATGGCTGCTTCCGGCACCCGGCCGTGACGCCGTTGTCGCAGATCGGCGACAATCTGTTCCTGCTGGAATTGTTCCATGGCCCGACGCTCGCCTTTAAGGACGTGGCGATGCAATTGCTGGCGCGGATGATGGATCATGCGCTGAAGGCGCGCGGCCAGCGCGCGACGGTCGTCGGCGCGACCTCGGGCGACACCGGGGCTGCGGCCATAGAAGCGTTTCGCGGGCTCGAACAGGTGGATGTTTTCATCATGTATCCGCATCAGCGCGTCAGCGACGTGCAGCGGCGGCAGATGACCTGTGTGGCAGGCGAGAACATTCATACAATCGCGCTCGAAGGCACGTTTGATGATTGCCAGGCCATTCTCAAGGGCCTGTTCAACAATCACGCCTTTCGTGATCAATTGCAGCTGTCTGGTGTCAACTCGATCAACTGGGCGCGTGTGGTTGCGCAGACCGTGTATTATTTCACCAGCGCCGTAGTGCTGGGCTCGCCCGCGAGGTCTGTGTCCTTCACTGTCCCCACCGGGAATTTCGGCGATATTCTCGCCGGGCATATCGCCAAGCACATGGGCTTGCCCGTGTCGCGGCTTGTGATCGCAACCAACGAGAACGACATTCTCGCGCGCACGCTCGATACTGGCGCCTATGAAGTGACCGGCGTAAAGCCGACGCAATCACCCTCCATGGATATTCAGGTGTCCTCGAATTTCGAACGCCTTCTGTTCAAAGCCTATGGAGGCGACGCCGGCGCCATCGTGGGGCTGATGAACAATCTGGGCCAATCGGGCCGTTTTGAAATCGCGCCTGCGCCCTTGGCTGCAATCCGCGCCGAATTCGATTCATTCCGCACGGGCGAGACAGGCACGGGCAAGGAAATTGCGCGGGTTTACAGCGAATGCGGCATGCTGATTGATCCGCATACGGCGGTCGGCGTTCACGCCGCGCGCAAGGCTTTGGCGAAAGATATTGCAACGCCAATGGTTGTGCTTTCGACGGCCCATGCGGCGAAATTCGGAGACGCCGTAAAAAAGGCCACCGGCGTCTCAGCGCCTTTGCCTGCCCATCTGGCCGGACTGATGGACAAGAAGGAGCGCTTTACTGTGCTGGCGAATGATCAGGCTGTGGTGGAGAAGTTTGTGCGCGAAAGGGCGCGGGCGGGGCGGTGAAATTTGAATTTCGTCCATGAATTCGTTTAAGCTCTATTCATAAATTTGGCGGGGAGGTTATGCGTGGCGACTTTGGGAAATAAACCTCCCCCGTTCGATCTACGCCATCTCACGCCGGAATTCTTCGCCGATCCCTATCCAGTCTATCGTCAGCTCCGCGAGGCTGCCCCTGTATGCCTTATGCCCGACGGTTCATATTTCCTGACGCGACACAGAGATCTTGACGAAGTCTATCGGGATACAAAGACTTATTCCTCAGACAAGAAGATCGAGTTTCTGCCCAAATATGGCGACACGCCGCTTTATGAGCATCACACGACAAGCCTCGTATTCAACGATCCGCCGCTGCATACGCGCGTGCGCCGGTTGATCGCAGGCGCGCTGACGCCCCGGGCTATCGCCGATATGGAGGGGGGACTGATTGCGCTTGTCGATCAATTGCTGGACAATCTTGAGGACAAGCGCGAGGCCGATCTCATCGAATTTTTTGCGTCCGCCATTCCAGTGGAAATCATCGGCAATTTGCTTGGTGTGCCGCGTGAGGAACGTGGTCCGTTGCGTGAATGGTCGCTGGCTATTCTCATAGGCCTTGAGCCTACGCTTACCCCTGTGCAGGAAGCGCGCGGCAATGCGGCCGTTACTGAATTCCTCACCTATCTGGATGATCTGGTAGCAAGGCGGCGTGCGCAACCGGGCGATCCCTCGCGCGATGTTCTCACACGTTTAATTCAGGGTGAGGCGGATGGCGAAAAACTCACGTCCAAGGAATTGCTGCACAATTGCATTTTTCTGTTGAACGCCGGGCATGAGACGACCACCAATCTGATCGGCAATGGCCTGGAATTGCTGGCGCGCTATCGGCAACAACGTCAGCGCCTGCTCGCGGAACCGCATCTGATCATGAGCGCAGTTGAAGAAATTCTTCGCTTTGAAAGTTCAAACCAGATCGGCAATCGCATGACGGCGCTGCCAGCCGAACTCAGCGGCGTCAAAATGCCCGCAGGCACGCGCATCACTTTATGTATTGCCGCCGCCAATCGCGATCCCGAACAATTTGCCGATCCCGAAGTCTTCGACATTGCGCGCACGCCAAACCGGCATCTGGCCTTTGGTGCAGGGCCGCATGTGTGTGTAGGCCTCAGCCTCGCGCGCCTCGAAGGACGCATTGCCCTTGGGCGTTTTGTGAAGCGTTTTCCCGATTATGAAATTCTGCCGGGCGCAGTGCGCGGCCAGCGCGCGCGTTTCCGCGGCTTCCAAACACTGCCCGCACGTGTGCGCACATAGAGTTGGGGCTACAGCTTTTCTTTTCGATCAGACTGCAAAAATCCGGCCTGTAGCAAAAACCATTGCTCTCCCCTGGCCTGCATGTTCTCATCACGTTTCCGGCGGGATGCAAAAAGCCGGGGAGGAGACAAAGCCATGACAACATCCGGCAACGGCCGCGCTGATTCCTTGCGCGCCGCAAAACATCCGCTCTTCAACGACAGAAAACTCGGGCTTGGCACATTTTCCACTAATCTCAGCGGCGGGTGCGCCATTTCGAAAATTGATGGCGTATTGAAAGCCGACTGGCCTTCAACATTGCGCCTCGCCCAACTCGGCGATGAAATGGATTTCGAAGCGCTTGTCCCGGTTGGCCGCTGGAAAGGTTTTGGCGGCGAAACCAATTTCAACAGCGAAGGATTTGAAAGCTTTTCCTGGGCCTCTGCGATTTCGGCCTCGACACAAAGAGCCGGCGTCTTCGCAACCACACATGTGCCGACAATTCATCCGATATTCGCAGCAAAGATGGGCACAACCATAGATCACGTTTCCAACGGCCGCTATGTCATGAATATCGTCACCGGCTGGTACAAGCCGGAGATCGAAATGTTCGGCCGTCCGCAGCTTGATCATGAAGATCGCTACAAGCTTGCGGAGGAATGGCTGCACATCGTCAAGCGCTTGTGGACCGAGGAAAAGGAATTCGATCACGAAGGCCGGTTTTTCAAGATCAACGGCGGCTGGTGCCGCCCCCATCCGGTGCATAAGCCTTATCCGCCGATCATGAACGCGGGCGGTTCGGAGACAGGCCGCCATTATGCGGCGAAATATGCGGATGTGGCTTTCGTTACCTTCAACACGCGAGATCGCGATCAGATGCGTCAACAGATCGCCAGCTATCGCGATCTCGCGCGGAACGAATATGGCCGCGAGATCAAGGTCTGGGCCAATGCCTATATCGTGCAGGGCGAGACCGAGCAGGAAGCGCGCGACTTCTACAAGCATTATGTGCACGACCTCGGCGACTGGAAGGCTGCGACCAACCTTCTCGATACGCTCGGCCTCAATGCACAGACTTTGCCGTTGGAGGCGCTGGAGCCGCTGAAAGAGCACTTCATTGCGGGGTGGGGCGGTGTTCCACTCATCGGCACAAAGGAACAGGTCGTCGATGGATTGCAGATGATGTCGGATATCGGCCTCGACGGAACATTGTTGTCCTGGGCGCGCTATATTGAAGGCATGGAGGAGTTCCAGCGCGTTACCTATCCGCTCGTTGTGCAGGCGGGGCTAAGGTAGGTCGCACAAGGTCATGCTTCCCGGAGCGGAAAAATTTGCTATTCTGAATAAATGGCGCTTTTCCGCATCGGTCCTGCCTCCGAACCTGCCCATGTGATCAAGGGGGAGGGTGTCTATTTGCGTCCGCCTGCCATGAGCGATTTTGGGGCCTGGGCAACGCTCCGGGCGCAAAGCCGCGAATTTCTCGTGCCCTGGGAGCCCATCTGGCCCGCCGACGATCTCACCCGCGCCGCTTTCCGCCGCCGGATGAAGCGCCAGGAAGAGGAAATGGCGCGGGACGAGACCTACCCCTTCTTCATATTCCGGGAAGCCGACGACGTGCTGGTGGGAGGTCTGACCCTAGGCCACATCCGCCGCGGCGTCGCCCAGACCGGGACGCTGGGCTATTGGACGGGCGAGCCTTTTGCCGGCAAGGGCTATATGTCACGCGCAGTTCGGGCGGTCTGCCGGTTTGCATTTGAAAATCTGGCGTTGCACCGGGTGGAGGCCGCGTGCCTGCTTCATAACGAGGCCTCGATGCGCGTCCTGCAGCGCTGCGGCTTCAAATATGAAGGCGAGGCGCGTTCCTACCTGCGGATCAACGGCGCCTGGCAGGATCACCGGCTTTTCGCCCTCATCGAAAGCGACGAAATTCCGGCCCCTACGGACAGGAAATAGCAGGGCATTTCTGCAAGCTTTGGCTTGCCCGGTGCGAGTCCGGGCTGTACCAATCACAATTCCGACAAGGTGTAGGCTTTAGAGCTGACAGTGGGCTATTGAGATTTTGGGGGCGGGTGGCCGCGCGGCCACCGGGAAGATCGAGAATACGTGCGCCGGTTCATTTGTATCATCCTGACTCTACTGGTAATAACCGGCTTCGCCTCGGTTGCGCAGGCGATCGAACCCGTGCCTGTTCCGCTGGATGCGAAGGCCATCGACCTGACATCGCGGACAGAGTTTTATGCCGCCCAGGGTGACCGGATCCAGATTTCAACGGCGCCGGATTCGGATGGAATCATTCGGCGCATCGAAGTGGGCGCGCTCACGGCGGGCACCCAACCGTCCTGGATCGTCTTCGCTCTGGTCAATCAGACCAATGAACAGATCGAACGCCTGATCGTCGTCCCGCATTTCCGCTTGGCCGGTTCTGGCGTGATTTCGCCGGATCTGGGCGCGTCGCGCATCGCCGGAATTACCGCCAGTCAGGGCTTCCCGCCGGACCGGGAGGATAGCCCCGATGCCGATATATTCCGCCTGACGCTCGATCCCGGCACCATCGTCACTTATGTGGCGGAGTTACGGACTCCCAATCTCTCGAAAATCTACCTGTGGGAGCCGGACGCCTACAAGGACCGCGTCGCCAATTTTACACTCTACAAGGGCATCATTATCGGCATCGCCGGCCTGCTGGCCTTGTTCCTGAGCATTGTTTTTGTCGTGCGCGGCGCTGTGATATTTCCTGCTGCGGCCGCGCTTGCCTGGGCCGTCCTTGCCTATGTCTGCATCGATTTCGGGTTCTGGAACAAATTGTTTGGAACCGCTGGGGAAAGCGACAGAATCTGGCGCGCAATCGCGGAAGCCGTCCTGTCGGCTACCCTGCTGATTTTCCTCTTCGCCTATCTCAATCTCAATCGCTGGCATGTGCGCCTGTCACACATGACTGCGGCCTGGTTCGTGTTCATCCTCGCGCTGATCGGGCTGGCGGTCTATGACGCGCCGCTGGCGGCGGGCGTGGCGCGCATCTCGCTGGTTTCGATTGCCGTCTTCGGATTCATTCTGGTGATCTATCTTGCCGTCGTGGCGGGGTATGATCGCGCGGTGATGCTGATCCCGACCTGGCTGCTTCTTGTCTTGTGGATAGGAACGGCGGCGCTCACGGTTACCGGGAACCTCACCGGGGAATTGGTGCAACCGGCGCTCATCGGCGGGCTGGTGCTGATTGTCCTGCTGATCGGGTTTACCGTGATGCAGAATGCTTTTGCCACCGGCGGCCTTGTGCATGGCGCCATGTCCGACATCGACCGCCGCGCGCTGGCTCTGATGGGTTCGGGCGATCAGGTTTTCGACTGGGATGTTACTTCCGACAAGATCTATGTCAGCCCGGATGTGGAATCGAGCCTCGGCCTCAAACGCGGCACGCTGGAAGGGCCGGCGACATCTTGGCTTGATGTGCTCCATCCCTACGACAACGACCGCTATCGTGCCTGTCTCGATACGGTTATTGAACAGCGGCGGGGCCGGATCGCGCTCGATTTCCGGTTGCGGACTGCCGATAGCCATTATCACTGGTACACGTTGAAAGCGCGCCCCGTTGTGGGCCCCACGGGCGATGTCATCCGCGTCATTGGTACCCTTACGGATGTCACAGATGCGAAAACCGCCGAAGAGCGGCTTCTGCACGATGCAGTCCACGACAATCTAACCGGGCTTCCCAACCGCGAAATCTTTTTTGACAGACTGAATTCCTGCATCAGTCAAACCAATGCCGGCGCTGTTCTGCGGCCGGTTGTCTTGATGCTCGATATCGACCGTTTCCGGCATGTGAATGAAGCTGTCGGCATGGCCGCAGGCGATTCCATTCTGCTGACTGTGGCGCGGCGACTGAGCCGGATGATGCAGCCTTCGGATACGTTGGCGCGGCTTTCCAGCGATCAGTTCGGCATCATCCTTCTGTCGGCACAGGAAAATGACGCTATCATCGCGTTTGGGGATCAGGTCAGAAAGACCATATCAACGCCGATCACCTTTAACGACCGCGAAATAACGCTGACAGGTTCGATCGGCATTGCCCTCTTTGATCCCCATCTCCACGCGCAGCGCGACGACATGCTGAAGGACGCGGAAATTGCGACCGCTTCGGCCAAACGTCTCGGCGGCAACAAGATGGAGTTTTTCCGGCCGGGCATGCGCGCCCAGCGTTCGGACAGGCTCACGCTTGAGACCGATCTGCGCCGGGCCCTGGAGCGCAACGAGATCAAGATCGTCTATCAGCCGATCGTGCGGCTGGAAGACCGGACTATCGCCGGTTTCGAGGCGTTAATGCGCTGGGATCATCCCCGCCTCGGTCGCCTGCCACCGGCCGAATTCATCCCCATGGCGGAAGAGACTGGCCTTATCGTCGATCTCGGCATTTTCGTCATCGAACGGGCCGCGCGCGAACTGGCGGCCTGGCAACAGGCTCTTGACGTCTATCCGCCGATTTTCTGCTCGGTGAATGTCTCGTCGCGGCAATTGTTGCGTCATGATCTGCTCCACGACGTGAAGGCGGCGCTCACGCGCTCGGGCGTTCATCGCGGCACGTTGAAGCTTGAGATCACCGAAAGTCTGGTGATGGAGAATCCCGAATATTCCGCGCAGATGCTGATGCGGATCAAGGAGCTTGGCGCTGGGCTTTCGCTCGACGATTTCGGCACCGGCTATTCCTCGCTCAGTTATCTCCAGCGCTTCCCGTTTGACACGATCAAGATTGACCGCAGTCTGGTCAAACAGGATTCCAAGGGCTCCCGGCCGATCCTGCTACGCTCCATCATCGCCATGGCCCATGATCTGGGGATGGATGTTGTCGCGGAGGGCGCGGAAACCGAGAGCGACACGATCGAGCTTTACCAGTTGGGCAGTGAATTCGCACAGGGCTTCGCCTTCGGCCAGCCGATCAGCGACATCGAAGCGCGCCGCATTATGGGCGCAGCGGAAGAAGCAGCGTAAATCGCAGCATTTGCTTCACATTCAAAAATATTTATATGTATCCGCATGGTAGCGGAGATCCCCATGTTCAAAAATCTGACCCGGCGTGAAACGCTTCTTGGCCTCGGCGCAATAGCGATTTCAGCTTTTGCACCCGCCAGGGCCCGCGCGGTGACCATCGCCCGGCTGGGGGCAAGAGAGATCATTTCATTCAGCGATGGAATCGTGAGCGTACCAGCAGGTCTTGTTGCGCGCGACCGTGCCGCTGAGGAACTGGCGGCGACCTTGCGGGCTGGTGGATTTCCGGCCGATGTCAATCGCATGCCGTTGAATGTGACAGCGATCCGCGATGGCGATTCCCTGATGTTCATGGATTGTGGCGCAGGCGCGCGGTTTCTCGAAGGCTCGGGCAAACTGGCCGCTGCCCTTGAGGAAGCCGGTATCGACAGGGCAAAGGTCAACCGTGTGCTGTTTACCCACGCCCATGCCGATCATCTCTGGGGGGCCATGGATGAATTCGACGAGCCGCTGTTTCCCAATGCGCGCTGGGCGATACCCCTGGCAGAGCGCGACTTCTGGATGGACAAGAACGTGCTGCAAAAGCTGCCCGAAGCCTTCCACATGATGGCTGCAGGCGCGCAGCGCGTCATTGGACAATTGGGCGACCGGCTGGAAACGTTCAGACCCGGTGAGGAAGTTGCGCCGGGAGTTTCGGCATTGGACACCGGCGGGCATACGCCGGGGCATGTGTCATTTGAACTGCGCAGTGGCAGCGAAAGCCTGATCGTTCTGGGTGATGCTCTCACCCATCCGCTGGTTTCCTTTGCTCATCCCGGGTGGATGCCAGCCTCCGATCAGGAGGGCGAACGGGCGGTGGCGACCCGGCGCAAACTGCTTGACCGGCTGGCTTCCGAAAAACTGCGTGTGATCGGCTATCATCTGCCAGGGGCCGGTGCCGGCCAGGTTGAGCGCAAGGATTCTGCCTTCCGCTTTATCCCTGCCTGATGCTATCGGCAGCAGAAAGACTGTTCCAGAATGGCTGACCGCAAACGGATTGATGTCGCCCTTGTGGAGCGGGGCCTGTTCGCCAGCCGCGCCAAGGCGCGAGAAGCCATTGAAGCCGGGCTTGTGTTTGCAGCAGGAAACCTCGTACGCAAACCATCTGAAGAGGTGGACGAAAGCACCGAGATATCTGCCGAAGCGCCCTATCCCTGGGTGTCGCGTGGCGGTGTGAAGCTGGCGCATGCGCTTGATGCTTTCCGCATTGAAGCAGCTGATTTGATCTGCCTTGATCTTGGCGCATCTACCGGCGGTTTCTGCCATGTCTTGCTGGAACAAGGCGTCAAACTGATCTACGCCGTTGATGTCGGCCATGGACAATTGCATCCATTGATCGCCGCTGATCCACGCGTGAATTCACTTGAGAAAACGGACGCGCGCATGCTGGCGGCGCCGATGTTCGAGGCGCCGCCGCAGCTGATCGTTTGCGATGTTAGCTTTATTTCGCTGAAGCTGATCCTGCCGCACGCGCTAGCACTGGCAGCCCAAGGCGCGCAGCTTGTGACACTCATCAAGCCGCAATTTGAGGCCGGGCGCGAGCGAACCAACAAGGGCATCGTGCGCGATGTCCGTGTGCATGATGAGATTTGCGCTGATATCAAACGTTTTGTGGAAAGTCTGGGCTGGAAGGTCCGCGGCATTGTTCCCTCCCCCATCGAAGGCGGGGACGGCAACAGGGAGTTTCTCTTACATGCCGTGCGTGGCGCGTTGGCAGTTTGAAGCGCGAACTGATAGAAGCCTGCATGATCTCATTTCAACGCCTGACGATTGAACGGCTCGGCCAGCGCGGCGAAGGCATTGCTGAAGGCCGCGACGGGCCTGTGTTTGTGCCCTATGCACTACCCGGCGACGAAATCATGGCTGATGTCGACGGCGAACGCGGCACACTGGGTGAAGTCACCAAAGCGTCGCCGCAACGGATCGCGCCGTTCTGTAAACATTATTCTGTCTGCGGTGGCTGCGCCGTGCAGGCCCTGGCCACAGAGCCTTATCGCACCTGGAAACGTGAACTCGTTGTCTCCGCCCTGCGCCACGCGCGCATCGAAGCAGAGGTCGCGCCGCTTCTCGATGCCCATGGCGAGGGACGCCGCCGCGCGACCTTTCATGCGCGTATCCTGCGCGACGGGCTCAATCGCCCCACCGTCGTCAGCGGCTTCATGCGCGCGCGCGCCCACGAAATTGTCGATATCGAGGAATGTCCTGTCCTTGCACCTGCTATGCATGCTGCGCCTGCACTCGCGCGCGCGCTGGCGCAGCGGCTTGCCGAACTCGACAAGCCGCTCGACATCATCGTGACATCAACCATTGATGGCCTTGATGTTGATTTTCGCGGTGTAGGAAAACTGCAGGACCGGGTGCGCCAGAAGCTGGTGGCCTTTGCAAATGAATATGGATTGGCGCGGCTTTCCAATCACGGCGAGGTCCTGATCGAGCGTGAAACGCCGCGCCTGCAAATGGGCCGCGCCTTGCTTGCGCCGCCGCCCGGCATGTTCCTGCAAGCCACCGTTGCTGGCGAAGAAGCGCTGGCGCAGCTTGTTCTTTCCACCATCGGTAAAAGCAAAAACGTCGCCGATCTCTTTGCAGGCGCGGGCACATTCGCCCTGCGGATAGCTGAACGCGCCAATGTTCACGCCGTAGAACATGAAGCTTCGGCTATGCTGGCGCTTGAAAAGGCCGCGCATAACGCCACGGGCCTGAAGACGATCAGTACCGAAACTCGCGATCTCTTCCGCCGCCCCCTGGCTATCGACGATCTGAAACCTTTCGATTGCGTGGTCTTCGATCCGCCGCGTTCGGGTGCTGAAGCGCAAGCGCGAGCCCTCGCTGAATCAAAAGTGCCTGTTGTGATTGCAGTCTCGTGCAACGTGCAGACCTTTGCGCGCGACGCAAAAATCCTCATTGATGGCGGCTATACCATGGGCGTTGTGACCCCTGTCGATCAGTTTCGCCACTCACCCCATGTGGAAATGGTGGCCGCTTTTACGAAAAAGCAAAAGGCGGCTGCAAAGCGGCGGCTGCTGGGATAGGGACGCATCTAAATCGAACGCCGTGGCGTGCTTTCACCAGGGCACGTGACGCCCATCATGCGCGACGAACTTGCCATGCATGGATGCATCCGCCTTTTCGATGAGCGCGATGAGCGCCTTTACACTATCGGCCGCTTTCATGCTGGCATGCGTGCCACCAAGATCCGTCGATACCCAGCCGGGATGTAGCAGCAACGAGGTGATGCCGCGGTGTGCAAGGTCAGCATCAACTGAGCGTTGCGCAATGTTCAGCGCGGCTTTTGACGAGCGATAGTGAATCCAGGGCCCGCTGCGGCCGACGCCGACACGGTCGATAAATTCGCCTGCGCCCAGTTCGCTGGATATGGACGCCACGAGTTTGCGCTGCGAGGCCGCCACTTGTTCAACAAAGGCTTCTATCATCTTGATTGGCGCTATTGAATTGATTTCCAGCACGCGCCGCCACAGATCATAATTGATTGAGCCGAGCGCTGCGCCCTCGCGCGGGCCAACGCCGGCATTGTTGAGCAGCAGATCGATTTTTTCGCCGCGCAATTCTTCCGCAAGCCGGTCGACAGCAGGAAAGTCCGTTACGTCGAGCCGATGCCAATCGACGCCTGAAATATTTTCAGCACCGGATATGTCGCGGGCGCAGGCATGAACGCGCCAGTCTTTTGCCGCAAGCTGCCGCGCAAATTCAAGACCAAGCCCGCGATTGGCGCCGGTGACGAGTGCTGTTTGTGTCATGATGCTGCCACTTCCTTCACGCCGCGCGCAAAGAGTTCATGGGATTCTTCCGAGCCGTTCAGACGGCGCGTCATGCGCCGCTTGACACGCCATCCTCCGGGTGTGCGCACAAGCTCCCAGCGATTGGCGCTGCAGGACAGCACTTTGAACGCATCATCCTCGCGGCGGTAAAGACGCGAATAGCTGGTCGCAACGGCCACGTCACCGTTGATCGTGACATAGGGCAAGCTCATGATATGCGCGCTGCCCTGGTGAATGAGGCCCTGATGCCATTCGCCTTCCAGCTCGTCGACAATGTCCTGACGTCCCTGCATGATCTGCGTATGCAGATCATAGACGCCGTCGTCAGTCCATAGGTGCGAGGCGCGCTCGCTGCTGCCGCTATCGGCTGCAGGGCCATAACAGGCGAGAATCTGATAGATCGCAGCCTGATCTTCCAGTGCCTGCATGCGCTTTTCCAACGCAGCGAATTTTTCTTCCATACTGGCCATGGCCTTCACTCCCCTAAAACAACCGAACCAGAACCACACCGCCGGCCATCAGAACAAAGCCCAGCATGCGCAAGGCGCTGACTTCATGCACGGGAAAGCCGAGCAGGCCGAAATGATCGATGATCGCAGAACAGATCATCTGCCCGCTCACGACCAGTGCGACTGTGGCCGCAGCGCCAAGTTTTGGCGCGACGATGGTCAACGCAACGATGTATATCGCGCCCAGCGCACCGCCCGCGACCCAGGAGAGCGCGGGAGCGCGCGCGGCGTCCGCAACAGCAGGTAAGGGCGTACGCATCAGCAATGCAATGATTACAGTCGTTGCGATGGCCGCAGCGAACACCGCCATCGTGGAATAGACAGGCCCGTTCAGAGCCCGCCCCAATTGCGTATTATATCCGGTTTGTATGGGGATCAGCATGCCGGCGATCAGCGCGCCTGCCAGATATCCGGTATTCCAGAGGTTCATGATCGCACACCGTTGGCCGGATTTTTACTCGGCGGTTATTTTTGCATCGCGAATGATCTTGCCCCAGCGTTCGGTTTCATCGCGGATGAGTTTGGCAAATTCGGCTGGTGTTGATCCCACGGTTTCGGCGGCGAGCGCATCCAGACGGCTTTTCACGACGGGATCGCCAAGAGCTGTCTTGGTATCGCGCGAAATCCGGTCGATGATCTCAGGCGGCGTCTTGGCCGGCGCGAGCGTGCCGAACCAGGGCGACACATCAAAGCCGGGGAGCGAGTCGGAAACAGGCGGCAGATCAGGCACGAATTTCGAACGCGTCGTGGTCGTCACAGCAATGCCCTTGAGCTGTTTGCCCTGAACCTGCGGCAGGCACGAAGCGATGTTGTCGAACATCACACCAGTACGCCCGGCGACGAGATCCTGCAGCGCCGGCGCGCTACCACGATAATGCAGATGCTGTATGTCAACATTTGCGAGCTTCTTGAACATTTCGCCTGCCAGATGCACCGTCGTGCCAAGCCCGGATGTGCCATAGGTCAGTTTGCCCGGATTCGCCCTGGCGTAGGCGATCAATTCAGCCGTCGTGTTATACGGCGCGTCCATGGGCACTACAGCCATGTTGGGCATGATCGTGATCATGGAGATCGGCGCAAAGTCAGCGATGGGATCGAATTTCAGATTTTTGTAGAGAGCGGGATTGATGGCAAGGCCGCTGGTGCCCATCATCATCATGTCGCCAGTGGGTTCGGAGCGCGCAACATATTCCATGCCGATATTGGCGCCTGCGCCGCCCTTGTTCTCGATGACGATGCCTGTGCCCCACATCTGGCTCAGCTTGTCGCTGACGATGCGCGCCAGCACGTCGGTCGCACCTCCGGCGGGAAATGGCACCAGCATTTTCAGGTTGCGGCCCTTCGGCCATTGCTGCTGAGCGATGGCTGGCGCGGACGGCGCGAAAGGCAAGGCGGCGGCAGCGAGTCCTGCCACGGCCTGCCGGCGTGTCATCGCTCCATTTGGAAATTTCGTCATCAAAAACCCCCTCTCTCGATAGGCAAGTCTAGCGAGGTTCGCGAGGGAACGAAACCCGTTTCCACCAATCGGCAATGCAGCTAGATTGCGCTTTGGACGGAGGATGAAATGTGCGGAAAATTCACGCTATCGCTAGTCGCAGCGCTTGCAGCGGGCTCTGCCTGCGCACAGACGCCAGCGGAATTTTTCAAAAGTAAGCAGGTGCAGGTGATCGTCGGCTATGCGCCGGGCGGCGGCTACGATGTTTATGCGCGGCTGGTCGCCCGCCATATTGCCCGCAAGATCCCCGGCGAGCCCGTTGTGCTCGTGCAGAACATGCCGGGCGCTGGATCGCTGCGCGGCGCAAACCATATTTATACCAGCGCGCCGCGCGACGGCACGGCCTTCGGCACGTTCTCGCGCAACATGCCGCTGATGGGTATTCTCGGCGGCAACAAGAATGTGCTGTTCGATCCGCGCAAATTCACCTGGCTTGGCTCGCCCACCAGCGCGCAGGATGACGCCTACATGCTGTTCGTGCGCACAGATGTCAAAGCGCAGACCATCGACGATCTCATCCGGCCCGGCGGCCCTGAAGTCATATTGGGCGGCACGTCGGAAGGCGCGACGGGTAACGACGTGTCGCTGCTCATGCGCGATGCGCTGGGCGCGCGGATCAAGCTCATCCATGGCTATCGTGACAGCAATGCGCTGTTCCCCGCCATCGAGCGCGGTGAACTGGAAGGGCGGTTTGTCGGTCTCTCCGCGGTCGCCTCGACACAGCCGCATTGGTTACGCGCGGGCAGTCCGGTACGGCCGTTGCTGCAATTTGCGAGAGCCACGCGCCATCCCGATTATCCCGATGTGCCAACAGCGCGGGAAAAGGCGAAAGATCCGGCGGCGCGCATGCTGATCGAGGCCGCGGAAATTCCCTATCTGCTCTCTCGCCCCTTCGTTGCGCCGCCCGGTGTGCCCGCCGATCGTGCCAAAGCATTGCAAGATGCGTTTATGGCGATGGCGAAAGATCCCGATTTCATAGCCGAGGCGGCGCGGGTGAAGGTCGATGTCAGCCCCGTGGGCGCGGACGAAGCCCTGCGGATGCTGGACCTGCTGGCGGCAGCGCCGCAGGACATCAAGGACAAGCTGCGGGAGCTGTTCAGCGCGGAGCGGTGAAGCTGGTTCCCGTCAGCTTCCTGTTCGCCTATAATTGAACTTTACAATATCCATCCGGAGGAAAAATGCCCGAACTCGCCGTAGATGCATCCAAATTCGCCGGCATGTCGGAGGAGCAGGCGCGCACATTTCCGCGCCGCACGGTCGTCGGCGTGGAACTTTCAGACTCCGCCGTTGCCGCCATGCCCAAAATGATTTCTACGGACGCCCATGTGATGGAGCCCGAAGAACTCTGGATGGAATTGCCCAAGCGCCTGCAGGAGCATTTGCCGAAAGTGCCATTCCGCAATTCGCCGCCGGGCGCGACCGATCCGCATCTGCGCCTGCGCGATCAGGATACGGACGGGGTCGCGGCTGAAATCCTGTTTCCCAATTATGGCATGGCGCTCTTCGGCATCGACGATATCGAGACGCAGCAGGAGAGTTTTAAACTCTACAACGACTGGGCGCATGAATTCTGCAGCGCCGATCCCAAGCGCCTCTACGCCGCGCCGCTTGTCTCGGTCTATGACATCAAGGCGGGCATCAAGGAGATGCATCGCGGCCACGACATGGGCCTGAAAGGGGCCATGATCTGGCAGGTCGCCGACCCGCGCCTGCCCTTCACATCGGATCATTATGAGCCGCTCTGGGCCGCCTGCGCCGAGGCGAAACAGCCTGTCATCTGCCATATTCTGACAGGGCATTCCTATATCAAGACAGGGCAGAAAGGCGGCGTGCAGGGCATCAAGGACGCAGTCAATTCCAAGACGAACGACTCAGCCAACACGCTGTTCGATTTCATCTTCTCGGGCGCGTTCGACCGGCATCCCGATCTCAAACTGCTGATGGCGGAAAGCGAGATCGGCTGGCTGCCGTTTCTGCTGCAGCAATGGGATTATTATTTCGAACGCTTCCGCAAGACCCGCGATCTGCCAATCAATCGCAAGCCCAGCGAGATCTTTTCAGAACATGTCTATGGGACGTTTCTGGAAGATTATGTCGGCACGCGCTTCTTCCCCTGGTGGGGCGAAAAGAACTGCATGTGGTCGAACGATTATCCGCATTTCAACATGACCTTCCCACATTCGCGGCAGGTTGTTGAACATCACCTTCATGGCCTGCCGGACGACAAGCGCCAGCGCCTGACCCGCGATAATGCGATCGAGCTTTTCAGACTGGATCTTTGATGCGCCGTTCCCGGAGAGCGACATGATGATCAGGCAAGTGGTGATGGCTGCGGCGATGGTCTCTGCAGCGTCGCAATGGGCGCTGGCGCAATCGAAAGATGGCGAATTCTACGCAGGCAAGAGCATCAATCTGATGATCGGTTATGCGGCGGGCGGCACCTATGATGCCACGGGGCGTTTGCTCGCACGCCATATGCCGCGCCACATTCCCGGCCAGCCTGCGATGGTGCCGCAGAACCTGCCGGGCTCGGGCGGCATCAAGACAATCCTGCATCTCTATTCGGTCTCTCCGAAAGATGGCACGGCGCTGGCGATGTTGTCGCGCTCCTATCCCATCGAGCCCGTATTCAATCCGCAGATTGCGAAATACGATCCGGCGCGGTTCAATCCCATCGGCAGCACCAGCACGGAAGTGTCTGTCGGCGTCGTCTGGCACACGCATGGTGTGACATCGCTGAATGATTTGCTGACGCGGCAGATCACGACAGGGGCAACCGGCACAACAGATGACACGGGCCGTTTTCCCACGCTCGTCAACAATCTCATGGGCACGAAGATCAAGGTCATCACTGGTTATCCCGGCGGCAATGATGTCACCGCTGCGATGGAAAAGGGTGAAGTGGACGCACGTTTCGGCTGGTCGTGGGGCAGTCTCAAAAGCCGCGCACGGCCATGGCTCGATGAGAAGAAGATCAACGTGCTCGTGCAGATGGCGCTGGAAAAGGCGCCCGATCTGCCCGATGTGCCGCTGGTGATGGATCTGGCAAAAAGCCCGCTCGACCGGCAGGCGCTGGAATTATTGTTCGCGCCGCAGGCCGTCGCTTGGCCGCTGGTTGCCCCGCCGGGCATGGCCGCCGAACGCGTCACGCTGCTGCGCCGCGCCTTCGATGAAACCATGAAAGACTCCGCCTTTCTTGCTGAAGCGCAAAGGCTGCGCATCGATGTGGAGCCGGTGACGGGCGAGGCCATGCAGAAAATAGTGGAGAGGATCGTCGCGTTTGATCGCACCGTCGCTGATCGCGCGCTTGTTCTCAGCGCGGTGAAGTGAGGCGTTGCCGCGATAGCGGCCCGCCGCTGCGAAAAATAATCCGCATTGCTATTGGCCGCTTTTAGGCGCTGTGTGGCAATGAGTATTGCATGGATCATCAGCGCAAGCTCGAACCATGGTGTGCGCATGTCGTCTCCGGATCAACAACCCCAAGCCCGGTCGGCAATACCGGCTATCGAAAAATTCGAACGCGGCGCGTTCTACGGCTATAATTATTATCTGGATGGCGATGGCCGTTTTCTGGGCGAGGAAAAGGCTGGATCAAACTCGTTTCACGTTTTCGCGTCGAAGATGATTTTTGAGCAGGCGGTCAGCGCCTATAACATTCTGGGCCGGGTAGAGGTGAAGTCGGCGGCCATCGGGCGCGCGTGATTTGCTTTGGAACGCTGGCCGCTGGCCTCCTCCAAAAGCTCACGCCTTGCGGGGCTCAACGCCGCGTGCTTGTCTCATCCCACACGTCGCCATCTGCTCCGTGGGGGAGCCAGGCGGCCAGGACGATTTTGGGAGTGCGCAATGGACGATGCGCCTGCAATTTATAATTTGCCTCCGGCGAAATCCCCCTGCGGCGCAGGGTTGGCGGGGTTTTGGCGCAAATACTCTGCGCCGCCCGCGCGCAAACGCACAATTCCGGTGCGGATGCGAGCGCCTGGGCGTTGATTCATGATACGTCTGACGCGCAAATCCTTTGTCCCGGCCTTCCCATCATGTGACCCGGCGCAGCAACCGGCATGCGCCATCCTGGGCGCCCCGGCAGGCGTCCTTCGCCCCTGGCGGGCGAAGGTGTCACGCCGCAGGCGCTTTCTAAAACATTTCCGCGTACCGCGCTTGAAGTTGGCTTGCAAAGAAACATCGCAATAATTCCTGCAAGAGAAGCGCTTCGCGCGCGCCCCTCATCCCCCCTTGCTGCGCAAGGGGACCTTCTCCCGCCAGGGGAGAAGGGGGTCGTGTTGCCCCCTTTGTTTTCTGTCTGAATTACAGTGACAGCTAACTCAATCCGCAAACTCAATATTTCCCATGCCCTTGCG
>CANJJI010000019.1 GCA_947474545.1 Beijerinckiaceae bacterium | reverse complement strand
TCGCCTACAACGTAGGCCGGCTTCGTGGTATCTTTGTTCATGGCGTGGTCTCCAGTCTGGCGCTTCAACGCCAGAATCAATTGGGTTGGACAACCCGGAGACTACGCCAACCTAATTCCAACCACTCCCGCGACGGCACCAAAGGCAAGTTCTCGCTCACAGATCTATCTTATTCGCTTGAAGGAGCGGCTGTGGATTCTGCGGCATTCGGGGCGCTTGCCGGGCTGGCGAATGCATTGCCTGCAGGGTTCAAGCCTGGAACGATTGGAATCACCGCGCCCGCCGTCTCGCCGTTCACATTCGAAGCTAAGCGGGAAGGGAACACCGTCACACTCAGTGGTTATGTGCCGGACCTGGCGACGCGCGATAAATTGCTGGCAGCGGCGAAGGCCGCTTATCCCGGCCTTACCATCGACGACAAGCTGGCATTTGCTTCAGGCGCGCCACAAGGGTTTGAAACGCTTGCCGCGCAAGGGCTGGGGTTGGCCGGAAAACTTGCGCCGGGTATGTTCGCGCTTGCTGGCAATACATTCAATCTGACTGGCAGCGCCGCTGATGCCGCCAGCTATGACGCCGTACTGGCGGCTGCCAAGTTGCTTCCGTCCGGCGTGAATGCTGGCAAGTTTGAGATCCAGCCGCCGGAGGTCAAACCTTACGGCTGGCGTGTCAGGCGCAATGACGATGGAAGTCTCACCATCGAGGGCGCTGTTCCCGATGCTGCGACCCGTGATGCTTTGCTGGCACAGGCTGCCAAACTTTATCCCGGCGTAAAGGTCGACAACACCATGCAGATTGCGCGCACAGCGCCCGCTGGATTTGCCGCCGCGGCGGCAATCGGACTTGAGCTTGCAGGGAAGCTGAAGGGCGGCGCGTACGCGCTTAGTGATGGCGCGATTGCGTTATCGGGCGAAGCGGCTGACCAGAGTGTTGCTGACTCGATTGGTAAATTGCTTGCCGGCATTGGCAATAATTTCAAGCTGGCGGGCTCAGCGGTTTCCGTCGCCGTACCGGAAGTGAAACCCTATACATTCGGCGCACGGCGGCTTGACGATGGCACGATCGTCCTTGAGGGAGCTGTTCCCGATGCCGTAACCCGCGACGCTTTGCTGGCGCAAGCTGGCAAGCTCTATCCCGGCGCAAAGATCGACAACAAGACGCAGATCGCGCGCACAGCCCCTTCGGGATTTGCCGCTGCTGCAGCCGCCGGACTGGAGATTGCTGGCAAGTTGAAAGGCGGCGGGTTCAGCCTGACAGACGGCGCAGTGTCGCTGGCTGGTGAAGCGGTTGACGGAGCGGCTGCCGGCGCGATTAGCAAATTGCTGGCGGGCATCGGCAACTTTTTCAAATTGCCGGGGGCGGCGATTGCCGTCGCAATCCCTGAAGTGAAGCCCTATGCCTGGGGCATCCGCCGCTTGGCTGATGGCTCTATTGTACTTGAAGGCTCCGTGCCGGACGCAGCCACGCGCGATGCGTTGCTCGCTCAGGCCGCCAAGCTCTATCCCGGGGCGAAGATCGAGACCGCAATGCAGATTGCACGCACTGCCCCAGCTGGTTTTGCAGCGGCAGCGGCCCTTGCGGTGGAACAGGCGGGTAGACTCAAGAGCGGGGCGCTCTCTCTGCTTGACGGCACGTTCAGTTTGTCCGGGGAGGCCCAGGATCAGGCTGCCGCCGAGGCGATCGCCAAGGCTTTGAGCGCCGCGGGCGGCGGTTTCAAACTGGCTTCTGGTGGTGTTGGGCTGACGTTCGCAAAACCCGCTCCGGCTCAGGCAGCGCCTTCCCCTGCGCCTGCGCCAGTGGCTCCAACGCCGCCTGCGCCGCCACCCCCGGTCGTGGCTGTGCAACCGCCTGCGTCAGCGCCGCCGCGGGCTGCTGCAGCATCTTGCGAGATCAAGGGCAGAGCACCGCTGGCTGGCGGCATCATTTATTTCGAAGAAGGCAGTCACGTATTGCTGGCTTCCGAGCATTCGAAGTTGCAAGGGCTGATCGTCCGGTTGAAAGCGTGCCGTGGCGCGAATGCTGAACTGCTAGGTCACACCAACAGTAACGGGGCGCGTGGCCGCAACATTCAGTTGTCGACTTTGCGTACCTTTGCCGTATCGAGATGGCTACAGGAGAACGGGATTGCGAAGAAGCGCATCATAACGCTGGGCTACGGCGAAGACCGTCTTCTTGTGCCTGATACGAGCCCCGACGCCATGGCAAAAAATCGCCGCGTCGAAATCAATATTCGCTGAGGGATTGTCATCATGGGATACGTCATCACTCAATTTGCTCCCTGGATATTTCTCGGCGCACTTGGGCTTGGATTGCTGGTTGGCTTGTTCACGTGGGACCGGAAAACGAGCGGCAGCTGGCTGTCAGGCTGGCTCAGTTGGGCAGCGATCCTTTTTGTAATCGGTGTTTTCGCTGCCATTTTTAAACTGATTGCCGGACGGGGAGGGCTGTGGCTCGAAACCGCGTTGATCATGTTTGCCGTCTATATCGTTGGTTGCTTGTTGGGCAACTGGTTTCGCGGATTGTTCGCCGCTGCCGAGCCGGTGCTTTCGGCAGAGGCCCGGGCGGGCATTGGCGCGCAGGCAAGGACGATGACAGCGCGTAGCGCGGCTGCTGGCCAAGCGGGAGCTGGGGCTACAGCCTCGGGAGTGCCGGGCTCTCCCGCTTCGGAATTTCCGCCTGCTCCAGACGATGCGCCGCTAGCGATTGATTCAAGCCGCTCCTATCCTGGGCAAAGACCGTTAGGTCTGGCCAAGCCTGAGAGAGCGCTTGATGACCTGACCCGGTTAGGGGTACTCACCGGAAGCGACCAGAAAATTCTCAACGATCTGGGAATCCACCACGCAAGGCAAATCGCTGGCTGGTCGCCGGAAAATGCTGATTGGATCAATCATCATATAGCCAGGCCGGGCCGTGTTCAGGCTGAAGGCTGGATTGGCAAGGCAGCGGCTTTTGTCAACAGGCAAGCGAGCCAGGCGGGGGCCACGGGTGCAACAGCAGGTTTGGCTGGAAACGTCCTGATGGCAGGCACTGCAGCAGCAGGGGACAAGACCGCTACGGGTAGTGGGCAAGTATCGGCAGCAGGCGCTGCTACCGCTGGTGGCTCATCCGGTGCAGGCGCTTCGGGTTCCGCCGGAAGCGCTGCGTCGCTGGGTGGGGCAGTTCCTGCGCCTGCTCAAGCCGTCGCAGGTTCAGGCCCGGTAACAGGCGTATCTCCAACTGCGGGTTCAGCGGCGGCAGCCGGCCAATCAGCGGGATCGGCGGGGACTGCCTCTTCTCCACCTGCGGGCGTTGCTGGAACCCCCGGCGGTTCTGCAGACAAGGGCGTTGAGAGTGTATCAGCGTCTCCGCTTGCGGGTGTTGCTGCCGGAGGCAGCAGCACCCTGCCGCAATCAAGTGGTGGATCAGGCCATGCCGGAACGGTGGGCGCGGCAGGAGCAGCGGTGATCGCGACCGGCACGGCAGGTTCTCAGGTGGTGCATGATCCCATGGCTGGCTCCGCTTTGCCCGGTGACGTCAACGCAAGTCATCCTGGTCTACGTCCGTATGGGCTTCTGACGGCACCCATTGGTTCAGGCGACGATCTCAAACGTATCCGGGGCATCAGCCCGGGCAATGAACGTGAGTTGAATCGGCTGGGCCTCTATCACTTCAGGCAGATCGGGCAATTGAAGCCAGAAGAATGTCAGTAGCTGGACAGTTATATGGGTTCGCCTGGGCGGATCGAGCGGGACAATTGGGTCTCGCAGGCACGTTTCCTGCATCAAGCACAACTTTGTGAGGCGCAGCAAGTTGTTGCCGCTGAGGCGGCCAAGAAGCAGGCCGCCGCCGCTGAGGCTGGCAAGGCTCAAGCTACGGGCGTTGAGACGGCCAAGAAACAGGCCTCTGCCTCCGATGTCGTCACGTCACAGCCTGCGGCGGTTGTTGCCGCCGGGGCCGCTGCTGCCGCTGCGGGAGCCATGTCGCCGCCGGCCGCCGGGGATGTGAACGCAGCCCATCCCGGCCAGCGTCCCGCGAGCATAGCGCAAGCACGTTATGGCAAGCCCGATGATTTGAAAAAGATCAGCGGGATCGGCCCTCAGAACGAGCAGAAGCTGAATGGTCTCGGCATTTATCATTTCGACCAGATTGCCCGTTGGAGCGCGCCGGAAGCACAATGGATTGGGAGTTTTATGGCGTTTCCCGGCCGGATCGAGCGTGAAGACTGGGTTGGCCAGGCGAAATTGCTGGTATCCGGGCAAGAGACAGACTTTTCGCGCCGCATAGCTGCGGAACAAGCCTCTGAAGCCAGCGCAGCCGACGCCCCATCTGCGCCGGGCGGCACAATGTCAGGCGGGATTGTTCCTGCGGCCAGCGCTGTAGCCACAGTTACTGCTGCTGTTTTCAGCGCTGAAGAATTGTCCGCACTGGATGGCAAATTTGCAGGCAAGCGGCCGGTCGGGCTAGCAGCGCCGCGTGGCGGCGAACCTGATGATCTTCTGAAAATCCGTGGCGTCGGCAAGGCCAATTTGCAACAATTGCATGCTCTGGGGATATTCCACTTTGACCAGATTACGAAATGGTCAAAAGAGGAGCTGCGCTGGGTTGGCAGCTATATGGCATTTCCCGGGCGTCTTGAAAAAGAGGACTGGATCGGGCAGGCAAAGCATTATGCTCAGCGGCGTGCTATCGAGCTGGCAAACCGGGCAGCCTCCGGAAAGAAAAGCTGAATACATCGGCAAAACCTGATATACGGGCCTGACATGGGTTTGTCAGGCCCTTTTGTATTCACCGTGTTTGCTGACGAATGCCGCAATGCTCGCGATACTTGCCTTATCAAGTAATAGCGGTGCATGGCCCTGTCCGGGCACGACAAAAGTTTCGCAGGCCGGATGGCGGCGAGGCATTTCCTCAAACGTTTCCTGCGAAAGCAGATCGGAATTTTCACCGCGAAGGACGAGAACGGGCGCGTGATTGAGGCCGGCGAATTGTGGCCATAAGACGGGCAGGGGCTGTTCCAGATTGAAGGCGTCGAGTGTTTTCATCAGCTTGGGATCATAACGTGCAACAAAACCTTTATCCGTCTCTTCAAAAGTCAATTTCGCATAGGCTAGCCAGTCATCCTCCGAGAGGGCGTGGAACTGGGTGCCCATAATGCGTTTGGCGATATCTACAGCATCTTTCCACGACGATGGCTGGGGCAGTTTTCCAACATATCCCTTGATTCTGGCGAGGCCCTTGGCTTCCAGCACGGGGCCGATGTCATTCAAAATTGCCGCGCGTATTGCGCTCGGGCGCGTGGCGGCCATGACCATGATATGCAGCCCGCCGCGCGATGTGCCCAGAAATATCGCTTCGTGAATTTCGGTTGCTGCGAGAATCTGCAAAATGTCAGCGTTCTCGACACGCATATCGTAGTTTTGCCAGTTCTTGTCGTGATCAGACAGGCCGCGGCCACGATAGTCTATGGAGAGAACGCGGCGGGGAGCGCCCGCCGCGCCTCTGGCGATAGCATTAGCGATTACGTCAAAATCCTGCGCGGTACGGGCAAGACCTGGCAGACAAACCAAGGGCAAAACGCCTGAAGCTCCGCGATTGTAATCGCGCGCGTGAACGCGCAAACCGTCGGCCATCGTAAAAAACAGCGATTGCGAGATAGGTTCGTCTGTCATGCCCAGCCCTGATGTTATCAGGCCACCATAGGCAGTAATGCGGGCTGTGAAAAGCACAGGGCCGAAATGGCCTTGCTACATGCGTGCAGCATAGGCGCGCAATTCGCGTTCTGCGACCTGAGGCACCGCGTCTTCTTTCAACAGCGCCCGATATACGGCGAGGTTCTCAGCGACCCTCTGAACATAATTACGAGTCTCGGTGAACGGAATTCTCTCGACCCAGTCGATGGGGTCAACACCGGGTTTGCGCGGATCGCCATAAGCGGCGATCCATTGTTTGACCCGATGTCCGCCGGCATTATAGGCGGCGAAGACCATCATTAGAGATCCCGGATGTTCGTCCATCAGTTCGCCGAGGTGAGCCGCGCCCAATTGCGCATTAAATGCGGGATCAGCGAGTAGCCGATTGGCATCGAAGGGCACTTTCTTGTTTTTCGCAGTGCGTGCTGCGGTCGATGTCAACATCTGCATCAAGCCCTTGGCGCCTGCATGCGAAACGACATTCGACTGAAACATGCTTTCCTGGCGTGCTATCGCATAGACAACTGGTTTGGCGGCGGAATTGGCGAGCGCTGAAAATTCCGGAATGCCGTAAACCGGGAAAGCGATGTCATCCAGCTCAAGCCCGCGCTGGGAGGCAAGTTTGCCGGCGACGAGTGTAGCGCGGGCATTCTTCGATTTGCCCAGCACAGCGGCCAAGGCGGCAAGTTGGGAGGCATCGTCAAGCGTCCGGCCCATTCCGGCGACAAGTGGCATGGAAAGATCGCCTTCGCCCAACGCTTCTAGGACCTCGACCACCCCGATGGCGGGGAGCCGTTCTTGACCTGCGGCCACCTTTACCGCTGTTCGGATCGGAATTTCCTTGCGGCCAAGGCGCGCCATCGCGAGCTGGCCATAGTACGAACTCGAATATTGCGCCGCAAGGGCATAAAGGCGATCGGCATCCCCCGGGCCGGGGCCACGCTCAGCGGCGCGCGCCTGCCAATAGAATGCTCGTGAGCGTGACATCGGAGTCGTCGCAGCTTCGGCTGCATTGGCGAAATGGGCGAGCGCTTCTTCAGGCTTTTCGAGAAAGCGCAGCGCGATCCAGCCCGCGTGAAATTCTGCGGAAATGTAGGTTTCGCCTGCCGTTGCGCCATGATTTGCAACGAGCGTGTAGGCGGTCTCGGCATCGCCGGAATCGAGCCGTTTGCGCGCCGTGATCCGGCGTTCTTCCCACCACTCGTTGGCATCGACGAGTTTGCCTGGATCGCCTGGGGCTGCCAGCAGAAGTTTGGCGGCTTCCTCGTATTTCTGAGCTTTGCGAAGATTGGTGATTCTGGCGAAATGCCAGGTGGGATCGTGGCGCAATTTCACGTCGATTTTCTCGCCAGCTTTTGAGGGATCAGCGCCGCGCGCTACGAGTACCCGGGCGTTGGCGAAGGCGATATAATCTTTGCCGGCTTTGGCCGCCGCAGCCAGCGAAGCAGGATATTTCTCCTTGTAGAACAAGCGGTCCGAACGCCAGCGATGGTCGGCTGCCGTCAGGAGATCGGTGAAGTCTTTCTGGATTGCGCCCTCTGTCCAGGCACCCAAATCCTCCTGCCGCCAAATACGCGAGATGATAGCGGCCGCCTCCGCCTGTTTACCGGCCGCCAGCAACTGCCGGGCGACTATCATATGGCCGTTCGGCGAAACCGGTTGGTTGGCTTCGAACCAGCGGTTGATTTTCCCGGGTGGGATGTTGTCGGCGTACATCGCCTGCTCTGCGCGAGCACGCAGCCAGTCGGCGTTTGGCCATTGAGGATTTTTGTTGAGGAAAGTCTCGATGCGGCTGAAACCGGCCAGCCGGGGAAGCAGGCGCAAGGCAGCCCATTCCAGCGCCAGCCGGGCTGTCGCGTTGGTCGCGGCTTTGGCGGCAATGTCGCCCTTTTCGAGATCACCGGATTTGTACGCCGCCAGCGCGTCCTTCATTCCGGTGGTGTCGATAGGCATTGCGGGAGCCTTGCCTTGCAGCCGCTCGGAAGCGGACTGCATTTCAGGCAGCGATGCGTAGGCTGCCAGCATAGATTGATCGAGACTGGGCAGGGGAGCCCTGCCGGGTTTTGTCACTGCACCCGCGCTAATTTCAGTTTGCATCGTGCCTGGCGAAAACGATGGGGAGGGAGCAAGCGCCCTGTCGATGGCGGCCAGTGCGCTTACGGGCGCATCCGGCGATGCCGGCACTGACAGCGCAATTGGAGGCGGGCTATCAGGGATTGGAAAAAGCGCCTCACCGGGCGGGGTTTGCGCAGTTGAAAGGGGATGGCCGGGTTCCAGAATTGCCGCCGGCCCGGGAGACGCCACCGGTGAGGCGAGGTTCTGGGGAATTGCCGGAACGGCAATGTCTCCAACGGACTTCTGATTGCCAGATACCGGCGAAGCGCCAGAATTGAAAAGTGACGCCCATGCCTTGGATGTTGCAGACCATGCGCCGCCGGGTCGCGCGTTGAGGTTCGACCAGCCAGCCTGCAGGCCTGCTCCCAGCGCAACACAGGATGCGCCGGCCAGGAGGAGTTTCGATATACGCCGCTTTGGCATGACAAACCTCGCGCGATTTTCCCGGATAGATGCCCCCAGCTTGCCCATCCCCGGGTTTACGAATTGCTAACCACGTCCAGAAACCGCTCGAAATCCCCATCGGATCTGGTGAGTACAGACATTTCCGCCATAAAACGCTTTTCATGGCGGGGCATGCCGGGCTATGAATCCCCGCGCCTAATAACCTTGCGAATGCGGCAGGCTTGGGGCAGGAATTTTACGGCAGGCAAAGACGGGGTTTGAACATGGCCAAGGCTGCCAAGCTTACGGGATGGATGACAGCGCTGGTGACGCCCTTCAAGGACGGCCGGTTAGACGAGGGCGCTTTTCGTAAATTCGTAAACTGGCAAATCCAGCAAGGCATCCAAGGTCTTGTGCCCGTCGGTACGACCGGCGAAAGTCCGACGCTTTCGCACGACGAACACAAGCGCGTTGTTGAAATGTGCATTGCCGAAGCCAAAGGCAGGGTCCCCGTGATTGCTGGCGCGGGCTCGAACAACACGCACGAAGCCGTCGAACTGGCCATGCATGCCGAAAAGGCTGGCGCCGATGCCGTGCTGATAGTTGCACCTTATTACAACAAGCCTAATCAGGAAGGTATCTATCAACATTTCAAGGCGATCAATGACGCCATTGGCATCCCAATTATTATGTACAATATCCCACCCCGTTCGGTAATCGACATCAATGTTGATACGATGAAGCGCCTGTTCGAACTCAAGAACATCGCAGGCGTGAAGGATGCGACCGGCGATCTAACTCGCATTTCCAAGCAGCGCCTTGCGATGGGTCCCGATTTCATCCAGCTTTCCGGTGACGATGTTACGGCTCTGGCGACCTTCGCGTCCGGCGCCCATGGCTGCATCTCAGTTGTCTCGAACATTGCGCCAAAGCTCTGTTCGCAATTACAGAACGCCTGGAATGAAGGCGACCCGAAAAAGGCGCTCAAGATTCAGGACAAACTGACCCCACTGCATCTGGCCACCTTCCTGGAAGCGGGTGTCACGGGCGCCAAGTATGGTTTGTCGCAGCTAGGCCGGATGAGTGACGAAGTCAGGCTTCCGCTTGTGCCTATGGTCGAGGCCAACAAGGCCAAGCTGCGCTCGGCGATGGCGTTTGCCGGCTTGATCAAGGATGAAGACGTCCGCCGCGCAGCAGAGTGAGCGGTTTCGGCCGGAGAACGTAGCCCCGGATGTATCAGCCCGCTCATTTCAGAGTCGAAGATGCAGGCGTGATGCATGCGTTCATTCGCGCGCATCCCCTGGGTTTGCTGATCAGTACGGACGAAGGTGGTCCGGTGGCCGATCTTATTCCTTTTCTTCTTGATGCAGAATCAGGAAAGCGAGGCTGCCTGCGTGCGCATATGGCCCGGACGAATCCGCATTGGCGATTGCTGGTTGAGATGAAGAAAGCGTTGGTTGTTTTTCAGGCGCAGGGCCACTACATCTCACCAAGCTGGTATCCTACAAAGGCAGAGACGGGCAAGGTGGTTCCGACATGGAACTATGTAATGGTCCAGGTCAGTGGCCACGTGAGTGTTCATGAAGATGCCGGATGGCTGCGCCGCCAGGTTGAAGATCTGACGCGCGAACACGAATACGGACGCGATCCGGGCTGGGAAGTGCGACATGCGCCGGAAGACTTTATCGCGGCGCAGTTACGCGGCATTGTCGGCTTTGAAATCGGGATCGAACGCATGGATGGAAAGTTCAAGCTTTCGCAGAATCGGCCTGCGGTGGATCGACCGGCGATTGTCACGGCGCTTGAACAGGAGAGTGCCCCAGGCGCTGCTTTGGCCGCGCTGATGAGAGCACAGGAAATCGGGGCATAGGGTGGCAGCCAAACAGACCGATAATCGCAAGGTTGCTGCGGAAAACCGCCGTGCACGCTACGAATTTGCTATCGGCGACATCTATGAGGCAGGAATCGCTCTGACCGGCACCGAAGTGAAGTCGCTGCGCACCGGCAAGGCGACGATTGCGGAAAGCTATGTCGGCGTCAGCAAGGCTGGCGTCGTGCAACTTATCAACGCGAATATTCCTGAATACCTGCAGGCCAATCGATTTAATCACGAGCCGAAGCGACCTCGGACCTTGCTACTCAAGGCTCGCGAAATTGCCAAGCTTGCACATGGTGTTGAGCGCGAAGGCATGACGGTGGTCCCGTTGAAGATTTATTTCAACGAAAAGGGCCGCGCGAAAATCGAGATTGCTTTGTCGAAGGGGAAGAACCTTCATGACAAACGAGAGACCGAAAAAAAGCGCGACTGGGGCCGGGAGAAAGCGCGTATCATGCGGGACAAGGGGTAGGCAGCTCTGATTTTTTCATTATCTGAATGCTTGGGTTTCAGATGATCATTGTTCTCACATTTGCAAACACCGCTCTGAACATATCCGGCGTCAGTACGCCTGTGTTCGTATTGTACCGCGAGCAATGATAGCTGTCGAAGAGTTTGAGCTTGCGCGCGCCTTCATCTATCTCGTGCACAGCGCCGTGAACGAAAGGAAAGGCCGAGAGTTTTGCGCCCAGGGATCGCAACGTACTCTCATGTGCAATACGCCCGAGCGCTACGATAGCCTGGAGATTTTTCATTTCGGTCATCGTGGTCTGCAAAAATGGACGGCACGCGGTCATTTCAATTGGCAGTGGTTTGTTCTGGGGCGGGACGCATCGCACCGCGTTTGTGATGCGGCAATCAGCAAGCTCGAGACCGTCCTTCGGATCGGCCGCGTAATTCCCTTGCGCAAACCCGTATTCTTTTAATGTCGCATAAAGCAGATCGCCGGCATAGTCGCCAGTGAATGGACGCCCGGTCCGATTGGCGCCGCGTACGCCGGGCGCCAGTCCCACGATGAGCAGGCGCGCGTTCTTTCCGCCGAAAGAGGGGACCGGGGCATTGTGCCAAGAGGGTTCTGCCTGGCGATTTTCTTCGCGATATGCTTTCAGCCGCGAGCATAACGCACAATTCCGGCCGGGTTCGCCGGCCGGAATTGTGTTTCCGGTAATGCTGGAGGCGCGCATTCAACGCGTTCAACTGACTTTGGCTTCTAGTCTTCTTCGTCTTCCGCGGTCGCGAAGTTCTGTGAACCTGGAGCTGGCATCTGCGAAGCCGGGCGGCGCTCTGTCTGGAAGCGGGCAGGACGCTCAGTCCGTTCAGCGGGATCGCGGCCGATTTTCTGGGCAAGATGGATTAAATCGATGAATTCATCTGCCTGGCGCCGTAGCTCGTCTGCAACCATCGGCGGGTGCGTTGTGATCGTTGATACGACGGAAACGCGGACACCTTTGCGTTGAAGGGCTTCGACCAGCGAGCGGAAATCTCCGTCGCCTGAGAACAGGACGATGTGATCGAGGTGGTCAGCCATTTCCATGGCGTCTACCGCGAGTTCGATGTCCATATTGCCCTTGATCTTGCGGCGGCCCAGCGAGTCAACGAATTCTTTCGTCGGCTTGGTGACGACGGCATAACCATTATAGTCAAGCCAGTCGATCAGCGGGCGGATGGAGGAATATTCCTGATCTTCGACCAGCGCCGTGTAATAGAAAGCGCGAACCAAACGGCCGCGGGAATGAAACTCCTTCAAAAGACGCTTGTAATCAATGTCAAACCCAAGTGACTTCGCTGTCGCGTATAGGTTTGCACCGTCGATAAAAAGCGCAATGCGTTCGATATCTGCCATAGACCCAATCTCTAGTTGTAGTTGCTGTCCCGTACTTGCCCCATCACTTTACGCCAGCTATAATAAGCTGAGCTTAAAGTTCAAGAAGACAAGTTCATTTTCATTCCGTTTTTCTGATTAGTTCGCCGCCACCAGCTTCTAGCAGTAGACCTGCCTATCAAAGTTCCCACAGCAAGTACAGTTAACCAGGGACATAGCTACAATTCGACCAGCATATAAAGTCAAGCGCAGATTTTGAAAAAAGGCAAAATTTAATGCAATTTTATTGGCTTGACCGATGTTGTAAGGTCATAACTTAGCGTGGCTTTGTAAAAACACAAGGATATTCCGGTCTCCTTCCCGATCTGTAAACCGGGAGGACAGTGTGCACCTGTCGGGGTTGCGATATCTCCGGGTTTCGTGTACCAGCGCGGCTTCTTTGCCCGATTGTGCGATTGCCGGGGGCGATATGCACACACACAGGAGGCAATAATATGGCACGTGTGACAGTTGAAGATTGCGTCGACAAGGTCGAAAATCGTTTTGAACTTGTTTTGATCGCAAGCCATCGAGCGCGCGCGATTTCGTCGGGATCAGCCATCACGGTTGATCGCGATAACGACAAGAACCCCGTGGTTTCCCTGCGCGAAATCGCCGATTCGACGCTGCGTCCCGATGACCTCAGGGAAGATTTGATCCACTCGTTGCAGAAGCATGTGGAAGTGGATGAGCCGGAACAAGAAACAGCTCCGGCCCTGTCGTCTGCTGGTGGTCTGCAGCCTTCCAGCGACGATTCAGGTGACGTGCAGTTCGACCGTATGACGGAAGAGGATTTGTTGCGAGGTCTGGAAGGGCTTGTGCCGCCGGTCGAAACCGACGACGATTCGGAATAGGCGCAGCATTTCGCGCGCTGAGATTCTGCGCTTGAAGCTGAAATTTTTCTAAAACCCCGGCCAGTGCCGGGGTTTTTGCATTCCGCTCATTGCCGCCTGGCCAAACCGCCTGGCCAATTGCGTTGATTTGCGACCATTGGTGCTTGCTACCGGGACGTGAGCGGTCAATATTGATACCATCCTGATTTTCCGCCGAGAACCAATGGAGCGCAGCGCGCAATGATGCGGCAATATGAACTTGTTGATCGCGTCCGGCGGTATAACCCGCACGTCAACGAGGATTTGCTCAATCGCGCGTATGTCTACGCCATGAAAGCGCATGGTTCGCAAAAGCGCGCTTCCGGCGACCCCTATTTCACGCATCCGCTCGAAGTGGCGGCGATATTGACCGATATGCGGCTTGATGATGCGACCATCGTTGCCGCCGTATTGCATGATACGATTGAAGATACTTCGGCGACCCGCGAGGAAATCGAAAAGCTGTTCGGCAGTGAAATCGCCAATCTGGTCGATGGTCTGACCAAGATCGCGAAGCTAGATCTTGTGTCCAAGAGGGCGGAGCAGGCAGAAAATTTTCGCAAGCTGCTGTTGGCGGTCGTCGATGATGTCCGGGTTCTCCTGGTCAAGCTTGCGGACCGGCTGCACAATATGCGGACACTGAATTTCGTTTCTGCCGAGAAGGGCAAGCGGATTGCCCAGGAAACGCTGGATATCTATGCGCCACTTGCGGGCCGGATGGGCATGCAGAGCGTACGCAACGAATTGGAAGACCTTTCGTTTCGAACGCTGATGCCCGAAGCGCACGCCATGATCATAACCCGGTTGCATGATCTGCAGCGGCGCAATGGCGACAGTATCCGTAAAGTCGAGATTGAGTTGAGCAGCGAACTGGCGGCGCGCGGCATTGTTGCGGATGTCGGCGGCCGCGAGAAAGCGCCCTATTCCATCTGGCGAAAGATGGAACGCAAGTCGATCGCATTCGAGCAATTGTCCGACATTTTTGGGTTTCGGGTTATCGTCAATACAGTTGATGAATGTTACCGGGTGATCGGCGTCGTGCATACCAAATGGCCGGTGGTGCCTGGACGTTTCAAGGATTACATTTCCAACCCCAAACAGAATGACTATCGCTCCATACACACGACAGTTATCGGCCCCGGCCGCCAGCGCGTCGAATTGCAGGTGCGCACACGCAATATGGATGATGTCGCCGATTACGGCATTGCCGCTCACGCGCTCTACAAGGACGGACGCGCTGGCGAATTCGATTCCCTAACGCGCGAGAGCCGGTCCTATCAATGGCTGCGGCACACGATTGATCTGCTTTCAGAGGGCGATAGTCCTGAAGAGTTTCTGGAGCATACAAAGCTTGAGATGTTTCATGATCAAGTGTTTTGTTTCACGCCAAAAGGCCGGTTGATTGCGCTGCCGCGCGGCGCCACGCCTATCGATTTTGCCTATGCCGTCCATACGGATGTAGGCAACCGCGCCGTCGGCGCCAAGATCAATGGGAGGATTGGACCGTTGCTGTCTGAACTGCAGAACGGGGACGAGGTCGATATTGTGACGTCTGCTGGCCAGGTGCCACCGCCAGCGTGGGAGTCTCTGGTCGTGACGGGCAAGGCGCGCGCGGCCATTCGGCGTGCATCCCGGGACGCAGTGCGCACCCAATATGCCGAGCTCGGCAAGCAAATTGTTACGCGCGCCTTCGTGCGGGCAGGCAAAGTCTATGACGACCAGAAGCTGAAAGCAGTTCTGCCCCGCCTTGCGCGCAATAGCGTCGACGACGTATTGGCGGCAGTCGGCCGTGGAGAGATGTTTTCGGGTGATGTGGTAAAGAGCGTTCATCCCGAGTTCGTGGCGGCGCGTACGGTCGGCGCCGTGGCCCAGAAGGGTGAAAAAGGCTGGTTCGGCTTGAAAAAGGCGGCAAGCCTTGTGTTCAAAGTGCCGTCTGATAAGTCCGATGAATCGGAAGCTATTCCAATCCGCGGGTTAGGTGGAGATTTGCCAGTACGATTTGCGCCAATTGGCGGTGCAGTGCCCGGCGACCGGATCGTCGGCATATTGACGCCGCAGGAGGGCATTACAATCTATCCGATCCAGTCGCCGGCATTGATGACGTTTGATGATCAGCAAGAGCGCTGGCTCGATGTGCGCTGGGATATTGATGAAAGCGATAACCGGCTCTATCCGGCACGCATCCAGGTGTCGGCCATCAATGAGCCAGGCACGCTCGGACTGATCGCAACCGTAATTGGCGAAAATGGTTCGAACATAGATCATGTCGAGTTCATCACGCGTTCGAGCGATGTACGTGACGTGGTTCTCGATATTGAGGTGCGCGATCTGAAGCATTTGACTTCTATATTGTCGCAATTGAAATCGAAGTCGGTTGTATCAAGGGTTGAACGGGTGAATGGATGAGTTCGCAAGGCGGCGAAAAGCAAGGCGGGAAGAAGGGGGATATGCAGGGCGCTAAGTACAAGCGTGTCCTGCGATTCTGCGCGCATTACTGGACGCTCTGGCCCACATTGTTCGCCAGTGTTTTGATCACACGTTTGTTGTCGACGTCGATTGACGTGGCGGTGCCATGGGCATCGGGCATTCTGGTCGATGCTGTTGCGACTGGTGCGCGTGACAATCCCGGGCCTGCCATTCGCGCCGCAGCTATTTTTATTGGTATTGGCGCCGCATTTGCAATCAGCCGGAATTTTGTGGCGTTTCTGGTCAACCGGTTGAGTTCGCGCGCCATAACTGCCATCGGCCGCGACGCGTTTGCGCAGGTGCAACGATTTTCGTCTGACTGGCACACCAATTCGTTCGCTGGTTCTACCGTTCGAAAGATTACACGGGGGATGTCATCCTACGATACGTTTACCGATACGCTTTTGTTCGGGTTGTTGCCGTCATTCATTGTCGTAACGGGTGTAAGTGTGATGTTCTGGTTGCGCTGGCCGATGCTAGGCGCTGTTGTTGCACTTTCGATTGCGTTCTACATCGCAGTCGTAGTGTTAATCTCGGTCTATTATGTCCGGCCGGCAAATGTCGCTGCGCGCGAGTGGGACTCGCGGATGAGTGGCGTGCTCGCCGATTCAATTACAGCAAATGCCGTTGTCAAAAGTTTCGGCGCTGAAGAGCGCGAGGACAAGCATTTCGCAAACGTCGCGCGCAATTGGGAGTGGCGAGCGGTGCGCTCCTGGGATCGCGGCGCAATCAACGGGCTGGTGCAATCTGTCATGCTCGTGGGTTTGCAGATCGCCATGCTTGGTGCGGGGCTGATGCTGTGGAGCCGGGGCGAAGCAAGCCCGGGAGACGTTGCAACCCTGATTGCGACCCAGTTTCTCATCAATGGTTATTTACGTGATATCGGCCAGCATGTGCGCACTGTGCAGCGGACAGTCAACGATATGGATGATGTGCTGGATTTCCGCGATCTGACACCACAGGTGGCGGATGCGCCGGACGCTAAGCCAATCACAGTGACGCGGGGCGAGATAGCGTTCGATCACGTGACGTTCAAATATGACGGGCAGTCGCGGGCGCTCTACAAGGATTTCTCGCTGGTCATCCCGGCAGGACAGCGCATCGGTCTGGTTGGCCCATCAGGGTCGGGAAAATCGACGTTCGTGAAGCTCATCCAGCGGCTCTACGATGTGCAGGGCGGTGCAGTCCGGATCGATGGGCAGGACGTCTCGAAAGTCCGGCAGATGTCGCTTCGCGAAGCCGTCGGCCTGGTTCCGCAGGAGCCAATTCTCTTCCATCGCTCGCTTGCGGAAAACATTGCCTACGGCAAGCCCGATGCAACTCTCGATGAGATCAAGGAAGCGGCGCGGCTTGCTCATGTGGGGCTGTTCGTCGATGATCTGCCCAAAGGCTATGAAACACTAGTGGGGGAACGCGGAATCAAGCTTTCAGGCGGGGAGCGCCAGCGGGTAGCCATTGCACGCGCCATTCTTGCGGCAACGCCGATCCTTATCCTTGACGAAGCGACCTCAAGCCTTGATTCTGTGTCCGAGCTTTATATCAGGCAAGCCATTGAAAGGCTCTCGTCGGGACGAACGACGATCGTTATCGCTCACCGCCTTTCTACGATCCAGCAGCTGGACCGGATTCTCGTGTTTGATGAAGGCCGCATTGTGGAGGACGGCACCCATGCGGAGCTGATGCGGCGGCCTGATGGCGTCTACAAACGCCTGCTGGATACGCAAATTCAGGCCGGAGAGATTGCCGTGGCGGCGGAGTGAGTACATCGTGTCGAGACGACAAATAAAGTTTGGTCCAAACTCAACGGGAGTCGCCGCGCGATGACAGGAAAATTGCCTATCCGCCTTGGCATCAACATCGATCACGTCGCCACTGTGCGTAATGCCCGTGGCGGGCGTCTGCCGGATCCCGTACGCGCCGCGCAAATGGCAATTGAGGCTGGTGCAGATGGCATTACAGCACATTTGCGCGAAGACCGCCGTCACGTCATGGATGATGATATAGCCCGTCTGCGGCGCTCCATTTCAAAGCCGCTCAACCTTGAAATGGCTGCAACGACGCAGATGCTCGACATTGCGCTGCATACCGGTCCACATGCTACCTGTATCGTGCCGGAAAAGCGAACCGAACGGACGACCGAAGGCGGGCTTGATGTTGTCGGTGGTCACGATCATCTTGTGCCGTTTGTGGATCAATTGAGCCGTGCTGGTATCAGGGTTTCGCTGTTCATCGAGCCCTCTATCGATGCGCTGGATGCAGCACGATCACTCGGCGCTCCGGTTGTTGAGCTTCATACGGGCGCCTGGTGTCATGCGCTGACGGCGGGACATCTTGAACAGGCGGATCATGAATTCGGCCGCATTCGTGTGGCGGCGGCTCATGCTGCAGAGATTGGCCTTGAATGTCATGCGGGGCACGGTCTCGATTTCGATACGGCGCGCAAAATTTCCGGCCTGCCTGAAATCGTCGAATTGAACATCGGCCATTTCATCATAGGCGAAGCGATATTTCTGGGACTGCGGGAAACCGTTGTGAAGATGCGCAAGGCAATGGATGAAGGCCGGGGCGCATTGGTATGATTGTTGGAATAGGCTCCGATCTCTGTGATATCCGGCGTGTGGAAGAGACGCTGGAGCGCTTTGGCAAGCGCTTCATTGACCGCTGTTTTACACCTGTCGAACAAGCAAAATCGGAGCGCCGGGCCGAGCGCGCGGCGTCTTATGCCAAGCGCTTCGCAGCCAAGGAGGCTTGCGCCAAAGCACTGGGGACTGGCATCAGGGCCGGTGTGTTCTGGAAAGACATGGGCGTCGTCAATCTGAAGTCCGGGCAGCCCACGATGGTATTGACTGGCGGCGCTTCGGAGCGGCTTGCGGCGCTTATTCCTGCGGGGCGTAAGCCTGTCATCCATCTCACAATAACGGATGACTATCCGCTTGCGCAGGCCTTTATCGTGATCGAGGCCGTGCGGGATGGCACTGGCTGAGTTCGCTAGTGGGATTATCCCTTTATCCCATCGCAAGAGATCTGTCCTGATCCTGCTTGCGGATCTTTCGGGAACGCTGGCCATGACTGCAACACCTAAAAGTTCAAGCAAGGCAAGTGGCCGCCTTGGCCAGGGTGTGTTCGTGTTGCTTATGGCGTTGGGGGGACTCCTTTTTCTGGGCGTCGTTGCATTGATCCCGCAAATCGGTCCGGTTTTGCGCATTGATTATGTGGCGTCCACGTCAATGGAGCCCAATTACAGGATTCAGAGTTTTGCCGTCGTCAACCGCGCCGCCTATGGCTATTCAGCGGAAAGTTTTGATTTTGTCCGGCTGCCGCTGGTAGGCCGGTGGCCTGATCTGAAGCCGGAACGCGGCGATGTGGTGCTGTTCAGATTGTCTGATCCGAAAGGCGGCCGCCCGGTCAATTATATCAAGCGGGTCATCGGCGTGGCCGGGGACAAGGTGGAGTTGACCGGGGATGTCCTGACGATCAATGGCGTCGCGATCCCCCGTGCCGTCGCGGGCAAATACGCCTATAGAAGCGATCCGGGCCAAGCCGTTCAAGACGCTACAATGCTGCGCGAGACGTTACCGGGTGGGGCTACATTTCTGCATATAGAGACTGATGGGGCGAAAGCTTTTCTTGCCAATACCGGCGTGGTCGAAGTTCCTGCCGGTCACCTTTTTCTGATGGGTGACAACCGGGATAATTCAGTCGATTCCCGGCTATCCAGAGACAAAAACGGCGCCGGACTGGTTCCGGTTACGCAGGTTGTGGGCAAAATCATCGGCAGTTTCGGTGGAAATGATCGTTGATGGACTTTCCTGCCTATTTACGCATGGTTCGACGGCTTTCTGACGCTTTGTACGGACCCTTGGCGTCCGGGAGGGCAGGCGGTATAGGTGCATCCAGACGCGCGAATAGGGAATCAGTCAGCACGTCTGCAGGCAAAGCCTGAAATCGCAGGAAGGCGGAAAGCGTGGCGCAGTCCAAACAAGATGGTGGGATTGTCGATACCATCAAAGTCATTATCGAGGCGTTGCTGATCGCGCTTGTGATACGCACAGTGTTGTTCCAGCCGTTTAATATTCCCTCGGGGTCGCTGATCCCGACATTGCTCGTCGGCGATTATCTGTTCGTGTCCAAATACGCATATGGCTATTCCAAACACTCAATACCTTTCAGCCCTAACATCGTGTCCGGCCGCATCTGGGAAGCCAAATTGCGCCGTGGAGACATTGCTGTGTTCAAGCTTCCCAGCGACGGTTCCACCGACTATATCAAGCGGGTCATCGGGCTGCCTGGCGACAAGATTCAGATGATCGATGGCCGTCTCTATATCAATGGCGTCATCGTTCCCCGCGAACCCACGAAAGAGATCATCTCGACTGACGTGTTTGGCCGCGAACGGCCTTTGCCGACCTATCGTGAGACGCTGCCGGGCGGCGTGAATCATCTCATCATCGAGCGGGACGGCGATCGCGGTACGTTCGACAATACGGGAGTCTTTGAAGTTCCGCCGAACCATTATTTCATGATGGGCGACAATCGCGACAATTCCACGGATTCGCGCGAATCCCCGCAAAATGGCGGCGTTGGCTTTGTGCCGTTTGAAAATTTCGTTGGACGCGCCGAGGTCATTTTCTTTTCTGTGAAGGACGGCGAAGCAGCCTGGCAGATCTGGCGCTGGCCTTGGTCGGTTCGCTGGAACCGCATTTTCACGACGGTCAGGTGATATGGCGCGCAGGGCCAAGCCCTCACTTGCCGCTCTGGAAGAGCGCATAGGTTACAAGTTTCGCACCAGCGGGATTGTCGATCAGGCGCTGACCCATGTTAGCGCGCTCAAGCCGGGCAAGTCCCGTTCGGAAACATACCAGCGCATGGAGTTTCTCGGCGATCGTGTGTTGGGCCTGGCAATTTCTGAAATGTTGTTTAGGATCTTTCCCAAAGCGACCGAAGGGGAAATGTCGCGCCGGCTATCCGATCTCGTACGTCTTGAAACCTGTGCTGCTGTTGCCGAAGATTGGAGCCTCAACGAATGGCTGCGACTGGGCTCGGCGGAGGCCAGTACGGGGGGCGCCCGCAAAAAAGCGATTCTTGGAGACGTCTGCGAAGCGCTGATCGGGGCAGTATTTCTTGATGGCGGTTATGAACCGGCTAGAGCACTTGTAGAAAAAGGCTGGCAAACCCGGCTGACGCAGCCTAAACGTCCTTTGCGCGATCCGAAGACCGCCGTGCAGGAATGGGCGCAGGCGCGGGGCAAGCCGCCGCCGGTCTATCGGGAAATCGAACGTGCCGGGCCAGCTCATCAGCCAGAGTTCACGATTTCGGTCGAGGTGGAAGGGCACGCACCCATCGAAGCGCGGGGCGCATCCAAGCGGGTGGCGGAACAGGCTGCGGCGCAGGCTTTCATGTTACGGGAACATATCAAGGAGACCTGAGATTGAGTGATGGCGAGAGTGGAACAAGCGGCGATACGCAAACCAGATGCGGCTTTGTCGCGCTGATCGGCGCCCCCAACGCGGGTAAATCGACGCTCATCAACGCGCTTGTCGGTAGCAAAGTCTCGATTGTTTCGCGTAAGGTGCAAACGACCCGTACACAGATTCGGGGCATCACGATCAAGGATGACGCGCAGGTTATTCTTGTCGATACGCCCGGCATCTTCAAACCCAAGCGGCGACTTGACCGGGCGATGGTGACTTCGGCCTGGGGCGGTGCGATCGATGCCGATCTCATCTGCCTGCTCGTCGATGCGCGCAAAGGGCTCGATGAAGAATGTGAAGCGATTATCGAGAAGCTGCAGGCAGTCAAACAAAAGCTGTTTTTGATCCTCAACAAGATCGACACAATTGACCGGCAGAAATTGCTGGAGCTGGCGCAGATACTCAACGGCAAGATCAAGTTCGAAGAAACCTTCATGATTTCCGCGTTGACAGGAGATGGCGTGGCGACGCTGCTGGACAAGATGGCGCAGCTTATGAAGCCTGGGCCATGGCTTTATCCCGAGGATCAGATTTCCGATGCGCCGCTGCGCTCCTTGGCCGCCGAAATCACCCGCGAAAAGCTGTTCGAACGGCTGCACGATGAATTGCCGTATCAACTCACTGTCGAGACCGATAGCTGGAAGGAATTGCCAGATGGTTCGGCACGTATTGAACAGACGATCTTTGTCTCCCGTGAAAGTCATCGCAAGATCGTCATTGGCGAAGGCGGCCGCGTCTTGAAGGCCGTGGGTACGGCATCGCGCAAGGATATTGCCGAAGCTGCCGAACATAAAATTCATTTGTTCCTTTTCGTAAAAGTGCGCGAAAACTGGGTCGATGATCCCGAGCGTTATCGCGAAATGGGCCTCGAATTTCCGAAGGGCTAGCCTTGATGGCTGATTTGGCAGGGACAATACCGGAAAAGATCCAGCGTGGCACACCTGCCTATACGCGCACTTCGCTCGCCATCTTTTCTTGTGGCTTTTCGATATTTGCGATCCTCTATTGTACGCAGCCGATTCTACCGCTTCTCGTGCTGGAATTCGGCGTCACGCCAGCACAGTCGGCGCTTGCCCTTTCGCTCACGACTATTTCGATGGCGGTTGCGATGCTGTTTGCAAGCTCCCTGTCCGAGGCATGGGGCCGCAAGCCGCTGATGCTGGGAGCGTTAATTTCTTCGTCGATCCTCACTGTAATGCTGGCCTTCGCAACGCAATGGGAACATGTGTTGTGGCTGCGCGCGCTGGCCGGTGTTGCGCTGAGCGGGATGCCAGCTGTAGCTCTGGCCTATCTCGGTGAGGAGATGGATAAGTCGTCTGTCGCTGCAGCTGTAGGCCTTTATATTGGCGGTGGTGCTGTGGGTGGCATGACGGGCCGTCTGCTCACGGCCTTTCTTGCCGATTACGGAAGCTGGCGGATGGCAATGGCCGGAATAGGGATCACCGGACTTCTGTCCGCCATTGTGTTCTGGAAGGCGCTTGCGCCCTCACGGCATTTTACGGCGCGCGTGATGTCACCGGTTGCAATGACGCGCAGTCTGCTCGCGCATTTGCGCAATCCCGGCATTACGCTGTTGGCCGTTGAAGGCTTCGTGCTGCTCGGCGCTTATATGGCGCTGTTCAATTACATCGGATTTCGCTTGCAGGCTGCGCCATTCAATCTGAGCCAGGCGGCGGCAGGGCTAGTGTTTATCGTCTATCCCATTGGCTCCGTCGGTTCGGCGCAAATGGGTTCATTTGCCGGCCGGTATGGCCGTGGGCGCATGCTGATGGCGACGATTGCTATCACCATGCTTGGCCTGGCGATCATGACGCCCGATTCCTTTATTGCTATCGGCATCGGGCTGGCGATCATGACCTATGGGTTTTTTGGCGCCCATTCCATCTGCAGTGGCTGGGCGCCCGCTCTTGCAGCGCGCGACAAGGCGCAGGCCTCTTCGCTCTATCTATTGCTCTACTATATTGGCGGTGGCGTCGCGGGCTCAGTTGGCGGTATATTCTGGTCCACGAATGGATGGAACGGCGTCGCTCTGTTTTCAGGCATTCTGTTTGCGTGCACTTTTGGCATCGCGTTTGTCATGACGCGGATCGCCAATACGCAATGAAACACCGGATCTTCGGCCATGGAATGGCGTGACGACGGGCTCATCATAGGATTACGCAAACACGGCGAAAGCAGCGTGATCGTCGAATTGATGACTCGTGTGCACGGCCGGCATCTGGGCATCGTCAAGGGCGGACGTTCCAAGCGCATGCAGCCAGTGCTGCAGCAAGGCAATAGTGTCGAGGTGCTCTGGCGTGCTCGGCTTGAAGAGCACCTTGGACTCTACCAATTGGAGGAGGGCCGGTCGCGGGCGTCCCGTATTATGGAATCAGGCATGGCGCTAGCTGGAATGGGTTTGATTGGCGACTTGTTGCGGCTGTTGCCCGAGCGCGATCCGCATGAAGGGCTCTACGACATGGCCTGCGCCATCGCAGAGAACCTTGATCAGCGGGACGTATCGCCACAGCTGATGGTTCGTTTCGAAATCACGGTTTTACGCGAGCTTGGCTTCGGCCTGGACATGAGCGAATGCGCGGCGACGGGAGTCAGCGAAGACCTGATCTATATTTCACCGAAATCGGGGCGGGCAGTTTCGCGCATCGCAGGCGAGCCCTGGAAAGATCGTCTGTTGCCGCTGCCGGCATTTCTGGTGCAGGGCAGGGGGCCGGAAGAACGCGTGGAGACTGACGAATTACAGCTGGCCTTTCAGCTCACGGGATATTTTCTTGAAAGAAATATTTTTGGTCCACGCCAGTTGGGATTGCCGGATGGCCGGGCACGATTTTTGGCTGCTGCATTTGCGGCTTGAGTTTTATTCGCAGATGCGGCGCTGAACCGTTCCGGAAATACCATAGCCTTCGTCGACTGAGACGTGGATTACTTGGCAATTACCATTGTCTTCGGCGGCCTGGACACTGCCCGATTGCGACGTCGCTGCCAAAAGAAAAGCAGCCAGCGTCAGAGCGGCAACAAGCCCCGAGAATGTCAACAAACGAATCATTGTCTTGCTCATTTTCATGGAGCGGACCAATCCCCTTTGGCCGGTCACCGCAGTGACGGCAAACTATCGTGTAAATTGCCGGTGGATGTGCGCTGGCGCACAAGTGCTTCGGCGTGTGATCTAGCGGCCCGGGGCGTCTGCCACTAGTGCCGCAATGCAACACTTTACTAAAATGCTGAATAAGAATGGTGAATGTTGTAAAGTAGGGAAATTCTCTTCGAACCGTGTGCAATGCGAAAATTTTTGAAGAACTTCAATGGCCTGGTTTTCCACGGACGCCAAGCTTGGCACAAAACAAGAACCTTGCAGCGACTCAGCGGGTCGTCTAGTGCGAAGATATGGGCAAGACAGTCGATCCGAACTCCATTCCGCCGGGCTCCGATGGGGCCGAACTCGTCAATCTCAAGGATGCGCTTGAAGAGCGTTATCTCGCCTATGCGCTGTCCACCATCATGGGGCGTGCGCTGCCGGATGCGCGCGACGGGCTGAAGCCGGTTCACCGCCGCATTCTCTACGGGATGCAGATCCTCAAGCTTGACCCGGGCACCGCTTTCAAGAAATGCGCGAAGATCGTCGGCGATGTCATGGGTTCGTTCCATCCCCATGGCGATCAGGCGATCTACGACGCGCTGGTGCGCCTCGCGCAGGATTTTTCCTCGCGCTATCCGCTGGTCGACGGGCAGGGAAATTTCGGCAATATCGATGGGGATTCGCCCGCCGCCTATCGGTACACCGAAGCGCGGATGACTGAAGTCGCGGGCCTGTTGCTGGAAGGCATCGACGAAGATGCGATCGATTTTCGCGAGAATTATTCGGGAGATCAGAAAGAGCCGGTGGTTCTACCGGCGGCTTTTCCCAACATGCTGGCCAATGGAGCGCAGGGCATCGCCGTTGGCATGGCGACTTCGATCCCGCCGCACAATCTTGCTGAACTCTGCGATGCCGCGCACTACCTTGTCGGCCATCCGCAGGCCAATTCGGATCAATTGCTGTCCTTCGTCAAAGGCCCGGATTTTCCGACGGGCGGCGTGATCGTCGACTCCGAGGATTCCATCAAGGAAACCTATCGCACCGGGCGCGGATCGTTTCGCGTACGTGCCCGCTGGGAGAAGGAAGACGCGGGCAGGGGCACGTGGGTCGCCGTCATCACCGAAATTCCTTACATGGTGCAGAAGTCGCGGCTGATCGAAAAGCTCGCGGAATTGCTGAACGACAAGAAACTGCCGCTGGTTGCCGATATTCGCGATGAATCAGCAGAAGACGTGCGTGTCGTGATTGAACCGCGCGCCCGCACGGTCGAGCCCGAATTGATGATGGAGACATTGTTCAAGCTCTCCGAGCTTGAAACGCGTTTCTCAATGAACATGAATGTGCTGGTGGAAGGCAAGGTGCCGCGCGTTCTGTCGCTGGCCGAAGCGCTGAAGCAATGGCTGGATCATCGGCGGATCGTGCTGCAAAGACGCGCGCGCGACCGGTTGAAAGAGATCGAGCATCGCCTGGAAGTCGTCGCGGGGATGTTGATCGTCTTCCTGCATCTGGATGAGGTTATCCGCATCATCCGCGAAGAGGACGAGCCTAAGGACGCGCTGATGAAGCGCTTTGCGCTTTCTGAAGTTCAGGCCAATTATATTCTGGATACGCGGCTACGTTCGCTGCGCAAGCTTGAAGAAATGCAGCTCAAGGCCGAGCATGACAAGCTTTCACTGGAAAAGGCTGATCTTGAAGGTCTACTTGGCGATGAAAGCCGCCAGTGGAACGAGATCAAGAAGCAGATCCGCGAAATTCGCAAGAAATTTGGCCCGGAAACAAAAATAGGCAAGCGCCGCACAACGTTCGCCGATGTGCCTGAGACTGCCGATATCGACCTTAGCGAAGCCTTGATTGAACGCGAGCCGATTACCGTTGTGGTCAGCGAAAAGGGCTGGGTGCGTGCGCTCAAGGGCCATATGGCCGATATTTCCACACTGCAATTCAAGGGCGACGACGGGCTGTGGACGTCGTTCTTCTGTGAGACGATTTCCAAGATACTTGTGCTCGCCACCAATGGCCGCATTCATACAATCGATGCTTCAAAACTGCCCGGCGGGCGAGGCTTTGGCGAACCCATCCGTATTCTCACCGAGATTGAAGATGGTGCAGATGTCGCCGCTGTCTTCCCCTATCAGGCGGGGGCGAAAATGCTGGCAGTCTCTACTGGAGGTTATGGTTTTGTTGTGCCGCAGGATGAGATGATTGGCACGACGCGCAAAGGCAAGGGCCTGATCAACGTAGCCGGTGGCGAAAAAGCCATGCTGGTGATTCCTGCTTCGGGAGATCATGTGGCCATCATCGGCGAGAACCGCAAATTGCTGGTCTTCCCGCTTGATCAGGTTCCGGAAATGGCGCGCGGCAAGGGCGTGCGGCTGCAGAAATACAAGGACGGCGGGGTCGGCGACGCCAAGGTATTTGTAATAGCCGATGGGCTGAGCTGGAAAGACAGCGCGGGGCGTAATTTCACGCTGTCAAAAGCCGAAATGGCTGAATGGATCGGCAGTCGGGCCGATGCAGGCCGCCTGCCGCCCAAGGGCTTTCCTAAGAGCAACAAGTTCGGGTGAGGGAGTGCCCTCACTTCACTCCTTCTTCGGAATCAGCGCTTCATCAATTTGCTGCGCCCGCACGAAACCGGGGCGCACGGTGATGCGAGACAGATAATCCATAAACGCCGGGCGCTTCTCGATCATCCCGAAATGTGTGAGCCAGCCGATCAACCCGCCCGTGTAGACATCAGCCGCCGTGAAGGTCTTGCCTGCGAAATAGGGCGATTCCTGCAAGCGCTTATCGAGGGCATCGACGACTTCCTCGAGCGATCCATAGCCAGTCATGCGCTTGCGCTCCTCAGGCACCTGCACGCCCAGTGCCTTGTTGACAAAGGCCTGCTCAAGTGGTCCAGCGCCGAAAAACAGCCAGCGGTAATAAGCTCCGCGATCTGCGAGTGCAGGCGCAAGATTGGCTTGCGGAAAGGCATCGGCGAGGTAGGCGCAGATTGCGGCTGTCTCCGTCACCACGGTATCGCCGTGTTTGATCGCGGGCACTTTGCCCATGGGATTGATGGCGAGATATGCGGCCGCTTTCATCGTGGTGCCGTATTCCAGTAACTCTGTCTTGTAGGGTGTGCCGGTTTCCTCAAGCATCCAGCGCACAGTCCGTCCGCGCGACATGGGGTTTGTGTAGAAGATCAGTTCGGATGACATTGTAAATTCTCCGGGAATGGAATTTGGTCTTTAGCATATTGCGAAGTCGGTAAGTGTCAGGAGGGCCTCAATCTACCGGCGCCCAGCCATCCATGCCCAGCCGTTCCTGCGGCTTGAAGCGAGCCTTGTATTCCATCTTGCGCGAGCCTTCGACCCAGTAGCCCAGATAGACATAGGGCAGGCCCAGCTTGCGGGCGCGTTCAATGTGCTCGAGGATCATGAAAGTCCCCGGCGAGCGCTCATGTTCGTCGGGTTCGAAAAAGGAATAGACCATCGACAGGCCGTCTGAGAGGATGTCGGTCAGGCATACCGCGACCAGCGGACCGGCGCCGCGTCCGGTGATGAATGTGTCTGGCCCCCGCTTGCGATATTCCACGACGCGGGTTTCGACGTGGCTATCCTCGATCATCATGGTGAAGTCGAGCATGGACATGTCGGCCATGCCACCGCGGGCGTGCCGGCTTTCGAGGTAGCCGCGAAATAGCGAGAATTGCTCGGAGGTCGGATGGGGCTGCATGGCATAGCCCGCGAGATCGGCATTGGCCTCAAGTACTTTGCGCATATTCCGGGTCGGCGTGAAATCCGACACACGTACACGCACGGATATGCAAGCGCGGCAGCCGTCGCAAGCCGGGCGATAGGCGATGGTCTGGGAGCGGCGGAAGCCGCTTTCGGTCAGGGTATTATTGAGAGCCACGGCGCGGCGGCCCACAAGGTGGGTGAAAACCTTGCGTTCCTCGCGGCCCGGCAGATAGGGGCAGGGCGAAGGTGAGGTGAGGTAGAATTGAGGCGCATCGCGCGGCTCGCGGGTCACGCTGGCTCAGGCTCCAGAAGGCAAACAACAGATGTTGAAGTGTAGCACAGGGGGGAGGATAGGGAAGAACATTCCATCGCTACATCTGGAATTCCAACACGCGTTGCGTTCCTGTGGGTTTCCCGGGGTGAAACCATGCCTTTGAGTTGCGGTTGCGATTTGACGCTCTTGGCCCCCCGGTGCAAAAAGCCGGAACAAAGAAATCTTATGCGCTCCGGGAGGCTCCATGTCCGCACAAATCACGATTCCCATGCTCCAACAAATGAAGCGCGACGGCAAGAAAAGCATCGGCGTCGTGGCTTGGGATTTTCCGACAACACGTTTTGCTGACCTCGCGGGCCTCGATTTTGTTTCCATTGGCGACAGCGTGGGCGCCAATCTCTGGGGCCATTACAATCCGCTGCAGGTATCGCTCGATGAAATCCTCGTGTGCTGCAAGGCCGTGCGCCGCGCCACATCGCGCATGGTCGTCTCCTGCGACATGCCTTATGGTCCGGTCCAGGAGGGCCTTTCCAGTGCGATGAAGGCGGCTGTCCGCATCATCAAGGAAGGCGGTGCGGATATGATCAAGGTGGATGCCGCCGCCAATCACCCTGAAATCGTCAAGGAAATGTCGCAAGCGGGCATTCCCGTGTTTGCACAATTTGGGCTCACACCGCAGACCGCATTGAAATACGGAATCCCCTATTCTGCGCAAAATTCCGCGGCAGCGTTGGCGATGTCGGAAGCTGCGGCGCGGCTGGTCGAGGAAGCGCAAATGCTCGAAGCGGCTGGCGCAGTCGCGCTCGATTTCACGAACTCAGGCCCTGTTGCTGGCAAGGCAGTGACGGAAGCGGTTAAAGTTCCCTGCATCGGCGGCTTTGGCGGTGGGCCCTGGCTTGATGGCCGGGTCCGGCTCGCGCAGACCGTACTCGGATACGGGGAAAAATGGATCGGGTCGAAGACCGAAACCTATTTCAACACCGCTCAGGGCACGATTGACGCATTTAAAGCGTTGGCTGAAGACTGCCGCGCGGGCAAGCAGATCAAGGGATAACGGCAAACCGCAAAGCGCGAACGCGCCAGAATTTTTCAGGAGAAAACCATGCCCTTCGCCATCTGTGACGGCATAAGCACCCGCTATGAAGTTCTCGGCAAAGGCCCTGCCTTGCTCATGTTCGCACCTGGCGGCTTCAACGCCACGATCGAACAATGGTCGGCGCTCGGTATTTACGCCAAGATCAAGCCGCTCGAATGGCTGACCCAGCATTACACCTGCATCGTGTTTGACCGGCGCGAATGCGGGCAATCCGGCGGGCGCGTTGAGCGCGTGACCTATGATCATTTCGTCACCCACGCCGTTGCGCTTTTGGATCATCTCAAAATCGAGAAGGCTCATATCATGGGCGGCTGCATGGGCTGCTGTCCTGTCGCCGCCATGGGCATCGGCGCGCCTGAGCGTGTCAAATCCATGCTCCTGTGGTGGCCTGTCGGCGGCGCTAAATATCGCATATCAAGCCACCAGCGCATGGCGCAACACCTTGCCTACGTCGAGCAGAAGGGGATGCAGGGCGTTGTTGATCTCGTGAAGGAAACCGGCAAACCATTCAATGCCGATCCGCGCGGCGGACCCTGGGCTTCGGTGCTGATCCACGATGCTGCCTTTGCCGCCGGTTATGCCAGACTCGATGGCGAACGCTATCGCGCGCTGGCGGCTGGTATGATCCGCACTTTATTCGATCGAGATACAGCGCCGGGCGCCGAACCCGAGGACATGCTGCAATGCGATCTGCCTGCCCTTATCGTGCCCGGCAACGACGCCAATCACGCCACATCTGCGGCACGCTTTCTCGAAGAATGCCTGCCAAAATCGGAATATTGGGATATGATGGTTTCCGGTCAGACACGCGAAGCGAGCGAGAAGCGCGTGCTTGAGTTTCTGGGCCAGCATAACTCCTGAGGCAGCGCACATGCGACATGTGAAAGCCAGCGCCATCGCCAGCGAAGTCTTCGACACGCTTTATACAAGCCGGCAGATCGAGCCTTTCTCCAAACGCGTCGAAGGCTTCGACAACGCCAAAGCCTATCGGGTCACCGCAAAGCTGCGCGCCTTGCGCCTCGCGCGGGGCGAAAAACATGTGGGGCGCAAGATCGGCTTCACCAATACGAACATCTGGGACGAATATCAGGTCTTTGAGCCGATCTGGGGCGATATGTTCGCTGAGCGCGTCAAACCTCTCGATACCCTGCGCAGCGAGAACATCATAGAACTCGAAGGCTTTGCCGAACCGCTCATCGAGCCGGAAATTCAGTTCGGCATTGCCGAAACCCTGCATCCCGATATGAGCGAGCATGAAATGCTCTCCAACATCGCCTGGGTCGCACATGGTTGTGAGATCGTCCAGTCGATTTATCCTGGTTGGAAGTTCACGGCTGCCGATACAATCGCTTGCGGCGGGTTACACGCAGCCTTGCGCATTGGCCCGCATCATTCGACCAATGAATTCAACCTCGACATGCTTGTCGAACAGCTCGCCAGTTTCAAAATTACCCTGTTTTGCGATGGCGAGGAAATCGATCACGGCACGGGCGCAAACGTGCTGGGTTCACCGCTCAAAGCGCTCAAAGCGCTTGTGGTGATGCTTGCGAAAGACCCCGATAATCCTCCGCTTGCGCCGGGCGAAATTGTGACAACCGGAGTTTTGACTCGAGCATTTCCGGTAAAGCCCGGGCAGGTCTGGTCAACTAAACTAGAAGGCCTTGCGCTGGAAAGCGTGCGGATAAAGTTTGCCTGACAGCCGGGGTTCAAACCGACCTATCGCGCCTTGCGCGAAAACAGCGTCAGTGTGCCGATGATGATTCCAAAACAGATTACCAGCCACATCGGCGCAGCAATCGTCACAGACACAACAAAAGCGGCCCAGAACAGCCCGGGCTGTTGTGTGCGGCTAATCCCATATCCCCTGAGATTGATTGTTTCCGAGGACAACGCTTGCCAGATTTCATAAGTCCCGAGCGCACCCAACAGCACCAGGCCGATTGCGGCAATTGCTATACCTGTGCGCCCGGGATTCATCTCGTCATCCGATCTTGGTCACCAGCTCGCCAAGCCCTTCGACGCGCGCACGCACGATATCGCCGGGGTTGAGATACTCGCCACGGCCATTGCCGACGCCATGGGGAGTGCCAGTCATAATGATATCACCGGGCCACAGCGTGATCTTGGCGGAGAGATCCGCGATCTGCTCGACGATATTGAAGATCATTTTGCCGGAATTGGAATCCTGCTTCATGACGCCGTTCACATCGAGTTCCAATTTGAGGTTCATCGGGTCCTTGATGTCCTTGGCAGGCACAATCCACGGTCCCATCGGGCAGGATCCATCGAAGGATTTATGGCCGAACCAATCGAAGGCGAAGGCTGCAGGCAGGCCCTTGCGGTCGCCCATATCGCGCGCCGAGAGATCATTGGCGATCATATAGCCGCCGACATATTTCATCGCGTCCTTTTCGCTGACGTCCTTGCATTTGCGGCCGATAACGACAGCCAGTTCAACTTCCCAATCCATCTTCTGGCATTTTTCGGGACGTTTGACTGTCGCATTGTTTGCGCTGACAGCACGTGACGATTTGATGAAATGCCAGGAGCGTTGTCCGAGGGTATGCGGATCCGGCGGCGGCTCACGGCCCTGCGCCCGGGCCATTTCAGCCGAATGATCGGAATAGTTGGAACCCGCGCAATAGATCGCGCCAGGCAGTGGAATTGGCGCCATCAATTTCACTTTGCCAAGAGGCTGTCCTTTTAGCCCCTGACGTTTGGAAAGAGCTTCCAGGCGCGCCTTGGCCTTTGTCCAGTCAGCGAAAATGCCAAGCATGGTTTCATCCGACTTCACACGCGTTGCGCGCGCGATATCGATCACGCGATCGCCGATGATCACAGCCGTACGCGGCCCATCGGCCGACTGAATGGTCGCTAGTTTGTAACTCATGTTTCCCCCAAACTCTGTTTGTTGCGCATCAGGCTTTGGGCAGTTTAATGACCAGCTGCCAGGCCCCCGGTCAGGCGGAGTGCGCCTGATCATCCTAGCCGCTGACGTCTGACTGCAACAGTGAAGAAAACGGCTTGAAACCTGAATAACGCCTCACCGGAAATTATCCAAGAGCGCAGGCGCATAGAAGCCCGGATGTTATAGAAATCGAAATTCTCTTTTTTCGGATTTCGGCAATCCAATTTGATCCGGCAGGACGGCCTTCTTGCCGGTCTTCTATCGAGCCGGGCACGAGCATAGCCCGCTTTCCCCACAAATCACTCCGAATCCAGGTTCCGCTCCCACGACTTCGCTTTCCAGGTCTTTCGCGGCGCACAAATCCCGTTTAAGAGAACCGGGCTGCCCATTGCGTGGGCGGATGTATTCGCGCGCCGGTTAACATGAAGTCCATCCACGTCCTCAATGGCCCCAATCTCAACCTGCTCGGCGCACGCGAGCCGGAAATTTATGGGCATGTGACTTTGGCCGACATCGAAACCCGCTTGTCGGAAAAGTGCATTGCGCGCGGCCTCGAATTCGTTTTTCATCAGTCAAACCACGAAGGAGATCTGGTGGACTGGCTGCAGCAAGCGGGCAAGGCGGGCGCCGGCGTCATTCTCAATGCAGGCGGCTACACCCACACCTCCGTCGCCCTGCGCGACGCGATCAAGGGCGCGAATGTGAAGGTGGTCGAAGTCCATCTGTCCAACACCCATACGCGCGAGCGGTTTCGCCATCATTCGCATATTTCCCCCGTCGCCATCGGCACGATCCAGGGATTTGGCGCGACCTCCTACGATCTCGCGCTCGATGCGCTCTGCGCCCTGTTCCCAGATAGCAAGAAGAGTTGACGACCATGAGCAAGGATGACGTGGCCTCCGGCAAGCCCGCAGTTTCCGGCGGCATAGACCCGGTCCTGGTGGAAAAGCTGGCCGAAATCGTGTCGCGGCTTTCGCTGACCGAGATCGAGATCGAGCACAATGATCTCAGGATCAAGGTCAAACGCGCCTTGCCCGTACAGCATGTCACTGTTGCCGGGGCCGCGCCCGTGGCCGCGCCAGCCGCTGCGCCGTCGCCGTCCATGTCCATGTCCCCAGGCGCGCCGCCGGCAACCGGGATACCCGCTGCCGACCATCCCGGCCTCGTGAAATCACCCATGGTCGGCACGGCTTTCCGCCGTCCGAGCCCGGACGCCAAGCCCTTCGTGGAAATCGGCAGCTCCGTGCAGGCGGGGGAAAAAGTGCTTCTGGTTGAAGCCATGAAGACGTTCAATGACATCGTCGCGCCGCGCTCTGGCACGGTGACAGCCATATTCGTGGAGGATGGGCAGCCTGTCGAATACGGCCAGCCGCTGCTGACGATTGAGTGAGCGCGATGTTCGATAAAATCCTCATCGCGAACCGTGGCGAAATCGCCCTTCGCATCATGCGCGCCGCGAAAGAATTGGGCGTGGCAACGGTTGCCGTCTATTCGACCGCCGATCGCGGCGCGATGCATGTGAAACTGGCGGATGAAGCCGTCTGCATCGGCCCGCCCGCCGCGCGCGACAGCTATCTCAACATTCCGGCTCTGCTCTCGGCCTGCGAGATCACCGGCGCTGACGCGATCCACCCCGGATACGGATTCCTGTCGGAAAACGCGCGCTTCGCCGATATCTGCGCCGAACACAAGATCACGTTCATCGGACCCAAAGCCGAGCATATCCGCATCATGGGCGACAAGATCGAGGCCAAGCGCACCGCGCGCGCCCTTGGCATTCCCTGCGTGCCGGGTTCCGAAGGCGGCATAACCGACGACGGAGAGGCGATGAAAGTCGCCGCAGACATTGGTTATCCCGTACTCGTCAAGGCAGCAGCGGGCGGCGGCGGACGCGGTATGAAAGTCGCCCATACCGAGGCCGATCTCTCCGATGCCCTCTCGACCGCGCGCATGGAAGCCAAAGCGGCCTTCGGCGACGACGCGGTTTATCTCGAAAAATATCTCGAAAAGCCGCGCCATATCGAGATCCAGGTTCTGGGCGATGGGCAGGGCAATGCTGTGCATCTGGGTGAGCGCGATTGCTCCCTGCAGCGCCGCCATCAAAAGGTCTGGGAGGAAGGACCCTCGCCCGCGCTCAACGCCAGTGAACGCGAGGAAATCGGCGAAATCGTCGCCGCAGCCATGCGCAAACTGCAATATCTGGGTGTCGGCACAATCGAATTTTTGTACGAGGACGGACGCTTTTATTTCATCGAAATGAACACGCGCATTCAGGTTGAGCATCCCGTCACGGAAATGATCACCGGCATCGACCTTGTGAACGAGCAGATCAAGATTGCCGCTGGATCGCCGCTGACGATTACGCAGGACGATGTGCGCATCACCGGCCACGCCATCGAATGCAGGGTCAACGCCGAAAATCCCGCCACGTTTCGCCCCTCGCCGGGCACGATCACCTATTATCACCCGCCCGGCGGCCTTGGCGTGCGGGTCGATAGCGCGGTTTATCAGGGCTATACGATCCCGCCCAATTACGATTCGCTGGTGGGCAAACTCATTGTCCACGGCCGCAACCGCACCGAAGCCCTGATGCGCCTGCGCCGCACGCTCGATGAATTCATTGTCGATGGCATCGAAACGACCATCCCCCTGTTCCGCACCCTTGTGCGCAACGCCGACATCCAGAACGGCGATTATAATATTCACTGGCTGGAAAAATTTCTGGCCAAGGGCGGGATGGATTAGCCGCTGACACCCATGAAATTGAGGGCCTTGTCATCCCGGACGCCGAAGGCGAGCCGGGATGACTTCACCTGACGAACAGACGAGCAAATGCCCCCCGCAATGCTTTCGCACGCGGGTTGTTGAGCCAAGGGTATGCTGTCTCTCAGGACGTATCGGGGGCGAGGGCATTGCGGGCGAGCCAGTCGCAGTCGCGCAAGACGTGATCGACTTCCAGACGAGGTTTTTGGCGGTTGCCCGGCGGGCGTCCCGGCCGCAAAGGCGTTCTGAATTTCAATTTCGGTAGGCTCTGGCGTCTGGCCAGTGCGCGGATGAGACGTCTGGCCTGATGCGGCAGATCGTTGAGCGCGCCGGCAACGGCCTCAAGACGGCGCAGGAGTTTGATAGGGCTTATGTCCTCGGTCTTTTTGTCCGCCAGGGCCGGGGCATCGAGGCTCTCCCTGAGCCTGCGGAGTCCTTCATCGGTGAGCGAAATAATGCGCGGCAGCGCGGCGGGGGCTTTTTTCGCGGGACGCTGACGCCAGAACCGCTGCCGGGGATCAAAAAGCAGGAAAGACTGGCGCTTTTTTCCCTCTCCCTTGCCGGCAAGGCCTGAGGGCACAGAACGCGAATGTGCGCGCAGCAGCGGCGCTTTCATGCCTTTGATCGTGACCAGCACGACAATCAACCGCCGCACAGCCGATTCAGCGGGCCGCAACACCCGCACAATTCTGCGATGCAATTCAATAGAAATCCGCGCAGGCCCGGTCCCCCCACCCAGCAGAGTGAAGAGCCCCGCGATGATGCGGGCAAGGAGGGTTTTGTTGAGATCGATGGCTGCGGGAATGTCCATGACTGGCTTTTTTGAAAACGAACAAACCAAGAACATAAGGACCGGAGCCATGTTTGTCAAATGGAATTTGTTCCAAAAAATTTGCGAGCGCATGGCAGCATCGGATTTTGCGGCATTGATCTGTGCTGTTCCAGCGCCCCTGCGGGGGCGCGAGATTGTAGCCACGGGGGAAGCGCAGCGGAACCCGTGGATTCTGATCCCCAGCGGAAATTCTGCCCTGAAGGGGCAGAGAATTTTGGTTCGATCGCATGCGGATGTTCAGCCGGGTCCCGCGCCGCCGCACCGTTGAAATTCCTTCGCCCCGCCGGGGCGAAGCCCTCAGAACGGCCTCATTCCCACGGGTTTCGCTTCGCTCCACCCGTGGCTACACTCCAGCGCGCCGCCGGGGCGCGCATTACGTCTTCTTCGCAGCCTTGCGTGCTCTTCCTGAGCTTGTCGAAAGACGCGGGGCTTGCTGCGCAGGCCTTCTCAGCGCGAGGGTTTTGTTGGCTGGTGCGTTGGCAGAAGGTCTTTGCCTCAGGCGGACGATCCCGGATCGCCTGCGGCGTCCGGGATGACATTCACCGACGTAGTGAAAAGCGCCCCTATATCTTCTCGATCTTCGCGATGCGCACATATTCGCGCCAGGTCTCCACTTCCTTCACCAGTGCCTCGCGCGCGCTGGCTGTGGTGCCCGCGAAAAGTTCGCAGCCGATGTTGGCGACAAACTTCTTGTTCTCGTCGGTGGCGACGATTTCGTTATAGATTTTTTCCAGCCGCGCGATGATCTGCGGCGCTGTGCCCTTGGGCATGGCGATCGACCAATAGCCGAAGAGATTGGAATTTTTGATTCCGGATTCGGCAGCGCTGGGCACATCGGGAAAGGCGCTGGCGCGGGTCTGCATGGAGGTCGCCAGCAGGCGGATCTTACCCTGCTTGATGGTGGCCAGGGTTGTCGAAGCATCCAGATGCGCAAAGGCGATATGGCCGCCGTCAAGATCGTTCAGCATGCCGAACGGGTCCTTGTATTTCACCTCGACAGTCTTGAGATCGAAGGCGAGCTTGTAGAGCTCGCTCGAAATCAGCCCGCTGTTGGCGACCGAACCATAAGACGCCTTGTCGCCCTGCTTGCGCAGATGGTCTGTCAGATCCGCGACGGTCTTGAACGGGCTGCTGGCGGCCACGAGCAAAACCCACGGCACCTTGATCAGGGTCGTCACCTGATCGAAATCGGCGACGGGATCAAACGGCACGGTTTTGTAGAGCGCGGGCGCGGCTGCGACGGCCGATGAAGGCAGAATGCCAATCGTGTGCCCGTCCTTGGCGCGAGCAATCGCTTCCACGGCGATATTGCCGAAGGCGCCGGGGCGGTTCTCGACCGAGACGTTGCGGCCGATGCGATCAGCCAGCGCCTTGGCGTAAAAGCGCGTGACAATATCCGCACCGCTGCCAGCGGGAAATCCGCAGATCGTTTTCATGTCCTGGCTTGGCCAGGCGTCCTGCGCGCCCGCCGCTCCGCCGATAAAATGCGCGCCCGCCGCCGCGCCGCCATAGGCAAGAAGTTCGCGTCTTGAAATCATCTGATCCTCCCATTGCGCAATTTTTGCAGCTGAACGGCTGGAAGAAGCCTGCCGGTTCAGACGATTTTGCCCGCGCTCCCCGGATCGGCTTTTGCGATCCGGTTTCCTCCGAAGGCGATCGTAAAGACAAGCTTAGCGACACGCTTACGGACTCGCAATGCGGGATCGGGCGTGCAATCTGGCCAGTGACGGCCATCCCAGGAGTTGGGATGGCTACCGCTTTGGCCAATAAAATACGCCGCTTCGCGGGGAGGCGAAGCGGCGCTGATCGTGAACTATCCCGTTCAGTTCGGGCGGCGGACGACCACGACATTGGCCAGCATGTCGTGCAGGCAACGCTTGTTATGGGCGACCAGCGAGACCAGGATCAGCGGCGCGAAAATATACCAGGTCAGATAGAACAGCACCGCATGGACAGCGGCATGCAGGAAGCTGACCGTGTCCCCGTCAGTGAGGCGCATTTCGAGGTCCATGATATGCATGCCGGGCGTCGCCCGCCGCCAGCCTGATATCGTGACGCCATTATACAGCAGCGCGATCAGCGGATAGAGAGCGATCACCGCAGGGATCAGCAGCCAGGTCAGCCCGAAAGTCAGGATGCCCAGCAGACCCAGGACAAAAACGGTGACGCCGACGAGAAGGGTGACCAGCATCAGATCAAAGAGGATAGCGATCATACGCCGGGTCCGCACGCCTTCCAGCGCACGGGCGGGAAGATCGTTATCGATCACGGGGCCAGCTTGAGCGGCAGGATTGCGTGTGACGTTCATGGCGGTCTCCAGCGCATGAGGTTGTCCAGCCGCAAAAGATTTGGCCGGGTTCCCCACGAATTCAGATGCGAGATTTATGTGGCCCGCCGCCGCGCAAATACAAGTCCTGGATTGGGCGACTTATAGCAGCGGCAGTTTTGATCAACTCATAATTCAATCAAGACATCCGGCGTCTCAGGTTGCCGCAGTCCGCATCCCCATTTTCTCCAGCCTTGGCAGGACCTCCTGCACCAGCAGCGGCAGCTCCTTCACATAATTGACCAGCGAGAAGGCGATCCCCGAAATGCCAGCGCCATGAATGCGCGCGAATTTTTCCGCGATGTCATCGGGCGAGCCGACGATGGCGTAACCGACATTGTTAGGCGGCATCGCCTTCAGGCGGGCCTCGAAATCGAGCGTGTTTTCGCGGGTGATGTTTTTAAGGCGGAGGGCTTCTTCGAGCGCGCCGTAATCTGCGCCTTCATTTGTCAGATGGTGGAAATAGTCTTCCGCTTCTTTGCGCGTGGGCCGGCACACCACGTGTCCTTGCGTATAGACATCGATCTCACGCCCATTCGAGCGCGCTTCGGATTTGAAAGCCTCGACGAAGGCGGTAGCGCGCTCGACGCCCGCTTCGCGAAAATTCGTGAAAAAGCCGTTGCAGCAACGCATGGCGAAGGCCCGGCCAGCATCCGATTGTCCCGCATTTATGATTAGCGGCGAGGTTCGCCCGACCGGTTTGGGTTCGCAGACGAGCCCCTGCAGATGAAGATAGTCTGACTGGAAGTCGGACGATCCTTCTGTGCTCCACATCTGCTTCATCGCTGCGATCCATTCTTCTGCATAATCGTAGCGGTCGGCGTGATCCCGTTGCTGAATGCCCGACATTTTGAATTCCGGTTCATTCCATCCCACGACGATATTGAGGGCGAAACGGCCATTTCCGACATGATCGGCTGTGACCATCTGTTTGGCGGCCACCATGGGATTGAAAAGCGGGGCGTGGACTGTGCCGAATACAGTGATGCTTCTGGTCAGCGCGAGCAGGCCGGTCGCCCAGGTGAGCGTCTCAAAAGTTGTGCCCTGGAAGTTGGTAGCGCCGCCGTAGCCTTTCCAGCGGCCAATCGGCAGGATGAAATCGAAACCCGCCTCGTCAGCCATCTTCGCCATGGTGGCGCAGCTCTCCCAATCGGCCAGCCAGCGTTCTGGCAGGATGTTGGCGGCGCGGCCTGACGAGCAATTGGCGCCGAACAGGCCCAGCTTGAAGCTGTTGTCGTTGTACATCTGATAGCGGCCTGATGGCATGGCGCGCGTACTCCTTCTTGGGTTTGCCGGGTTCAGTTGCGGGGCGGCCCTTACAAGGTTTTTCTGCAGGGACGATTCGTTAAAGGCGATCCGGCGAGCCTTTGGGCTTGCGCTCGAAATCGGGTCTGTTGGCCTCAAAAATTTCTCTCCGGCATGTGTTTGGGAGGCGAACATGTTGGGCATGACCATAATGCCCGCTGGCGGCTGCAGCAACGTGGAGCTGTTGACAGCGTCATTGAAAGGTCGGACTCTGGCCTCTAACAAACGGGCAAGCCGCTGATTTGGAGGAAGACATGGGTGTAACACGCAGTTTTTTGCGATCCGGGGTGATTTTTGCCGGATTGGCGATCAGCGCTGGAGCATCAATGGCGCAGCTTGCGCCTGCGCGAACTCTAGATGAGCTGAAGTCCGAGATCCAGGAGCGGGCAGACCGCAAGGCCTACCCGGTTTCGCAACTCGATGCGGCCGAAGTGCGCGAGGCGCTGGCCAATCTGAAAAGCCAGAACCGGGACGAATGGGCCGCTGTGTGGAGCGCAATTGGCGACCGGCATCTGGCCAAGGCGCAATCGCTTGAGGCCAGCGACAAGGCCGCCGCGGCCCAGGCGTTCGAACACGCCATGGAATATTACATGTTCGCGCGCTTCCCGCTGGAGGATTCACCGGGAACTTTCAAGGCCTATGACAAGGCTGTCGAGGCGTTCGCCGGTTATTCCCGCTCCATCGATCCGCCCATAGAGGCGGTCAAATACACCTATAATGGCAAACAGATTGTTGGCTACCTGCGCAAGCCTGCCGGTGTCGCCAAGCCGCCCGTGGTGCTGACCATCGGCGGGCTTGACGGGCGCAAGGAGAATGCAGCGATCCGCAACGCGGGCTATCTCAAGCAGGGCATCGCATTTCTCGCGATGGATATGCCGGGTACGGGACAGACCCGAATCCTGATTGAGCCAGGCGCTGAAAAAGTTTTTTCTGCGGCGATCGACGTCCTGCAGAAGCGCGACGATATCGATGGTAATCGCATAGCGGTGTACGGCGGCAGCTGGGGCGGCCACTGGTCAGCGCGGCTAGCTTATACGGACAAGGATCGCCTGCGCGGTGCGGTGGTGCAGGGTGGACCCGTGCACGGGTATTTCCAGCCGGAGTGGCAGAAAAAGGCGCTGGGGACCCGAGAATACCTGTTCGGTCTGTTTGAAGCGCGTTCGGCAGTCTATGGCGTCAAGACGCTTGATGACTTTCTTGCCTATGGTCCCAAGATGTCGCTTGTGGACGCCAAATGGTTGCAAAAGCCTTCAGCGCCGATGTTTCTTGTCAATGGCGCCCTGGATTCGCAAATCCCGATCTCCGATCTCTATGTGATGATGCGTTCAGGCAGCCCGAAAGAGGCCTGGGTCAATCCGGAAGGCGGCCATATGGGCCGCATGAAGACGCTGAGCGATCAGAAGATCTTCGAGACAGTGGTGCTGCCATGGATCACGCGCCAGCTGAAGGAAGGCGCGTGACGAAGCACTTATGGATACACGCGCGTGGTGGTTAGGGCTCGCATTGGTGTGGGCTGGTGACGTTTGGGCGAGCCAATTGCCACAAGGTTTTTCTGCGATCAGCGAGGTGTCTGCACTGGTTGTCGAAGACATGCGCTACGCCACGGCCGACAATTTCACCGGGCGGGTTGTGCCCGGCTACAGTGCAGGGCGATGCTGGTTGCTTCGCCCTGCAGCCGAGGCGCTGGCCAAGGTTGCGGAAACTGCCCGGAAGCAGGGATTGCGACTCGCTGTCCATGATTGTTACCGCCCGGCGCGCGCCACGGCGGCATTCGTTCAATGGGCGCAAGATATCCAGGACCAGAGCACCAAGGCTATCTATTATCCCAATGCCGCGAAAAGCGCCTTGTTCGCGGAGGGTTATATAGGGCGTTATTCCGCGCATTCGACGGGCAGCGCTGTCGATCTTTCCTTGCGCAGAATTGATGGGACAGCCCTGGAATTTGGCACGCCATTCGATTTCTTCGACCCAAGATCGGCAACTGCGGCTCATGTTTCGCCTGAAGCGCGCGGCAATCGCCAGAAGCTCAAAGCCTTGATGGAATCTGGCGGCTTCAAAAATTATACACGGGAGTGGTGGCATTTCGGCTTCCCCGCACCGGGCGCGAAAGCCTTCGATGTGCCAATCGAATAAAGTTCTGCCCCGGGTCAGTGACCCGGCAGGCTCGTATCAATCACCGACTTTGGCCACCCGGCCTTTTCGACAATGTAGTCGCGCGAGGCGGTGATCCTTTTTTGCATGGCCGCGATATTCACGCCGGTCAAAAGACCCTTGTGTTTGACGATCCTGCCCGCAACCATGACCGTGTCGACATTGCTCGTATCCATGCCGGTGACAACGGCGCCATAGGCATTGTTGAGCGGCATCACATTGGTCATATTGGTGCGCAGCATGACGATATCGGCATCCTTGCCGGGGGTGAGCGATCCTGTCTTGCTCTCGAGCGCATTGCAGCGTGCGCCTTCAATCGTCGCCATGGCGATAATGTCCTTCGCGCTCAGCAAAGGCGGAAGTTCCTTTTCACCCTGGATCGAACGTTCATTCACAAGGGCGCGTTGCAACGTGAATGCGGAACGCATCTGCGAGAAAATATCCGCAGCCATTGTTGTTTCCACATCGCTGGACAGGCTGGGGCGGATGCCGGCATCCAGCGCCAGCTGCAATGGCGGCATGCCGTGGCGCATGGTCATTTCAATGGGCACGGCCATCGAGATTGCGCCGCCGGTCGCCTTGACACGCTTCATGTGTTCGGCTGTTGAGCCGGTAAAATGGATGTAGACATTGTCAGCGCCCATCAAGCCTTCATCGCCAAGTTTCATAACAAGCGCTGGCGTGCTGGTCGGCAGACTGCCGACAACATGTGTATAAATGCGCAAGCCGTGTTTGCGCGCCACGAGCCATTGCTCTTTTTCGACGCCCGTGCCGAGCGCGAGTGTGACCAATTGATCCTTGCTGGCGAAATGTTCCTTCTGCAGCCGCGCAACGTCATCGGGATATTTTGCGCCCTCGCCATAACCGCGCGAATAGGCATAAACGGCGCGTATGTTGCTATCCTTGAATGCCTTGATCATCGTGTCACTGTGACCAGGCGAATTAGACACCTGAGACAGATCGGTGATCTGGGTAATACCGGAACTCAGTGAACGCAGGGCGCCAGCGAGTACACCGATGTAAGCATCTTCCACGCGATAGAGCGGTGTTGCTTTCAACACCATGTCACGAAAATAATCAGCCAGCAGGCCATTACCGAGAATGTTGCGCAAAGCGCTTTGATAAAAGTGGTGGTGGCTGTCAACAAACCCGGGCAGGACAATCATGTCGGATGCGTCAAGTATGGTCGCGTTGGCTGCGATGTTCGGCTTGACCTCTAGGATCTTGCCATTCTCGATCAGTACGTCGGCTTTGTCGAAATCTCCAACTTTCGGATCGAACGACAGCACGACGCCATTCTTTATGAGGTAACGCCCTTCGCGTGCACGTGGAACCTGCGCGATTGACGGATTCAGGCCAGTCAGAAATGTTGCCGCTCCTGCTGTGGCGCCAGCGATCATTTGCCGTCTTGTGACGAAAAAATCCTTGAAATCGCGGCGCTGGTTTTCTTCGCTCATGTTATCCTCCCGTGCCCGTCATAATTGCTGACTGTTGCAAGGCTAGCAGGATCGAGGCATTGGGAGAAGCGTGGGGATTGAAATAAATGCCTCTTTTGAAAACCGAGTGGGTTAGGGCGCTGCACAGGTGACGACGCGCATCAGGGTATCCCTTTGTTAGAGCGGGCAGACCATCCCTCCGTCCCGACCTGCCTTCCCCGGGGCGAGGCGTTGGTCGGCGGTCAAGGATGGCCAG
>CANJJI010000018.1 GCA_947474545.1 Beijerinckiaceae bacterium | reverse complement strand
GGCCATACGCGAGGATGTCGGCCGCCACAATGCACTCGACAAATTGATTGGCGCGGCCCTTCGCGCCGGCGCGAAGGCTGACGATGGCTTCCTGCTGCTCACCAGCCGAGCGTCCTTCGAAATGATCGAAAAGGCAGCCATCTTCGGCGCACGTACCGTCGTGGCTATCTCTGCCCCTACATCACTGGCCGTCGACCGGGCGCGTCATCATCGCATGACGCTGATCACAATGGCGCGCAATGGCAACGCTCTGGTGTTCAACGGCGCCGAACGTATCCGCACGGACTACATGCAGGAGGTTCACTCATGAGCAGCGGAAACCTCGTCCGCATGGCGAACCAGATTGCGATCTCTTTCCGCCTTCAGCCGGAACAGGAAGCGATTTCCAGCGCCATGCAGCACATCAAGGACTATTGGAATCCGCTCATGCGCCGTGAGATATACGCGCATCTGGAGAAAGGCGGCGAGGGACTTGAACCTCTGGCGCTTAAAGCACTGCGCAAACTGCGTGAAAAGGACCCCATCTAAGCGCCACCGCATCGTTTCACCAAACCTGAAGGCCGGATGAACGAATTGTAACGCGCAGTTCAGTTTCCCCGGTTCCATCAATGGGCTAAGGAATAGCGGTCGCAGCGCCGGTCCATCGATCCGGCCTGCCCCTGGGGCCCCGGATTTGCGTTCGCGTTTGAAAAATAGCGTTATTTTAGCCCTGCTAATGCCCGCGTTGCCGGGCTGCGACCTTGATTCGACTAGACAGGAAGGGCTCGCCCCCACCCTCCCCGCCTCATATGACGCGGCGAAATCCTCCACAGGGCCAAATCTCACCACTGATTGGGTGGCCCTCTTCGGCTCTGCCGAATTGACCGCCATGGCGCGCAAAACGCTCGAAGGCAATTTCGATCTGGACGCCGCCGCCCAGCGGATTATTCAGGGCGAGGCCCAGGCCCTGGCGGCCGGATCCGCACTTTATCCACAGGTGGCGGGCAACGCCAACGCCTCCCGCAGCCTGACGCCGGGAACACTTCGCGACAAGGAGCCTCCATTCCAGTCCAGCGTAAGCAATCGCTTCAGCTTGGGCTTGACAGCAAGTTACGCGCTGGATTTCTGGGGCAAGAATCGCGCGCTGGCTGAGGCCGGTAAACTCGGGGCAATAGCAACGCGTTATGACTATGAAGTCGTCGCTATCTCGACTCTTGCCGCGCTCTGCAACACTTATTTTCAGATGCTCGTCGCACAGGATCGCGTCCGCATCGCGCGCGAAAATATTCACATTGCTGAACGCACGCTCGCCGCCCTAAAATCGCGGCTGGATGCAGGAACAGGCAACGCGTTGGATATTGCCCAGCAGGAAACTGTCCTTGCCAACCTGCGGGCTAGTGTGCCAGCGCTCGAACAGCAGGCGCAGCAAAACCGCAACCTCGTTGCCCTGATTGCCGGGCGTACGCCCGAAAGCCTGAAAGCGCGCGGCACCGATTTGCGCAGTGTGAAACTACCCGCTGTGCGCCCAGGCCTGCCCTCACAATTGCTGTTGCGCCGGCCTGATATTGCGGCGGCTGAAGCCCGCCTTGAAGCCGCAGACGCGAACGTAACAGCGGCAAGAGCGGCATTTTATCCATCGATAAGCCTGACGGCCGGCGCTTCGCTGGAAAGTATCGGGCTGAAAAATCTGCTGCGGCCCGAAGCGCTCGCTCTCGACATCGCCGCCGGCCTAACCCAGCCCATATTTACAGGCTACAATCTTGAAGCTCAGCTTGAGGCCAACAAGGGTCGCTGGCTTGAGCTGCTCGCCAATTACAGAAAGGCCATCGTGACGTCATTGACCGATGTGGAAAATGCCCTGATCGCTGTGCGCAAAACGTCCGAAGCCGAGGCGTTTCGCGCCCGTGCGGTGGTTTCAGCGCGCACCGCGCTTGATCTGACCGAACAGAGACTGCGCGAAGGCACAATCGACATCATTGTCCTGCTCACAACACAGCAAAGCCTGTTCAGCGCACAGGATGCGCTGGCGCTGGCGCGATATCAACGGTTGCTGGCGCAAGTCAGCCTGTTTCAGGCGCTCGGCGGCGGATTTGTCCGCGAGCCATTGCCGCAGGTTCGCGCCGCAGGAGCGCCAAAATGAAGAAGCTGATCGGACTGATCATCTTCGCAGCCCTGGCGGCGATCTACGCGCACTATCGCCATTGGACGACATTGCCCATCGCGTTCCTGCCCCGGCAGGAATTAAGCGAGGGCGCACGCCCCGCCTTTCCCCGCTTTGGTCTTGGCGCTGGCCCGGCGCGTGAACGTGAAAAACCCGTGGTCCCCGTTCTCGCAGCAGTGGCGCGCCGACAAGATGTTCCTGTCACAGCAGAAGCTGTGGGAACCATTCAGGCGTTGAACACCGCCACGGTGCGCGCGCAGGTCGACGGGCGCTTGCTGGAAATCACGTTCCGCGAAGGACAGGACGTCAATGCCGGCGACGTTCTCGCGCGGATCGACCCGCGCACTTATCAGGCGCAATACGACCAGGCTGTTGCCAAGCTCGCACAAGACGCCGCACAGCTTGCCAACGCGCGCCTGGACCTTGAACGCTACGTCCGCCTTGCCGCGACAAATGCCGGATCTCGTCAGCAAGCCGACACACAGCGCGCCTCTGTAAAGCAGTTGGAGGCGCAACTTAAACTCGATCAGGCGCAGATCGACTCAGCAAAAACCCAGCTCGATTTCACGACCATTCGGGCCCCAATTTCCGGACGTACCGGCATCCGGCTAGTCGATACCGGAAACATCTTGCGTTCCGGCGACGCCACCGGCATTGTCACCATTACGCAAGTCAATCCGATTGCGCTCGTCTTTAATCTGCCCCAGCAACAATTGCAGGCCCTTCGCGCCGGAATGAAAAAGGGCGATGTAGCTGTGCAGGCGCTCGAAGCGGATAACAAAACTCTGATCGAATCCGGAAAAATCGACGTCATCGACAATCTCGTGGATTCGACAACCGGCACGATCAAGACCAAAGCTCAATTCGCCAACAAGGACCTGCGGCTGTGGCCGGGCCAGTTCGTCAATGTCCGTGTTTTCATCAGCGCCCTGCAGGACGTCATCACGATTCCTTCAGGCGCAGTGCAGCGCGGACCGTCGGGGCCTTATGTCTACCTCATCAAGGACGATCAGGTCGCACAGACCGATGTCACCATCGGCCTGCAGAACGAAACACTTGCTGTGGTGACCAAAGGCATAGACCCGGGCGCACGAGTGGTGACCTCTGGCTTCGGACGGCTCAGCGACGAGGCAAAAGTCACCGTAACCATGGAGGGTGAAGTCAAGCCCAATCCATCTGCGGAGGATCAGCCGGGCGAAACACGCAGGCGGGGGCGGCGCGGATGATGCTGCGGGGCTCCAGCGCACTCGCCTGGCCGCAAGTCGGGGCCGCAAGCAGATGAGCGTGTCTTCGCCCTTCATTCTGCGCCCGGTGGCTACCTCGCTCTTCGCAGTGGCAATCCTCCTGTGCGGAATCCTGGGCTATCTACGCCTGCCGGTGGCCTCGCTGCCGCAAGTCGATTTTCCGACCATCATCGTGAACACGCGACTACCCGGAGCCAATCCAGAGACGATGGCGACGATAGTTACCGCGCCCCTGGAACGGTCACTGGGACAAATTCCCGCGCTGGCGGCCATGTCGTCGCAATCTTCATTCGGCTTCAGCCAGATCACCCTGCAATTCGATCTTGGCCGCGACATAGACTCAGCATCTCAGGATGTGCAATCGGCAATCAACACAGCGACTGGCGTTTTGCCGCGCAATCTGCCCTATCCCCCCGTCTATTCCAAAGTGAACCCTGCCGACGCGCCCATTGTATCTCTGGCGCTTGTATCTGCGACCGCCGAATTGCGCGTGCTCAGCGATCTTGCGGACACACTGATTGCACCACGGCTGGCTGAACTCAGCGGCGTCGGCCGTGTCGCCATCCAGGGGGGCATCAGGCCAGCTGTGCGCATACAGGCGGATCTCGCACGCCTCGCCAATTACAAGATCGGCATTGAGGACGTCAGGCAGGCGATAGTCGGTGCGAATGTCGCAGGCTCCAAGGGGTCACTGGATGGCGACAAGCAATCCTGGATCATTTCCGCCAACGATCAGATTGAGGCCGCCGAATCCTATCGCAATGTTGTAATTGCCACGCGAAACGGTACGCCCGTTTTGCTGCGTGATATCGCCAATGTCGTAGACGGTCTCGAAAACGTCCGCGTTGGCGGCTGGTACAACGGCCAGCCTGCGGTTATCGTCGACGTTCAGAAGCAGCCAGGCGCCAATATCATTGCGACACTTGACCGTCTTCGCCGCGAAGTGCCGCGCCTGCAACGGCTGATGCCTTCGGGCATCGAATTCAAGATCGTACAGGACCGCACACCCACCATTCGTGCTTCGGTCGAAGAGGTCGAATTCACTCTGGTTCTTGCCGTGGCTCTGGTTATCCTGGTTGTATTGCTGTTTCTGCGCTCGTTCCGTGCGACCATCGTGGCCGCCATTACGCTGCCATTGTCACTGGTGGCGACATTTGGCGTCATGTATCTGGCAGGCTTCAGCCTCAATAATCTATCTTTGATGGCGTTGACAATCGGTACCGGCTTCGTCGTCGACGACGCCATCGTGATGATTGAAAACATTGTCCGCAAACTTGACGAGGGCCATAATGCGCTGGATGCGGCCCTCGAAGGCGCCCGTGAAATCGGATTTACCGTTATCTCGTTGACCTTCTCGCTCATCGCCGTTTTCATTCCGCTCCTGTTTATGACCGGGCTTGTTGGCCGCATGTTCAGGGAATTTGCCCTGACTTTGACAATTGCTGTTCTCGTCTCGGCGATCATATCGCTGACGATTACCCCTATGCTTTGCGCTCAAATCCTGCGCCGCTATGAAGGTTCCGGAGCCGCGCTTCTCGCATCCGTGATCGAAAGGCCATTCTCCTGGATGGCCGCGATCTACGAACGCACGCTCGGCTGGGCCTTGCGCCATCAGGGCTTCATGATCCTTCTCATCTTCGCAACTCTCGGCCTCACCGTTGATATGTATGTAGTCAGTCCCAAAGGCTTTCTGCCGCAGCAGGACACTGGCCTCATCAGCGCAGTTCTCGAAGCCTCTACTGATGTTTCCTTTCAGGAAATGACGGCAGCGCAGGACACGGCAGCGCGCGCGATTCGCAAGGACAGGGATGTCGCCGATATCATTTCAGTGCTTGGCGTTGGCCCTCTCAACGCCACTGGCAATTCCGGCCGATTCACGATTGTTCTCAAACCCAAGGGCGAGCGCAGGTCTGGCGCACTCGAGATTGCAGAGCGCCTGCGCACCGCTGTCAACACAAATGCGGGCGCCAGCATCTATCTCGAACCTGTACAGGACATTCAGATTTCGACGCGCGCCAGCCGCTCGCAATATCAATATACACTCGCAGGCTCCAACCAGAGCGAGGTCGTCAAATGGGGCCAGCAGCTTACATTGAAATTGCGCGCGACCCCCGTCCTCCGCAATGTCGCAAGTGAAAATCAGGAAGGTGGCCTGCGCGCGTTCATCGATATCGACAGGGAAAATGCCGGCAGACTGGGCATCTCCATTCAGTCTATCGCCGATACATTGAACAGCGCCTTCGGCCAGCGGCAGATTTCGACAATCTATGCGCAGACAAATCAATATCGCGTCATCCTTGAAGCTGCGCCGCAATTCCAGAACGATCCATCATCGCTGTCGCGCCTTTATGTACCGGGAACCGGAGGCGTGCAGGTACCGCTGGAAACATTCACGACAATCCGGCGCATCACCGCTCCCCTGGTGATCGCCCATCAAGACCAGTTTCCTGCCGCGACCATCAGTTTTGATCTGGCGCCGGACATTTCGCTCAGCCAGGCTGTACAGGCGATTTCACAGGCGCAAGCTGAAATCGGCATGCCACCGTCCATCACTACGAGCTTTCATGCCGATGCGGCCGAATTCCAAAATTCCCTTGCAACACAACCCTGGCTTATACTGGCCGCCATCATCTCGATCTATATCGTCCTGGGCGTCCTCTATGAAAGCTTCGCTCATCCTTTCACCATTCTCACGACCCTGCCTTCGGCGGGCGTTGGCGCTTTGCTGGCTTTGCAGCTGACGGGCCACGAACTGTCGCTGATAGCCTTGATCGGCATCATACTGCTCATGGGCATCGTGAAAAAGAACGCCATCATGATGATCGATTTCGCGATCGAGGCCGAACGGCGCGATGGGCTGCAACCTCGTGACGCGATTGTGCGCGCCTGCGCACTGCGCTTTCGCCCGATCATGATGACAACCCTGGCCGCGCTGTTCGGCGCGATACCACTTGCATTCGGCACAGGCATGGGCAGCGAATTGCGCGTTCCGCTTGGCGTAAGCATTATCGGCGGCCTGATCCTCAGTCAGTTACTAACGCTTTATACGACCCCGGTTATTTATCTGGCTGTAGAGCGGACGCGTTTGCGGCTCGGCGGCAGCCGGAAAATCAGCGGTGAAACGCGGCTGCAGCAAGCCCGCGATGAAGAACACAGCGCCCCCAGCAATGCGAAAGTTCATCCGCCGTGAACATTTCTGCGCCCTTTGTTCTACGTCCTGTGGGAGCCACTTTGTTGGCTATCGCCATCATGTTGGCGGGTATGATCGCCTGGCCCTTCCTGCCGGTCGCCAGCATGCCGTCGATAGAATTTCCGACCTTGCAGATCACGGTGAGCCGGCCCGGCGCTGATCCCGAGACGATGGCGAGCAGTGTCGCAGCGCCGCTCGAGCGCGCGTTAAGTTCAATAGCCGGCATCACCGAGATGACGTCCAACTCAGCGCTGGGCCGAACGCGCATCACATTACAATTTGATCTCTCCCGCAAAATCGAGAGCGCCGCACGCGATGCCCAGGCCGCCTTGAATGCGGCCATCCCCGATCTGCCCGGCGATTTGCCGAATTTTCCGCGTATCAGCAAATTCAATCCAGCCGCGCGACCCATCCTTATTTTCGCAATGACTTCGAAGAATGTTGCACCCGCCGGCATATACGACGCCGCCGATACGCTTGTATCGCAGAGGTTTTCACAGGTGAAAGGCGTCGGAGATGTCACTGTGAGTGGAGCAGAGCAGCCAGCAGTGCGCATTCGCGTCGATCCATCAAGGCTCGGCGCAATGGGCCTCGGCTTCGATGCCGTACGCGCGGCCATCTCCGCAGCAAACGCACCTTCGCCTCTCGGCGCATTCGATGGTGGCGCGCAATTTGAAATGATCGGTATGCGTGCGCAACTCGATACGCCCGATGAATATAGACGCATTCCGGTTCGCACATCCAATGGTACAATCGTCAGGGTCGGCGATGTTGCGGAGGTGGAAATGGGCGTGCGTAACACGCTCAATGCTGGATGGTTCAACGGAAAGCCAGCAGTACTGATCAACATCACTCAGGAACCAGGCTCCAATGTCATCGAGGCAATAGATGGCGCGAAAGCTATCCTGCCCGAACTCAAACGCCTGCTGCCGGAAGGCATCGACATTGAGGTCATGTCTGACCGGTCCGAGACGATTCGAGCTTCGTTGCGCGATCTCGAACACATGCTGGCCATTTCCATTGGACTTGTAACTCTGGTCGTGCTGCTGTTTCTGCGTCAGGTGACGGCGACAGTAGCTGCTGCGGTCACCGTGCCTTTGTCGCTGGCCGGGACATTTGCAGCGATGTGGGCGGCGGGCTTTTCAGTCAATAATCTAAGCTTGATGGCTATTACGATTTCGGTCGGTTTCGTGATCGACGACGCCATCGTCATGGTAGAGAACATTCACCGCAATCGTGAAGCAGGCATGTCGCGCATCGAAGCGGCCCTTGCAGGCACACGGCAAATTGGTTTCACAGTTGTTTCGATCACGCTTTCGTTGGTGGCGGCGTTCATTCCGCTGATCTTCATGCAGGGCATTATCGGTCGGATGTTTCGCGAATTTGCACTGACGCTCTGCTTTGCGATTTTTGTGTCGATGATCGTATCTCTCACAATCACACCGATGATCACCGCACATTTTGGAATCACGTCCGACCGGAAAAAGCCAAATCTAATTGACCGTATGATCGAGAATATCCTCAACGCCATGCAGCAATCCTATGCGCGTACACTCGACAAAACGCTCAATTATCCGTGGCTGATGGTTATCCTGTTCTTTTTCACCATAGGTCTGACCGTTCATCTTTATCGCGTCACGCCGAAGGGCTGGGTTCCCGCCGACGATACGAGTCTTTTGTTTGGATCGGCTACCGCCTCTGAGGACACGTCCTTCTCTGCCATGTTGCCCATGTTGAATCAGGCCTCCAATATCATACGCAACGATCCGGCGGTTCAATCGGTCGCCGCGTTCGCGGGTAACGGCAACAATGGCAATACCGGCCGCTTCTTTGTTAACCTGAAACCCGCAGCGGAACGCGGCGGTACAGCCGAGCGTGTGATCGGCCGCCTGCGCAGGCAACTTGGCCGGGTTCCCGGCGTGGAGGTCAATCTATACCCCATGCGAGATGTGCGAGTGGGCGGACGCCAGGGCAATTCTCAATATCAGTTCACGCTCTGGAGCGCCGATTACCAGGGTCTGCTCAATGCAGCCGATACGGTCGAAGAAGCCTTGAAGACAACGCCGGAACTGGTCGATGTCTCAAGCGATGCCGATAGGGGTGGGTTGCAGGCGACCGTCATGATCGACAGGCCAACCGCAGCCCGTCTCGGTGTATCGGTGAGCGACATATCCGCAGTCCTTGCCAATGCCTTCAGCCAGAAGCAGATTGCCACAATCTATACAGAACGAAATCAATATCGCGTCGTGCTGGAATCAACGCCTTCGCGCCATCGTGACCCCAGCGATCTCGGCTCATTGTTCGTGCCATCAAAGACCGGTCAGCAGATTCCATTATCATCGCTGGCGAACATCAAGCGAGATGTCGCAACCTTGTCAATTCAGCATCAGGGCGCTTTGCCGGCCATTACGTTCAGTTACGATGTCGCTGAAGGAAAGACCCTGGATGAAGCAACTCAGGCCATAAGAAACGCCGTACTCAACCTTCATCTCCCAGAACATATCAATGCGGACTTCGCAGGCGACGCCAAGGCATTTCGCGAGAGTGCTTCCAGCCAGATATGGCTTATCATTGCCGCGCTTATTGCTGTCTATATTATCCTCGGCGTCCTCTACGAAAGCCTCATACATCCACTGACCATCATTTCCACCTTGCCACCTGCAGGTCTGGGCGCATTATTTGCACTCAATCTGGCAAACACGGAACTGTCTCTCGTCGCGATGATTGGAATCATCATGTTGATTGGCATCGTCAAGAAGAACGGCATCATGATGGTGGATTTTGCGATCGCCGCCGAGCGCGCGCGGTCACTTGACCCCCGTGAATCCATTCGCGAAGCCTGCCTGCAAAGATACAGGCCGATTTTAATGACAACTTTGGCTGCCATTCTCGGCGCCTTGCCGCTGGCGCTCGGTTCCGGGCCAGGCTCCGAGTTGCGCCGCCCGCTTGGAATTACAATCGTCGGCGGGCTGATCCTGTCGCAAATGCTGACGCTCTACACGACGCCCGCAATTTATATATTGATGAGCCGGCTCTCACGCTCACGGCGGCCAAGCGCCCTGCAGCGGATGGCAATGCAATCTCCGGCATAAAGGCCAACGGGAGCCACGCCGGTTCATTTCGTCGTGAACTATTGCCGGCAGGGTGATTTCCCCAATTGACAAGGCCGCGAGAAGAGACAATCAAAAATGCCACATTCGCGCCGCACATTGGCGGACGGCGGCGGTACAATTGGATGTTTGGAGTAGTCCTATGGCCGTCCGGTTCATGAGACATAAAATTGCTGCAGCAACAATCTGTGCGGCAATTTCAATGCCGGTGCACAGTGCCGAAATTCGTGTCGCGTTTGCAATAGCTGACGACATCTTGCTGGCCCCGGTATTTGCCGCCGAACAGCTTGGCTATTTTCGCGCGGCAGACATAGAAGTCAGACGCCTCAATCTGCGCGGCGCGGATGTCGTCCAGCTGGCTTTGAAGTCAGGACAGGCTGATATTATTGACGCGTCGGGTCCGGCGGCAGCTCAGGCATTCCCCGGTGGGGCTGGCGGAAAAATCGTCGCGACAGCCGCTAACGGCTTTTATGGCTGGACTGTCATCGTTCGCGAACAGGGCGGCGCGCAGTCAATGTCTGAATTGGCCGGCAAACAGATAGGCATTTCCGCGACGCATTCGCTATCAGATATGGCCGCTCAACTGACCAGCGAACGGCACAGGGTCAAATTTGAAATTGTCACACGCGGCGCCGGGGCCATCGTTCCGGAACTTCGTGCCGGCACTATTGATGCGGTGCTTAGTTCTGCCCTGCTTGGTCTGCGCGAAGTCAGCGCAAGCCGTGCCCATATTGTGCTCGATCTGGGCATGGACCCGGACGCTTATCTCGTCAGCGGCTTTGTCGCGTCCACCAGCATGATTGAAACGCGGCAACGGGATCTCAGGGCCTTTCTGAATGCGACGTTTCAGGCCCTGGTGCAGATGAAGGCGGATCGCAAATGGTCGCTTGACCTGATTAAGGAATATGCCCGGATATCCGACACAGCCTATGCCGAGCGCATCTATGACAATGTCATCCGCTCCATGAACACCGACCCGGAGACGGATCCTGCCAGCCTTAAGGCCGCTCTTGCGCTGGCGGCCCGCGCATGGAACCAGCCAGATCTCGCCGAGATTGATCCTGCCCCCCTTTACACAAACGAATTTGTGACAATACCCTCAGGGTTTAGCGGTCGTTGACAGCGATTTGTATCCCGTGAAGAGACCATTGGCTTCCCGTTCAATCCTGCCTTATGCTTTGGCCAAGCGGCTCGAGCCGTTCAACAAGAATCATACCCGGGGTGAAACGTGCTTGGAGGCCTGTTCGCGCTGCTGTCTGCGGGCACCTTTGCCCTGAATCAGGCCTCCACCCGCCGCGGCGTTCTTACTGGCACAGTTCTGCAGGCGCTTTGCGTCACTGTCCCCATGGGCGTGCCCCTCTTCTTCATTATTGCTCTCGCCATTGGCCATGTTGGGGACATATTCACATTTTCCTGGACGTCGGTGATGTGGCTGTCGCTCGCCGGAATAAACCATTTCATCGCGGGCCGCTTTTTCAATTACTGGGCCGTGCAGGCCGCCGGAACAAATCTGACTGGCCCCATCCAGCAGCTGGATATCGTCGTTTCGCTGGGGCTGGCCATCTGGCTCCTGGGCGAATATCTCACGCCGCTCCGGGTGCTCGGCATCGTCCTGATCATCTTTTCACCCATGCTGACTTTCCGCTCCGACCTCGCCGCAGCTCGTGGCGAAGGAGCCCGGAAATTGAAATTTACGCCGCAACTCGGGCGCGGATATCTCGGCGCCATTTTGTCTGGCATCGCCTACGGCGTCAGTCCAATTCTTGTGCGAGCAGGTCTATTGGACGCCAGCCCCGGCGCCAGCATGGCAGGCGGGGTGATCTCCTATCTGGCAGCTTCAATTGTGCTATTTTTCATAGTGATATTGATCGGGCGTTGGCGTGAGGCGATCTCGACGGACAAAACCGCCCTGCCCTGGTTTGCTTTCGCTGGACTCTCTGTCGGCGCAGCTCAGGTTTTTCGCTATGCCGCTCTGGCTATGGTGCCCGTCGCAGTGGTCGCCCCGATCCTCAGAGTGACACTTGTGTTCCGGCTCATGTTTTCCTGGTGGCTCAATCGGGACCACGAGGTTTTCTCGAAGGGGGTTGTCACAACAACTCTGCTGTCGCTCACTGGAGCAGTCCTGCTCTCAATCAGCACAGACCAGTTTCTGGCGCATGTCCCAATCCCGGATTGGCTCACCACCATCATCAAAATGCGCTGGCCGTAGGGACGCGGTAGTGACGGGACCGGAAAAACCATGTTAGGTTCCGCATAAGCTAATTGAATTTTCGAACGATCAAATAGAGCCAAGCAGCTGGAGGAAAAAATGGGAAAGATAGCCCTGGCAATGACCACGACTCATGGTCCGCAATTGCACACAACGGCCGAGCAATGGGCGCTGCGTCTGCCTGCCGATCACAAGAACATGCATCCCTATCGCGATGGCGTTTACAATTTCAACGATCTTGTTGAACTGCGCAAAGGTGAGAACCTTGCTGAACGCTCGACCATGTCGGCCATGAAACAGGCCCGCGAACGCTGCGAACAGGCGATGACAACCATGGCCGACAAATGGGCCGAGGTGAATCCCGACATCGCCATCATCTTCGGCAACGATCAGCATGAAATCTACGGCGACGATCTCAATCCGCCCTTCATGGTCTATTACGGCGCCAAGATCCCCCATTATCCCGCCAGCGAGGAAACCCGTAAAAGCGCCCCTCCTGGAATCGCCGAAGCAGAAGCCGGCCACGCCGCGCCCGAATATCGCGAATATGATGGCATCCCCGATCTTGGCGAGCACATCATCTCCACTCTGGTGGAACACGATTTCGACGTGACTGCGTCAAAGTCCTGGCCGCGCGGCTCCAAGAATGGCGCAAGCCATGCGTTCGGCCATATCTACCGTCAGGTCATGCGCGACAAGGTCGTGCCGAATATTCCGATCTACCAGAACACGTTCTTCCCGCCGAACCAGCCGTCGGCAAAACGCGCGTATGAATTCGGCAAATGCGTGAAAAAAGCTATCGACAGCTGGCAAACTGACAAAAAGATCGCGGTTTTCGGTTCGGGCGGCATGACCCATTTCACCATCGACGAGGAGTTTGACCGCGCTTTCATCGACGCCCTCAAGCGCCGCGACAAGCAATGGCTAACCTCGATCCCGCTGAAGACTCTGCAGGCGGGAACATCCGAACTGAAGTCATGGATTTCAATGGCCGGCTTCCTCGAAAACGAGGAAACAGAAATGCACGAGATCGATTATATCCCCTGCTATCGCTCTCCGGCGGGCACTGGCACCGCTCAGGGGTTTTTCTGGTGGGATGTGAAATAGGCCTTGTAATGTTTCATCCAGGCCCGAGCGAAGCGCAGAGCCGGGATCGCTTGCAGAAAATAGACACAAAGATCCCGGATAGATGCTTCGCATTTTCCGGGATGACAACGCGTTAGTCATGACCCCATCCGACAACATACTCCTCACACGTACAGCCCCGGGCACGCCCATGGGCGAATTGTTTCGCGCCTATTGGCTGCCGGCCTTGCTGCCTATGGAATTGCCGGAAAACGATTGCTCGCCCGTCCGTGTCAAACTGCTCGGTGAACGCCTGCTGGCTTTCCGTGACAGCGAGGGAAAGCTCGGCCTGATCGATGAATTCTGCGCCCATCGCGGCGTCTCGCTGTGGTTTGGCCGCAACGAGGAGTGCGGCCTGCGCTGCCCCTATCATGGCTGGAAATATGATGTGAACGGCCAGTGCGTTGATGTGCCATCTGAGCCAGCTGCTTCTGGATACGCGCAAAAAATCAAGTTGAAATCCTATCCGCTGGTGGAATCGGGCGGCGTCCTCTGGGCCTATATGGGCGCACCTGAGAAACAGCCTCCGTTACCCGGTTTCGAATGGCAAGGCCTCACTGCGGAACATCGTTATTTCTCCAAGCGTCTGCAGGAAAGCAACTGGCTGCAGGCCATGGAAGGCGGCATCGACTCGGCCCACGTGTCCTGGCTGCATTCTATGGACATGCACAAGGACCCGTTACATCGCTCGACGAAGGGCGCCAGTTATCAGAGCGACAAGCATCCTGTGTTCGAGATTGTCGAGTCAGAAGGCGGGCTTTACATCGCTGCGCGGCGCAATGCGGAAGCTGACAAATATTATTGGCGCCTCACCCAATTCATCATGCCCATGTACACGATGGTGCCGCCCTATGGCGAGAATGCGCTGAACGGTCACGCATGGGTGCCCATCGACGACGAAAACTGTTTTGCCTGGACCTTTACTTATCATCCTACGCGCGCCCTCTCACAGATGGAGCGCGATGTCATGGACGCAGGCGGCGGCATTCACACCAAATATGTGCCGGGAACCTTTCGCCCGCTCGCTAACAAGGACAACGATTATCTGATCGATCGCACGGGCCAGAAAACCGGGCACACCTATAGCGGCGTGCATGGTATTGCTGTGCAGGATTCCTCAATCCAGGAAAGCATGGGACCAATCGTCGACCGCACACGCGAAAATCTCTGCACGACCGATAACGCCATCATCATGGCGCGCGCACGGCTGAAAAAGTCCGCACTCGCGCTTCGTGATCATGGTGTGCCGGCACCGGCCCTAGGGCCAGAGTGTCACGCCGTCAGGCCATCAACCTATGTGCTGCCGAAGACAGAGTCTTTCCTCACCATGCGCGAAAAGGCTTTTATCGCGCATGCTGGCAAGGCGCCTATCGCCATTTGACGCGGCACATAGTTGTGAATGGCAGATCAAGAACTGGAAATGACATATGCCCAAATCCGTCCAAGCTGCCGTCTGCCTGCCCGGCCTCACCACAGAAGTGCGCGAATTTCCGATGCCCGAAATCGCGCCCGATGCTGGCATGTTAAAGGTCGAACTCTCGGGCGTCTGCGGCAGCGACTGGAGTCATTACAACAATTACCCCAAATCCAAGGGCCCGCTGATCCTCGGCCACGAAGCGGTGGGTTATGTCGATAGGCTCGGTGCTTTCGCGGGCAAACGCTTTGGCGTGAAAGAGGGCGATCGGGTCGCGCTGGAAGAATATTTGCCCTGCGGACATTGCGATTATTGCCGCGAAGGCGATTTCCGCCTCTGTGATGAAACCGATACGCTGAACCGGCCCAATGCTATCCGCTTCGGCTCGACCCCGGCCTCCATCGCGCCCTCACTCTGGGGCGGCTATGCGCAATACCAATACCTGCATCCCAATTCGGTCTTCCACAAAGTGCCCGCCCATGTACCGGCAAAACTCGCCTCGCTGGCGCTGCCGCTTGGCAACGGCGTCGAATGGGCATTTCTGCAGGGTGGCGCAAAAATCGGCGAAGCCGTGGTCATCCAGGGACCGGGACAGCAGGGCCTGGCCTGCGTTGTTGCAGCGCGGGAAGCAGGCGCCTCTAACATCATCGTTACGGGGCTCTCAAACCCTGCCGACCAGCGCCGCCTGGAACTGGCCAAAAAACTCGGCGCGCATCACACATTCAGCGTCGAGGAACACGACCTGCTGGAAACGGTGGCCGATCTGACCGGCGGCGAAATGGCCGATCTCGTGATCGATTGCGCCTCCGGCGGCCCCGCCACCGTCACCGGCGCCATCAGCATCGCCCGCAAACGCGGCCGCATCATCCTGGGCGGTCGCAAATGGCAGCAGATCCCGCAATTCAACTCCGACCAGCTGATCATGCGCTTCCTGACCCTGCGCGGCATGCGCGGCCACAGCTACAAGGCCGTGGAATTGGGCCTCGAGATCATCGCCAGCGGGCGTTATCCGCTCGAAGAATTATGTACACATAGCTTCCCGCTGGCGCAGACTGATAATGCCCTGCGTACGGTCGGCGGCATCGGCGAAGCCGGCGCCATACATTGCACCGTGGAAGCCTGGACATAAGTTAACTGCCGAGCAGCCCCTTCACGACGCCGCTCGCCTTGCCGAAATCCATTTGCCCCGCATATTTCGCGCGCAAGCTGGCGACAACCTTGCCCATATCCTTCATGGAAGAAGCTCCCGTCTCCGTGATGGCTGCGGCGACGGCGGCCTTGACCTCATCTTCGGTCATCTGCTTGGGCAGGAACTCACTGATAATGGCAATTTCACCCCGCTCCTGCGCTTCCAGCTCGGGCCGGCCTGCCTTGGCGTAGATATCAGCCGATTCCTGACGGCTCTTGATCATCTTTTGCAACAGCGCCAGAATTTCCTCATTACCCAACGGCTTACCTGACGTGCGCGCCTCGATGTCGCGGTCCTTCAGCGCGGCCATGATCATGCGCACGGTGGCGAGGCGCGGCTTGTCGCCCGCCTTCATGGCGGCCTTCATCATCTCGGTAAATTGCTCGCGCATTGCGTTCTCCTGTGCGCCCGAGGGGCGAAATGTGATGGCCGGGGTTGACCCGCCCGCGCCCAGCCCATAGGTCTGGCGCGGTTTAGCAGATTCATGACAGCGCGCTCTGTAGCACACCCGCATCGCGGGCGGCGCTCGCGCGCACGGGAACGGGTGTAGTCCGGGCATGGTTCAGGTTCAAGATAAAGAAATCGCTGGCGGCTGGACCATTCCGGTGCAAACCGCCGTTCTGGTGCTGGCAGATGGCACGGTGCTGGAAGGGTTTGGCCTTGGCGCGATCGGCCATGCGGTGGGGGAAGTCTGCTTCAATACGGCGATGACGGGATATCAGGAAATCCTGACGGACCCCTCCTATGCCGGGCAGATCATCACCTTTACATTCCCGCACATTGGCAATGTCGGCACCAATGAAGAGGATATAGAGACGGTGAACATGGCCGCCGCCACCGGCGTGCGCGGCTGCATCGTCCAGGCGCCCGTGACTGGCCCGGCCAATTTCCGCGCCACGCGACATCTCGATCAATGGCTGAAAGCCCGCGGAATCATTGGTCTTTATGGCATTGATACCAGGGCGCTGACGGCCCTTATCCGCGAAAAGGGCATGCCAAATGCGGTCATCGCCCATGCCCCAGGCGGCAAGTTCGATCTGCCCACACTGAAGGCCGAAGCCGCGGCCTGGCCGGGCATTGACGGCATGGATCTTGTTCCCTCGGTCACCACGGCCCAACGCTATGGGTGGGACGAAACCACCTGGGTCCTGGGCGAGGGCTATGGCCGGCAGATCGCGCCACACTACAATGTGGTGGCCATAGACTATGGCGTAAAACGGAACATTCTCAGGCTGATGGCCAAGGCCGGCTGCAAGGTCACCGTGGTGCCCGCCACCACGGCGGCGGCGGATATTCTGGCGCTCAAACCCGATGGCGTTTTCCTCTCCAACGGCCCCGGCGATCCCGCAGCAACAGGGGTTTATGCAGTGCCCGCGATTCAGGCCATTCTGGATGCCAAAGTACCCACATTCGGGATCTGTCTGGGCCATCAGATGATGGGCCTTGCCATCGGGGCCAAGACCAAAAAGATGCATCAGGGCCACCACGGGGCCAACCATCCCGTAATGGATTACACCACCGGAAAGGTGGAAATCGTCTCGATGAATCATGGTTTTGCGGTGGATACGGACAGCCTTCCCGCCAACGCGAAGGAAACCCACAGGTCGCTGTTCGACGGCTCGAACTGCGGGATCGCCCTGACAGACCGGCCGGCCTTTTCAGTCCAGCACCACCCTGAAGCCAGCCCGGGCCCGCAGGACAGCCATTATCTGTTCAGGCGGTTTGTGGATATGATGGCAAAGGCACGGGGCTGACGGGCCTCCTCGTCTTGAGGAGCCGCGAAAGGCGGCGTCTCGAAGGGCAGCTGGCGATTGGTGGCCCATGAAACCTCGCAGGAACTGGCGAAAATTGGTGGTTTTGCGGGGATTGCGCGGTCAACGAATTACTGCGGTTCTTATAGTTCTTATTATCGTGGCCCTGATCGTCTGGAATGCGTGAGAACAGGCGGTGTGAAATGAAATGTCGCGCGAATTAGAGGAATAAAAACAAATTTTGGGTATTTAATCAAAACACCCCCTTTGAATGTTGTGGCATGGCCGGAATCTGCAAATCTGCGGCCATGTCACAACATGCACGGCGACCCTTCACCAAACTACCCATTGCATCCACCCCCACACTTGCAAATTGCCCGCTATCCCGGCATTATTAGTTCAGTAGTGGCGTTTAGCGTATGTACCGGAGTTCTCTGTGGCCGGACTACGCGACAGGGGAGTCTCCGATGATAAATTTCGACGGCGGGAAGGCCGGTTTTCTCAATCGCCGGTCGTTTCTTGCGGGCTCTGCCGCCGGGCTTGGCGCGCTGGCGCTGGGCGGTTGCCAGACCACCGAGGGCATGACCAGCGCGGAGCTGACGGCGATGTACGGGCCGGTTCATGATCCGAAATTCCCGATCCCGGCGGCCGATATCAGCAAGGTCGATCCGAAATTTTATCGCGCTACAGTGGACTACGCCAGCAATGAAGCGCCCGGCACGATCATTGTCGATCCCGGAAAATTCCACGTTTACCGCATCGAAGGCAGCGGCAAGGCCACGCGCTATGGCGCCAATGTTGGCCGTGACGGGTTTAAATGGAGCGGCGAGGCCTATGTCGGCCGCAAGGCGGAATGGCCCACCTGGACCCCTCCGAAGGAAATGATCCAGCGCCAGCCGGAAGCCGCCAAATATGCCAAGGGCATGCCCGGCGGACCGGAAAATCCGCTCGGCGCCCGCACGCTCTATCTGTATCAGAATGGCAGATACACGCTCTACACGATCTACAGCACCAGCGACCCCGAGACGATCGGCAACGGCATCACAAGCGGCTGCACCGGCCTGCTCACCCAGGACATGATCGACCTCTACAACCGCACGCCGGTGAAGACCAAAGTGATTGTGTTGCCAGCATAGGGCTTTACATTGCTGCCATCCCGGACGCCCTGTTGCTTTTTCCGGGATGACAACTTCCCCAGATTCAGAGACGCAAGCCACAAAGCGTCTGCTTATCCCGCTTCCGCCTTTTACCTTTCCCCCGCGCCCTGCTAAACCTCGCCCCAACCAAAACTGCATTCACCGGACTCAGGGGAGAGACGCATGACCGTTCAGGACAAGACCGCGCCAACACAGACGCCTGTCGATACAGCAGGCGACGCCATAGTAGCTGCCATGGTGGCGGGCGGTGTGGATCATCTGTTCTTCACGTCAGGTTCGGAAATCGGCTTCTATCAGGAGGCGATTTCGAAATCGCGGGCGCATGGCCACAACCATCCCATGCGGCTTGTTACTGTGCCGCTGGAACATTGCAGCCTCAACGCCGCGCTTGGCTACGCCATGGTGAGCGGCCGCCCCGCAGCCACCGCCGCCCATGTGGATTGCGGCACCCTGCATTATGGCGGGGCGATCCACACCGCCTGGCGCTCGGGCCTGCCGGTCATCATGACGGCGGGCTTTCCGCCCACGGCGTCCATGGGCTCCATGCCCGGCTCACGCGAAGAGGGCGGCCATATCTGGATGCAGGAAACGTTCGACCAGAACGGCATCGTCCGCAATTACACAAAATGGCAGCACCAGATGTCCTATCAGGACAATCCCGGCACCATCGCCGCAAGAGCCATACAGGTGGCGCGCAGCGAGCCTGCCGGCCCCGTCTATCTGTCAGTGCCCAAGGAATTGAGCCTGATGCCGGTGCGCAACAAGAGCTTTCCCGGCCCGGAACAACTAGGCATCGCGCGCCCCAATGTGCCCGCGCCGCAGGATATCGCCGAACTCACAAGCAAACTGATCGGCGCGAAAAATCCTGTAGTTGTCGTGTCGGGCTCTGGCCGCAATCCCAAAAGCGTCCCCGCGCTCGTGGCGCTGGCCGAAAAGCTAGGACTGGCAGTGACGGATTCAGTTTCGCGCGCCTATCTCTCTTTCCCGTTTGATCATCCGCTGTGGCAGGGCGCTTTCGATATGCAGAGCGCTGACGTTGTGCTGGTGCTGGAAGCTGATGTGCCCTGGGTTCCCGGCCGCAATGGTCCTTCTGACGACGCCTATATCGCAGTCACCGCTATAGATCCGGCAAAGCTGCGTTTCCCCACTTACGAATTCACCGCAGCCATGCGCCTGCAGGGCGATCCGCTGCTGACGATCAACGCGCTCTCTGCCGCCGCAGATGCTGCGTTGACTGCGGCCGACCGCGCGCGCATCGCCGAGCGCAGTACGCGCCTTGCGGCAGCCAGCGCCAAGCGCCGCGCTGATCTGGAAGCAGCGGCGCTGGCGAAATCAAAAACCGATCCGATTGATCCGGCCTGGGCAAGCTATCTCCTGTGCAAGGTGCTTGATGACAATTGCATCATGCTCGATGACACAATCAGCCAGAACCCGCTCGGCTCCTACGTGAAACAATCCAAGCCCGGCACCTATTTCAAGAACACGGGCTCTTCCGGCGGCTGGGCGCCTGGCGCGGCCTTTGGCGCGAAACTCGCTGCGCCAGAACGCGATATCGTCGCCGTATCAGGCGATGGATTTTACATGTTCGGCACGCCGGGACCGGCGCTCTGGGCCGCCGCGCATCACAACGCACCGTTCATGATCGTCGTCTATACCAACCGCTCCTATACAACCGGCACGGCGTCTGTGAAGCGCACATTCGGGCCGGACTCTTTTGCAGCCAAACAGGGTCTGGAAGGCGGCTATTTCGATCCACCAATCGATTTCGCCAAGGAAGCGGAAGCCTGTGGCGCCTATGGCGAAACCGTGCGCGATCCCGCCGATCTCGAAAACGCCTATCGCCGTGGCCTCGCGCAAATCCGCGCCGGCAAGCCTGCGGTCATTTCCGTTTGGATGAAGCGGCTGGAAGGCGAGGATTGAAAGTTACATCTGCAATCAGGGGAGGCGTCTGTCATGGCTTTGGCTTTTGCTGAAAAACCCGACCGCGAAAGGAATATCGATCCCGGCCTTGCACGCGAGATCAAGTCCATCATTGCCATAGACGATCACGCCCATCCCCTGCCACTGGGGCTTGAACCAGCGGGCGATCCAGCACATCCCATCCAGCCCTATGATTGCACTTTGCCCGTGCGCATGCGCCCCTATAATCCCGAATATATCGATGCATGGGCAGATCTCTGGGGCTATGAACATCGCGATTTCGAACAGCCCCATTTGCAAAAACTGATGGAACGCAAACAGGCTGCTGTCGACGAACATGGAGAACGCCACAACGTCTGGACACTTGAGAAGCTCAATATCGAAACATGTATCGCCGTGGCTTACGGACCAAGCACGTCCGAACCTGCGCCGCATTTCCGCTGGATTGCATTTTCCGACTGGTTTCTCTGGCCTTTTGGATGCGAACCCAAACTGAATTCGCCGTTGCTGAATGTGTTCGCCGCACAGATCAAACAGAAATGTGGGCTCTTCAACAAAGGGGAATTACCCCAGAGCCTTGACGGATACATTGAGAAAATCATTTTCCCTACGCTTGATCTCTATGCGCAACAAGGATCGGTCGGCATAAAATTCCAGACCCCCTATTATCGGCCAATTTCTTTTGCCGATGTCCCTAAGGCTGATGCTGCCGCGCTCTATGCGCACGGTGTGCGTGAGGGCTCACTCCCCGCTGGCGATCACCGGGCACTGCAGGATTATATTTTCCGCGTTCTCATGCTGGAGGCCGGACGCCGCGATTTTGTTGTGCAGATGCATACAGGCATAGGCGTCAAACCAGCCTTTGATATTTCTGGCAGCAATCCCCTGTTGATGGAGCCGATCTTCATCGCGGCACAGAATACAAAATTTCTGCTTCTGCACGGCGGATGGCCGTTCAACCGCGAGACTGTCAGTCTGCTCGCTCATGACAACGTCTATGCGGATTTTTCCTGCGCCAACATCTTTCAATATTCACGTTCCCTGAGCGGGCAGATCAGATCAGCGCTGGAATGGTATCCCGAAAAGATCATGTATGGCACGGATGCCTATTCGGACCGCTCCATCGGCATGCTCGGCGGAATGCCAGTGAAACCCAATCCCCTGCACGGCTGGGAAGAAAAAGCTTGGCTGATGGACCGCACAGGCCGCGAAGCCCTCGGCCTCGCGCTGACGGGAATGCATGGCGATGGTGATATTTCGGCTGCGCGCGCGGAAGAACTTGCGGATGCAACCATGCGCGGCAATGCGATCAAGTTGTATGGGTTGTAGGATAACCGTGCTGTCTTCCCGGAAAATGCGGAGCATTTGTCCGGGATCGCGTGGGATTGATAACAAAACGATCCAGGATCGCCTTGGGCGTCCGGGATGACGCGATTTGAAAACATAACGCTGCCCTTAGAGGGCCTATTTCACCACGCCCGTTATATCCAAAGCTTTCTTCGCGCGCTCCACCAGCTCGGGCGGCGTTTTATAGATATCGCCAACGATGCGCTGCAATTCTTCGCCCGTCATCAACGTCACACGAATATTGAGACGCTCGGCTTCCGCAAGCAATTGCCTGTCAGATAAGACGTCTGCGAAAGCCTTGCGAAGCGCCGCCAATCTCTCCGCGGGCACGCCGGGCGTGGTGATATAGGGACGGCCAAAACGTTGCTGCGAATAGAACAGGTTCATCACCTGCAGATCTTCCTTGTTCCTCGCAAGTTCGGTGGCGCGCGGAATTTTCAGCTTGCGTGTGAGTTCGTTCTCCTCGCCATTCTCCTGAAACAATATCCGCAATTCGCCACGTTCCAGCTCTTGCCGGATGACTGCCTGCGAAGCGCTCCAACCCATGCCGCACCAGCCCTGAATTTCCCCGCGTATGGCGGCAAGCGTGACTTCGCGCGAGCCCTTGTAGCCCATCACCAGTTTGAATTTTGTGCCGATGACATTGTTGAGCAGCGCAGGTGATGCGACCATGGATGCGCCAGGCGCAGAGCCGCCAACAATCAACTCCTTTTCCAGCAAGTCGTGCATGGTTTTTACCGGCGCGTCGCCACGCACAAAACAGAGGTAAGGCTCGCCTTCCATGCTGCCGAGATAGAGCATTTTTTCCGGATCATAAGGGCTCTTGGCGCGGTCTGTAACGAGTGGATCGGTGATCGCCTGCGCATAGGTGCCGGTCATCGCTGTCCCGTCACGCGGCGCAACATTGGCGATGAAGGCTGTTGCTGTTTTCCCTGCGGCGCCTGGCATGTTTTGCACAACGGGCGTGGGATTGCCGGGAATATAACGGCCGATATGACGCCCCAACAGCCGCGCATAGGTGTCGTAACCCCCACCTGCAGAGGACGCTGCATAGATATTGATCTGCTTGCCCCGATAAAAATCAGCGACCGCATCCTGAGCTTGTGCCGGCAGGCTGGCCACCGTACCAGCGAAAAGGCAGGCGGAGATTACGCGCTTGATGGCCGTCATGTTTTCCCCCCGGAATTTCGCCAAAGTATAGACTGCAACGAACACTACGCAAAATGTCCCTTATTCCGCAATTGCGCCCGAGGCTTTCACCACCGGCGCCCAGCGGGCGATTTCCTCTTTGACAAAGGCTGCCATCTCTTCGGGCGTTGAGGCGACGACATCAAGACCCGCAGCTTCCAGCTTGGCGTTGATTTCCGGACGCCGCAAAAAGTCACCGATAATCTTGTTGTAGCGATCAACAATAATGCGCGGTGTTTTGGCGGGCGCAGCAACACCAAACCACGCGCTGACATCAAAGCCCGCAAAGCCTTCCTGTTCGGCCATCGGAACGACATCAGGCAGCGAAATAGACCGCGCTTTCGAAGTGACGCCAATGGCGCGCAGATTGCCCGCCGCGATATGCTGTCGCGCTTCGGGAATAGCGATGAACATCACCTGTATTCTCCCCGCCAACAGATCAGGCATTGCGGCAGATGCGCCGCGATAGGGCACATGAGTCATCTTCACATTGGCGACCATCTTCATCATCTCGCCGCTGAGATGCTGAGACGTGCCAGAGCCTGCAGAACCAAAGGACAGCGCCTCGGGATTCTTGCGCGCATAGTCTGCAAGCTCCGTCACGCTTTTCACGGGCAGTGAAGGATGTATCACCACCACATTTTTCGCCAGCGCCGCCACCGTGATGAAAGCAAAATCATTGACCGGATCGAACCGCATCTTGTCGCCATAAAGCGTGGGATTGATGCCATGGGTAGATACCGTCACCATACCAATCGTGTGGCCGTCAGGCTCAGCTCGCGCCAGCGTCTGCGCGCCGATATTGCCGCCCGCCCCAACCCGGTTTTCCACTGAAACTGTCTGCCCGAATTGCTTTCCCGCCTCATCGGCGATCAATCGCGCCAGCATATCCAACGTCCCGCCCGCAGATGTCAGCGTAATCAGCCGCACTGGCTTGGTGGGAAATTTAGCTTCCTGCGCCATGGCAGGCGCCGCAAACAGTGCAACGGCGGTCAGCATCTCAAGGCGGCATCTTAACATGGCGTTTCCCCGATTGTACGGCAAATGTCGCCTGAGACGCGGGCGATTGCAATGGCTGGAAAAAGGCACCGGTAATACCGTCGGCTGAGTGTTATACATTTTGTATAACATCAATCCCGGAGCCATCCCATAGACGATACCCCACGCAATACCCAAGCTGACGCAACAACTTCTCCCCATGTGCTGACAGTGCGCAAGATCGGCAATTCGACTAGGGTGATTTTCCCCAAAGAGCTGCTGGCGAAGCTGAATTTAAAGGAAGGTAACCGGCTTGATATCATTGAGCAGACGGCCAACAGCTTACGTTTGAGCACGTATCATCCCGATTTCTCGCGCGCGATGGAACTCTCACGCAAAGGCACGAAGCGCTATCACAATGCTCTTGCGGAGCTTGCCAAATGAATGAGCCTGTATAGCTCACAGTCGAGATGATCGTGGCAATTCATGAGGCTCAGCTTGTTGAGCACGGAGGTCCGCCGGCCATTCGTGATCAAGGCATGCTGGAATCCGCTCTCGGCCGTCCGCAAAACAGATGGGCCTATGAAAGCGGCGATCTGGCTACAATGGCCGCTGCCTATGGCTATGGCATCGCGCGCAATCACCCCTTTATCGACGGAAACAAGCGCACTTCGCTGATGGCTATATTCGTTGTCCTGGGTCTGAATGGCGTGGATTTCGATGTACCTGAGGCCGATTTTGCCGCCATCATCCTCTCCCTCGCCGCAGGTGAAGTGAATAAGGACGGCTTGACGCGCTGGATCAGGGATAACTGGCCAAAGCCGTGATCTGCGTGATCAATTCATCCACCCGATGCAAAAGATCGCCTGGCGTTTGCGCACCCGCATAAACAACGAAATCGGGGCGCAGGATGAAGCCATTGATATTATACTTGTTGAAGAATTTTTCATAACGGCCTGTGATATCCTCCACCAGTTCTTGCGATGGACCCGAGCCGATACCGGCCAACGCGCAATTGATCCTGGCCAGTTTGAGCAATTGATCTGCGCGTAATAATTTCTCCGGTGAAATTCCGCGATAAATAATCTGAAAACCCCAGCCGAAAATATCATCGAATAGCGCTTCACGGCCCTGCCATATGACGCTCGCTTGTGGCCCAACCTCACCAGCCGGCCCAACAGGCTTTTGCATTGCATCCAGATGCAGAATTCCGCATTCGATGATCGGATCAGCCGGAGCCGGTGCGACAGGTTGATCGATATAGGTTTCATCCCGTTGCCGGGCCTTTTCCGGATCATCCATAAACGCCAGCGCGCCCAGCCTGTCTGATCCATGCACATAATAACGCGCGTGCGGTTTGCGTTCTTGTTCATAGCTATCAAGCAGAGCATCGCCGGCAATGCCACGCAGGACCAAATCGAGCTTCCAGCTCAGATTGACCGCATCGCGCAGCGCAGAACAACCGCCCTGCCCCATGAACGGCGTCATTGCGTGTGCGGCGTCGCCTGCAATGAAGACGCGTCCCTTACGCCATTGATAGGCAAGTTTGCCTTCGAATACATGCACGGCCTGACGAAACACTTCGACATCATCGCTCGTGAGACCGTAGGTCTCTTTCAGATATCGATAGGCAACGGCAGGCTCAGCAACGCTCTTGCGATCTACATCCGGATCAATCTGGAAATTGATGCGGATGACGTTTTTGCCCAGTGGAATGATGGAATGCGCACGCCCTTCAGGTGCGCAGAAAATCGCAGCAATGCGGCCATCCGGCGATTGTCCGAGGAAATTCGGCAATTCGCGTTTTCGTGTTGCATCCACAGTGAACCACGCTCCACGAAACGGCCAGCTCTCGCGTTCGATACCCAGCAATTCACGCGTCACGCTGCGAGCGCCGTCAGCACCAATCATATAACGAGCGCGTATGGTTCGCGTTACACCGCTCTCCCGGTGCTCCGCTTTAACTCTGACGAAATCCTTATTCTGCTCGACACCGCAGACTGCCCAACCCGCATTGATTTCAGCTCCCGCAGAACGTGCTCGGGCATCCATGGCGTCTTCAATGTCGGGCTGATGCAGTGAAATGCGATAGGGATGTCCGCAGATGTGCTCGCCGCTCCAGTCGAAATCCACAAGCACCTTGCCTTCGCCAGTAGCGAGCAGATAACGCGGTCGCGAAACCGAGTTGCGAAAGGCAAATTCTGCATCTCCTGCAGCCTGAATTATGCGCGCACTTTCACCGTCAATCGTCGCAACACGCGGCTGTCCATAAAGAGTCGGCCAGCGTTCAAACACGCACACGCTATGTCCGCGTTGCGCCAGAAGCGAAGCAGCCGCAAGTCCCGTGGGGCCATAGCCGGAAATCGCGACATCAAAATCGGACTGAGACGCTGCAGATTCAGAGGGCATGATTGAGATTTTCGCATAGCTTGGATCAGTTGGCGTGACAACATCATATTTCCCGGCTTCCTGTCCAGAACGCCGGACAGTCAGGCGCAGTGCGCAATCAGCTAAGCGCGTCAAGCCAGCGCGCCGCGCCCTGCCCTGCGGCAAAACCAGTCGCAATACAGGCCTGCAACAGATATCCGCCGGTCGGCGCTTCCCAGTCCAGCATTTCACCGGCACAAAATACGCCGGGCATGCGTTTCAGCATGAGCCATTCATCCAGTTCGGAAAACGCAATGCCACCCGCACTTGAAATGGCGCGTTCGATAGGTCGTGTACGCACAAGACGCAGGGGAAGCGCCTTGATATGCGTCGCAAGCCTGCGCGGATCATCGAAGGGCGCACCAGTTTCACGCAGCAAGGCGATCTCGATGGCGGGCATCGCCAGTCTTTTGCGCAGGTGATTGGACAGGGAAGTCTTGCCGCGTGGCGCTGCAAGCCGCTGGGCCAGAACTTCGGCGCTCATATCAGGCTTGAGATCGATTGTCAGCAGCGCTTGCCCCTCGCGCTCAATGGCGTCACGAAGCGCCGCCGATTGCGTGTAGACAGCGCCACCTTCGAGGCCATATTCGGAAACCGTGCATTCACCCGTGACACGCGCACCATTAAAAATCAGTGCGACATTTTTCAGTGGAGAACCGGCAAAATTGTCGCGTAGATGTTGCGACCATTCGACCTCGAAGCCGCAATTGGCGGGCCGCAACGGCGTTATCGCAACGCCTTTTGCATGCAGATGGGCTATCCATCCGCCATCCGAACCAAGGCGTGGCCAGGAGGCCCCGCCCATGGCAAGAATTGTTGCATCGGCTTGGATCGCTTGGGTCGCGCCATCTGCATCTGTGATGAGTAACCGGCCCGCGTCATCCCATCCGCGAAAACTGTGACGCAGCTTCACTTCCACGCCCTGTCCGTCAAGCCTCTTGAGCCAGGCGCGCAACAGCGGCGAAGCCTTCATGGATTTGGGAAACACCCGCCCGCTGCTGCCCGTAAAAGTCTCTTGCCCCAGCTCTTCGCACCACGCAATGAGCGCCGATGGCGGAAAGGATTCGATAGCTGGAAACAGAACGGCCTCTGCATCGCCATATCGCTTGAGAAATTTTGGCATAGGCTCGCTATGGGTGATGTTGAGCCCACCCCGCCCTGCCATGAGGAATTTGCGCGCCAGCGACGGCATGCGTTCGTATATGGTGACTTTCACCCCGTTACGCGCCAGAACTTCAGCCGCCATCAAGCCCGCAGGGCCACCACCGATGATTGCGGCATTTTTTATCTTCGCCACATCTGGCCTCTCCGGCTCGCTCATGAAATACTCGCCGCCTCAAAAGCTCACGCCGGACAACCGGCAGTCCGCATGGCATGACAGAGGGGGGACCAATGGTCAAAGCAATCCGCATCGAAACACACGGCGAGCCAGAGGTGATGAAGCTAATCGACGTGGAATTGCCGGCGCCCACCGCCAATGAAGTGCTCGTGCGCCACACTGCCATCGGCATCAATTTCTCCGACATCAACGTACGGCGCGGCGGCTTCTATTATCCTGAACCCATGAAAATGCCGCTCACCCCGGGCAATGAAGCTGCGGGCGTCGTCGAAAGTGTCGGCTCCGCCGTCACCGAATTCAAACCCGGCGATCGCGTCGGCTATGTCGGCATGCACGGGCCTTTCTATCATTTCACCGGTGCCTATGCAGAAAAGCGCATCGTGCCCGCAACGCGACTTGTACATCTCCCTGACAATGTCAGCGACCGTCAGGCTGCAGCCAGCATGCTCAAGGGCATGACAGCAGCCAGCATCATCGAACATATGTATCCGCCCAAGAAGGGCGACGTCATCCTCATCCACGCCGCTGCATCAGGCGTTTCGCTGCTGCTGGTGCAATGGGTGAAATATTTGGGCGCCAGCGTCATCGGAACCGCAGGCTCTCCCGCTAAGGCGGCCGTCGCCAAGGCTCACGGCTGCGATCATGTGATCCTTTATCGCGAAACGGATTTCGTTGCCGAGGTCAAAAAGATCGTGCCGGAAGGCGTCAGCGCTGTTTATGATGGCGTCGGCAAGGATACGTTCAAGAAAAGCATGGATTGCGTGCGCCCCTTCGGCTCACTCGTGAACTATGGCAATGCATCAGGCCATGTTCCTCCTATCGATCTCCTCGATTGCGCCAGCAAGGGCTCGCTCAGTGTTTCGCGCCCCGCCGTCTCCTTTCAGATTGCCAAAACAGACGATCTGCGCCGCAATTGCGCGCATTTCTTTGATCTTGTCGGACGCGGCGTCGTTAAAGTGGAAATCAGCAAAACCTATCCACTGGTCGATGCTGTACAAGCGCACCGTGATGTCGAAGCCGGCAAGGCGACGGGATCAATGCTGCTGATACCCTGAGGAAAATAATTCATGTCCGTTCAACCCAAGGCCGTCTCCTGGCATGCCGCGCTCGCCGATATGAAATCAGGCGAGGACACGCCGCGCGCCTTTCTTGAACGTTGCATCGCGCAGATTGAAGAACGTGAAGGCGATATCATGGCCTTCGTGTGCAGGAACATCAAAGGCGCGCGCGCCGCAGCCGATCAATCAACGCTGCGCTGGCGAGCAGGTAAACCACTGTCCCCCATTGATGGCATGCCCATTGGCGTGAAAGACGTCATCGAAACACGCGATATGCCAACGGGCATGGGCTCGCCTCTTTTTGCCGGCTGGCGCTCGGAGCGCGATAGCGCCAGCGTACGCGCCTTGCGCGAGGCCGGAGCCGTCATCACCGGCAAGACGGTGACGACGGAATTTGCTGCGTCCGAACCTGGCCCAACCCGCAATCCCTGGGACAACCAGCGCACACCCGGCGGTTCGAGTTCCGGTTCCGCCGCCGGTGTCGCGGCAGGCTTTTTCAGCGCGGGACTCGGCACGCAGGTCATCGGTTCCATACTGCGCCCAGCCAGTTATTGCGGCGTGGTGGGCTTCAAACCGACATTTGGCGCCATCAATCGCGGCGGTTCGCATGATTACATGAGCCAGAGTTCGCAAGGGGTCCTTGCTGCGACACTCGAAGACGCCTGGCAAGTTGCCCGCGCCATCGTGGATCGTACCGGCGGCGATCCCGGCTATCCCGGCATGGATGGACCAGCAGAAACGCCCGCAGCCGCCAAACCCGATGTACTGATATTTCTGGAAACCGGCGGCTGGCGCGACGCCAGCGAAGCAGCAAAAACCGCAGCGCTGGAAGCGCGACGCGCACTGGAAAAAACGGGCATCGCCATTATCGATCGCAACACGAGCGTCGAGGTTGCAGATGCAGAACGCATGGTGGAGAACGCATTGGCATTATCCATGCGCATCAACGCGTGGGAATCGCGGTGGCCTCTCAATACCTACAGGGATCGCGACGAAAGCAAGCTCAGCGCCGCCATGTTGAAACGCGCGCGCGAAGGCGAGGCAATGAGCATTGGCCAATATCGCGAGGCGCTTGCCGGGCGCACCGCTGCACGGGCGGCCTATGGGAAACTCGCATCCATCGGCGCCGGTTGCATCTCCCTCTCTGCTGCGGGCTGCGCACCGGTGGGATTACGATCGACTGGCAATGCTGCTTTTGTAGTCACCGGTTCAATGCTTGGCATTCCCACCATCTCGATTCCCGTTCTGGCGGAACAGGACTTGCCTCTAGGCCTGCAAGTATTGGGCTTCGAGAATCGCGATGCGGACGTGTTCAGCGTGGCAGGCGCGCTGATGAACATGCTGCCCGCAACTGTGCGCGCTTAAGGGCCTAATCTTATCCCGGACGCAGCGCCTTCTTCATCTTCTCGATCAGATCTGGCGGCGATGCGTATATTTTCTTCACAAGCGCCGCGATGTCCTCGCCGCTGCGCGGGTTGATATCGAGCTTCATTCTGGCCGCTTCCGCGAGCAACGCGTCGTCTTTCATAGAGTCCATAAACGCCTTGCGCAGGATGGTCATGGCGTCAGGCCAAGTACCCGGCGGCGCAAGAAAGGGGCGGCCGAAAACCTGCTGGCTCACAATCAATTCCGCCACGGCGCGATTTTCCCCCTGCACGAAATCCCGCAACAGCGGCACGCCATACTTGCTAAAAGCGGGATTGGGTTCCAGGGCTGCCTGCACCAGTACATTGATCTTGCCAGAGGCCAGCCAATCAGGACGCAATGTCATTAACGTGCCTGAATCGATTGAACAGATCCCGCCGGCTTCGCCACGCTCCATAGCGAGGAAAATGTCGCCGGGTCCCTTGTATCCGGTAACAACTTCAAACTTGGTGCCCGCCAGCGCATTCATGAACCAGGCATAATCGGTGGTCGAACTGCCCGCCGCCGTTCCCGCTATAATGACTTTTTGCCTGCGGGCATCTTCAATCGTCTTGATCGGCGAATTCGCCATCGTGATACACAACCGCGTGCCGCTGTCCGCTGTGCCTAGCTATTCAAATTTCGTGGGATCATAACGATATTTCGCGGGATCACCGGTAAGCGGCTCCACGAGTGCACCGGGAAAAAGGATCGCAATGGTAGAGCCATCTTTCGGCGCGACATTGCCCATATGCTGCGCAGCTACGATACTGCCTGCGCCGGGCATGTTGCGAACCACAAATTGCGGCGCGCCGGGGATATACTTGCCCATGTGCCGCGTCAGCAAGCGTGCATAAGCGTCATAACCGCTGCCCGCATCATTGCCGACGATCATGGTGATCGATTTCCCTTCGTAATACTCAGCGGCGTGTACGCCATTGAGACTCGTCGCTGCTGCAAGCGCGAGAGCGCACAAAAACCTCATTGAACCAGGGTTCATCCCGTCCCCCATAATTTACCTGTTGCGATCGCGGCCCCCTCAGACAACGATTTCAGTTTCGCCCAGACAATAGTCGGAAATGATTGCACACGTTGCGTCGCGAATGTGCCAAACCCGCAATCAACGCCGGCAATCACACGCTCGCGCCCGACAGCGTTAGCGAAATTAAGAATGCGTTGGGCGACAAGGCGCGGATGCTCAACAAAATTCGTCGTGCTGTCGATGACGCCGGGAATCAACACCATATCATCGGGCATCTTGGCGTCGCGCCAGTCTTCCCATTCATGTTCATGACGGGGATTACCGCCCTCGAAGGACAAGGCCCTAGCTCGCACCTTGCGCAAATGCGAAAAAAGGCCCGCCACTTCCATATCGCGCACATGCGGACCGGGATAATTACCCCAGCACAAATGCACGCGCATGGCGTGGGGCGGGATATTTGCAGTGGCAATATTCAGCGCTTCGATATTCCGCGCGATGATGCGGTGGGGATCGCGTGCGCCGGGTCCGTAATTCATGTGCGGCGCAAGTGCGAGATCTGGACAATCAATCTGCAGCATCACGCCGGCGCGATGGATCTCTTCATATTCGGCTTTCATCGCTTCGGCGAGACCAAAGACGTAATCGTCCTCGTTTTTATAATAAGAACTGCGCGAGGCGAACATCGCGATCACGCCAGGCGAGGCGGCGGTCATGAAGGCGCCCGGCGCCTTCGCTGCAGCAGCGGCGCTTTTTAGCAACGCAAGTTCTTCGCGAACCGGCGCAAGATCGCGATAGGACAATGACCCCGTACAGACAGGCGGCGCAGCCGATGCAGGCCCGCGTCCCGCTGCGACAAAGAACGCCGCAAAGTCGGGAAAGTCTGGATCTACAGTTTCGATGCTTTGAAACCGTTGCAGCGGAGCGCCTGACGCCTCGCCTTCTGCAGCCGGTGACAGGCCAGCCAATCTGTCCTGCACATAATAGGAATAGGAAATCTTCGCCATCTCACCGTCGGAAACAATGTCGATGCCTGCAGCGACTTGATGCGCAACAACGTCGCTGACAGCTTGGCGAACCTCCGCGTCAAAAGTTGCGGCGTCTATAGTGCGCCCGGCGTGGCGCTCCCTCAGTAGTTCGATTAACGCCGCAGGGCGCGGCAGACTGCCAACGTGTGTGGTTTTGACGCCTGATGTCATGGTTCACCCCCAAAACTAATATGATCCTGAGTAGCCCGCGAAGCGTGCGTATCGAAGGATGTTAGAATGATAAAGCACGTCGTAGTGCTTCGATACGACGCCTTGCGCCTACTCAGCATGAGGGAGGCTCTCGCCCCAAACTTCATGCGCAGTCTCAATGATGCGCGCAAACTTTGCCCATTGCTCTTCTTCTTTCAGTTGCAGCACCCCGACGCCGCCAAATCCGCATTGCGGGCTCAGCGCGAGTTGCTCCAACGGCAAATAGCGCGCGGCATCATCAATACGGCGCTTCAGATGATCCTTGTCTTCGACGTCAGCGAGTTTCGTCGTCACAAGCCCAAGCACGGCAATCTTGTCCTTCGGCACGAAACGCAGGGAAGTAAAATCGCCCGCGCGCTCGCTGTCATATTCCAGCAAGAGCCTGTGATGATCGAGACCGTTGTACAGCTGCTCGGCGATTGCGTCGTAAGTGCCTTCGCGATGCCATTGCGGCAATATCTTGCCCGTCACAGGATCGGTCCCACGCGGATTGCCCCGGCAGATATGAAGCGCGAACGTCACACCCGGAAATCCGCGGATGACATCATTCTCCGCTTGTATGGCGCGTTCCAGATTGCGCGCCGGATCTTCGCCGCGCGAGCGCATGCGCTCCAGCGAGACATGATCGACATAGGCCGTCAGCCCCGGCGCATCCATATGCACATAACGGCAGCCGGCTTGCACCAGCTCCTGAATCATCGCGCGCTCAATCGCAACGACATCGCTGACAAAATCGTCGAGACCGGAATAAACGCCATTGGAATCTTCCCAGGCAAACCGCTGGGAAATCCGGTCCGGCCCGATCAGACTCACTTTAACAGGCACATCGCTATGCCCGGCAGAAAAGCGATATTCTTCCGCAATCACATTGCGCTTGAGTTTCAGGCGTTCGAATGTGGGACGCCGCGTCAGCAGCACAGGCCCGGCAGCTTTAAAGTCCTGCTCCGTCCGCCGCAACGGCGAATTGGGCTCCAGCCGTTCCAGCGAACGCTCCTTGCCGACTGGCACATCGAAGCCCGAAACGGCCATGCTGAAACTTTCCTGAAAATTGCGGCGGCGGAATTCTCCGTCGCTCACCACAGGCATGCCAATTTCCGCCTGCTTTTTCAGCACATCCAGAATGGCCCGGTCCTGCACCGCCCGCAGGGCCGCTTCGTCGATCTCAGATTGCGCATATTGCCGGAAGGCCACGCTCAGCCACGGTGGCGATACCAGCGAGCCATTGTGGTCGATACGCAGTTTTCGCAGATCTGGTGATGGTGCGGACAAAACGGCCTCCTGGATGTTTGTTTTCCCGGAGGCTAACAGGAGGGGCGCAGGTTTCCAAACGGCCGTCTCACCTCTGCGGCGACATTCCTCTTTGCCCCGGACGAAAACCCCGCTATGAACCCGGCCAACCGGAAACCGGCGCAAAACCCCCGAGCGGAGGAATTCTAGACATGCGTTATATCGACTGTTTCAACCACTTCTTCCCTGGACAGCTTTGGGACAAGATGATGTCCACCTCCGGCGCCGTGGCCGATATCGGCGCGCGCATGCGTGGCGTTCCCGCCATTTATGATCTCGACCGGCGCAAGCAGGTCTGCGACATGTTCCGCGGCAAATATGACTATACCCAGGTGATTTCGCTGGGCATGCCGCCGCTGGAAGCTCTCGGCACCCCTTCAGAAGTGGAAGAATTCGCCAAGCTGGGCAATGACGGCATGGCCGATCTCTGCGCCAAGGAAAGCGATTATTTCTGCGGCTGGCTCGCCTCGCTGCCGATGAATTCGCCCAACGCCGCCAAGGAGCTGGAGCGCGCCTTCAAGAACGGCGCCTGCGGCGTCCAGATCCACACCAACATCAACGGCAAGCCGCTGGACGACAAAGAATTCCGTCCGGTGTTCGAAGTTGCGGAAAAGGCCGGCAAGATGGTCTTCCTGCATCCCTCGCGCGGCGCATTCGACCTGCCGGACTACAAGACCGAGAAGAAATCGCTTTATGAAATCTGGTGGACCTTTGGCTGGCCCTATGAGACCTCCGTTGCGATGGCCCGCCTCGTGTTCGGCGGCGTGCTGGACGACCACCCGGATCTCAAGGTTCTGGCCCATCACCTCGGCGCCATGGTTCCTTACTTTGAAGGCCGCGTCGGCCCGGGCTGGGATCAGCTAGGCAACCGCACCACGGACGAGGATTACAAGACCCTGCGCGCCAACATGAAGAAGAGCCCGCTGCAATACTTCAAGGATTTCTATGCCGACACCGCCGTGTTCGGCTCGAAAGCCGCGACCGATTGCGGCCTCGCCTTTTATGGCGCAGACAAGGCGCTCTTCGCCAGCGATTGCCCGTTCGATCCCGAAAAAGGCCCCGGCTACATTCGCGAAACCATCAAGATCATGGAAGGCCTGAGCTTCAGCCAGGCTGATATGGAAAAGATCTGCTACAAGAATGCGCAGCAATTGCTGGGCATCAAGTAGGGCATTTTAAATATAAGCCGCGAAAATCACGGCCAACTTGAAGCCCTTTCCGGAAAACCGGAGAGGGCTTTTTCATTGCTGCGCAGTGCGCCGGATGCTGAGCGTCGCCGTACCCTTGTTGTTGTTGTAGAAAATCTTTTGCAGCCCCGGAATCGCCAGCGCGGCGTCATTCACATACAAAAACAGCTCGCCTTCGCGACGCGCGCGGAAAACGCCAGAAGTCCGCGTGTCGATATCGGGGGAAGCCACAGGCCCCGGCGGATCAACGAAATATTCGTCTGTGCCCGAGCCGCCAACGCGCAGGATTGGCAGGAACCACGGACGCATGATGACGCGGCGGAATGGAACCGCGACCGTCATTGCAATTCGCGACCAAAATCCCGGTACTTCTGAAACATCGAAGCCACCGAGATCGGCAGGAATAGTCTTGTCCATCCAGCGTTCGCCACGCTCGATCCTGAACGAATAGCGGACACCGGGCTCGACCTTGATGCCGCTGGCCCAGCACAATTTTCTTGTCGAAAACATGTCCGGTGCGCTGATCTCGGCCGCAACCGGCACGTCCAGCAGGCTTTTGCCCTTAACTTCGTGACAAAAGGCGCCTGCAGAATCTGCGATATTGAAAGCCAGGTGACTGTAAATCGCCAAACCCACATAAAGGAGTACGAACACCGAAGCGACCGGAATAATCTTCCGCTTCATCGCACGTATGAAACGCTGATAAGCAGGATGCGTGCGCAAAAGATACACAACGCCCGATGGCGCTGGTGCCGTTACCGGCCCGTCAAGCCATATGCGCCGCATGGTATCTGTGATTTGTCCGGCCAACATTGTGCTCCAGATGATGAACCCGGCAACACAAGCCACACCGATCAGAAACGTCCATGGACTGGCGGCAAAGGCACTAATCCAGAACGCAAACATCGCCGGCAGAAACGAACCGGCAAATCGTATCGTTTCGGAAACAAACCGGATTTTGGTGTCGAACTCCGCAGCCTTCACCGTCTGCCATATGAGTGGAAACAATACGAGGTGAAAGGATGCCGCAAGCGTGAGAAAATAAACGAACCTTCGCTGCCATATGAGATCACGCACGTGCTCCTGTGCGACATCACGAGCGGAAGCCTGCTCTGGCGATTCAATCTTGTTATCGTTGCCACGCAAAATCCGATTGTCGTCCCCATCGACCACCGCATAACGGGCGCCGATACCCGTTGGCCCGTAGACATTATCTCCGCGAATTCTTTGCAGCGCGCTGGCATGGACCTTCGGCAAGTCGATCTGCACATGATCAGGATCTTTGACTGGCAATTTTGGATTACAGAGATCGTCGAGCCGGCGCGGGCCATAACGATAATAACCGCCCAGGCCCTTGCGGGAGTCATAGAGCCGCCCATCCTTGTCGCGTCCCAGTTTTACATGCCGCATCGCCTCTGGCTCAACGTCCGGTTTGGAATCCAGGCCATTCTTGAATTTGAGACCACACAGCGCAGCCTCCTTCATCATCCAGTAAAGTGGAATATAGGCGAGCCGGTCATCCGGATATCCCCCGCCAACATTGGTGTGAACCCCGGCAAACCAGACCTGCGAGATTCTCTCTTCGCTCGTTGTAGCCGCAGTTTTTGCTGCGGCTGTTTCATATTCCTCAGTCCACAGGATAGGATGAAAGGTCGTGCGTTCATCGTCAAGCGCGAGCGCATGACAGGCACGCTGCACCCGGGAACTCAAAACACGATCGGGCAATTCCAACGGCCACAGATAACGGCTGACACCACGTGTCATCTCGTCAATCGGCAGGCCGTAAGCGGCCACTGTATCCCACAAACCCAGAAAGCGAATATTTTCGACCTGGATATTTTTGCCGTGTTCATAAACTGGCAGTCTACGCGCGCGATCATAGAGGTTCAGAACGAAATTACGCGCAGCGCGAAACGGCTTTTCAATTTGCCACAATGAATTGAATTTCTCGGCACGGTATTCCCGGTAAGCGGCTTTGGCGAGCCGGTTCAACTCGCTCTCAGACTTCGCCGCCACAAGCCCCTGGTTCAAAATCAATCCATTCAGTACGCGGATTGTGAAGGCGCCACGGCTGAACCCGAAGCCATAGATTTCAGCATCAGCGCTATAGTTTCGGCAGACATATTTATAGAGGTTGAGCACGTTGCGCTTCAGGCCCCAACCGAATGCGCCGCCTAAAATTGCCATCGGCTTGAAAGAGGAGGTACCGACGCCATCGTCATAAGCAGCAACCTGATCCGCATCGGTCAGGTCCAAAGCGTCGAACATACGCCAGACATTCGTTCGCCATAAATTGGCGGCGGCATTGCCCGTACCATCCGATAGAACAATGATGCGTTTGGTCACATCCGCCTCCCACAAGGCCAGTGATTTAATAAATTCTTTATGCAAATATAATCTATGCCAGATTTAAAAAATAGCAAGCTTGGAATTCATTCAACATCATGAACCAGATAAATTTTGGGAGTTTAGCACTAAGGGAGCGACACCAGACATGACTAAGGAGATAAAGGCGGGAGCTGCGCGCTGGGAACGTATCATCAAGGTAACAGGCTTCAAGGTGAACTGAATTTTACATCAAGAAATGGCCAGGCAACTAACGGCGGGAGGCATCCGCACAAAATTCGGGCGATTTTATCAGGTCAACTCATACGCTTCTTTCCAAATGCCTCTGACAGGTTTCATTACAATTTTAGCGAATTAAAAAAGAGAAATATCTACCAATTCAATTAACGCGGCCAATACTTGACCTATGTTACGTGCGTCATGTTCCTAAACGGGAAGACCATGACATGACGGCCTTACGGACATTGCCCGCTTTCCTGAAGCACAATAGTGGCGCTACATCCGTAATTTTCGCATTGTCTACCATCCCGATTGTCACGACGTTGGGAATTTCCGTCGATGTTGCCCGCGCTTACTCGTCAAAAGCAAGCCTTCAATCGGCGGCCGACGCCGCTGCCCTCGCAGCGGCCATTTCATTCAAGGCCGACAAGAACACCACGAATGCATCCCTCGCGGCGACCAACACGTTCGCAGCCGCCAAGGGCGCTTGGACCGCAACGCTTGACACACCCCTCGTCGATTCCGCCACTGGCAAAGTCTCGATCACGGCCCGGACGACGCAATCAAATTTTTTCATTCCATTGATCAGCCCGTCGAAGAAGACCACAAATATAACAGCCGTTGCTGAGGTCACGTCCGCTGCCCCTGCTGCTGGCGGACTGGGCATGAATCTCGAAGTAGCCCTAATGCTCGACGTCACGGTTTCAATGTCGCAGAACTCCGGAACACCCAACCTGACCAAGCTGGCCGCAATGCAACAAGCCGCCAAGAGCCTCATCGATACTGTCGTCCAGACATCCCAGACGCCGTATAAATCGCGTGTTGCTTTAGTCCCCTTCTCTTCCGCGGTAAACGTAGGCACACGCTACAAGTCGATGACCGGCAGCAATCCAACATCATCATGGACCAGCGTGGTCGAGCGCGGAGGCGGATATGCTTTTACTGAAGATGCGCCAAGCGCCTTATCCTATTTCGGCAGCTTCAGAACGAAAAAGAACAATGCGCTTGGAAGCGCAGGCAGCTATACACAAAACCTGTCGTCAAACGTGCCAGCCACTGCGCTGGTGATGCCCCTGTCCAGCGACAAGACGACGCTTAAAAACGCCATTACGGCCTATACGACGGCGGGCTCTACCGCAGGTCATCTGGGGACTGCATTCAGCTGGTACGCGTTATCGCCATCATGGGCGGGAATTTGGGGCGCGGGAAATGCGCCCGACCCCTACGATGCCAAGACAACCATGAAAGTGGCAGTCTTGATGTCCGACTTCGATTTCAACACTTACTACTTGTCCGCAAACGGCAATTCCGCTTCGCAAACGGCCACCCTGTGTTCGAATATGAAGACCGCAGGAATAACGGTTTATACAATCGGCTTTCAGGTCAATTCCAGCGATTCAGTCGCAACAGGACTCTTTACCAATTGTGCGAGCACAGCAGCCAACAGATTAAGCGCCTCAAACGGAGCGCAAATGATCGCCGCGTTCGACACAATTGCCAAGGCGGTTGTTGAAAAAGCGTCCGGCGCCGCTACGCTCTATGTTTCGAAATAGAACACAGTATCGCCTATTCGCCAAAGTCCAGGCGGGCGCGCCGGGCCTTCAATCCAGCCTGTAAGTCTTGTCCGATAGATCAATTGAAATATTGATCCGCCCCTCGTTCATCGTCCATTGATAGAGTTCGTAAGTGCGTGCACCTGAAGCGTGCAGCGGATCAGCATCGAAAATCCGCCGCGCTTCGGCTTCATTCTCTGCGCGGATAACCACAAGACCCAGCCCGCCGGGCTCTGAGCCCGCTGCCGTTAAGGGCCCAGCGCCAAACATGATGCCTTCCTTTTCGAGCCGGATCTGATGACGCAGATGCGGCTCGATATGTTTCATGATTTCTTCACGCGGTTTGGCCGCGCGGGTGATACAGACCCAGAGTTTCTTGCCATACATATTGGCGGTCAGCTCTTCCCTGGATTTTTCGGTCATCTCTTCGCTCCCGGTTGAAATCTATCTGTCGGTTTTGGAGAAGCCGGGACCCATATCCCATTCAAGGGCGATATAAGGACGCGAGACCTTGTTGCACCAGTTCTCCCAGCCGCGCTCCAGCGTGAAGCCTGCGCGCCCGCCCGCATTGGCGGCGACTTCACCATCGCTGAGATACATCACTTCATCGCCAATGGTCAGCGACTTGATGAGCATGTCCGCGTTCTTTTCCATGTAGATCGAGGTGAACACGACATCGCGGATCGATTTACCGGCGACCACGCTGCCGTGGCCGCGCATCAGCGACACCGTGCGCGGTCCCAGCATTTTGGCGAGATCGCGCGCCATGTCCATATTCGTCACCAGCAGATTGGTGTCGCCAAATTTCGTGCGGATATCCCAGGTTGGAATGTCGTTCCCAATAGGCGCGCACATATGCATGATGGGCTTCATTTTGCGCCCGGTGACGCTGAACGGGATGACGCTCGGCGAATGATTATGCACCACCGACATTACATCCGGCCGCGCCTCGAAGATCGCGCCATGAATGAAGCGCTCCGAATAAGGCTTGCCGGGCGAAGGCTCTGGCCCGACCACGACGCCTTCCAGCGTCATTTCCAGAATGTCGCTCTCCACCAGAACTTCCGGCGCACGGGCGCGGGACATGAAAAAATGGTTGGGATTATCGGGATGGCGCACAGTGATATGGCCAAAGGAATCCAGCACATTCTCTTTGGCCAGAATGCGATTGGCAGTCACGAGTTCCTGTTTCAGTGCGGCAATATCAGTCATTCTGTCCTCCCGGATCGGTATGGTTTCTTGGATTTGTTGTGCGGAGAAAGAACGCAGCGTGTCAAGACCTGGCCGCTGCCGGCTTCACCCGCTCGAACACCAGCCGGAAGACGCTCATCTTGCCAGTCAGCGGGTTCATCATTTCAGCTGTGGAGACATGCAGGGTATCAGCCCCTTCCAGCCGCCAGTAACGCATCTGTTCTGTGCCGGTCCACGACTGGTTCCAGCTGACATCGAGGTCGTAAAAAACCTGATTGCCGTCGATCCGCCACGTCCCTGCATAGCCAATCAATGTGCGGTGCAAGTGGGCGGCTTCCGCTTCAGTCGGCGGATTATGCTCGGCCGCCTTGCGGCTGGAATCCACAGTCAGATTCACCATGCGCCCATCGGCCATGAAACTCATGAACCCGTTGGGAGCCTTGCTGAGATTTGACCGTTCCGGCCCGCCATCGGCATCGCGAACGAAACCTGCCATCTGTTTCCAGGTGCCAATGAGAAGTTTGGGATCTTGTGTTGTTTCGGCCATGGTTTCCTCCTGAAAAATGTGTAGCATGCCCTTAACTGGGAAAAAACAGCACAGGGAGAAATGCCATGGATCTGGGACTGGCGGGGCGCCGCGTCCTCATCACCGGAGGCTCGCAGGGAATCGGCCTCGCTGTCGCACGTGGATTTCTCGCTGAAGGCTGCCACGTCGCCATAGCCGCGCGGGATCAAAAAAAAATCGATGATGCAGTGGCTTCCCTGCAAAGCGCTGGCCCCGGCACGATTGAGGGACGCTCGGTCGATCTCAGCAAGCGCGGCGCAGCCGAAGAGCTTGTCGCCGCTTATGCGGACACTGACATTCTCGTCAACAACGCCGGCGCCATTCCCATAGGCGATATTTTCGAAGTGGATGAAGAACGCTGGCGTGCAGCCTGGGATTTGAAGGTCTTTGGTTACATCAACATGACCCGCGCCATGTACGCGCGCATGAAAGGCAAGCCACCAAAAGCTATCATAAACGTCGTGGGAACCGGCGGCGAAAAAGCGCAATGGCGCTACGCCTGCGGCACGCCGGCCAATATTGCACTCTATGGCCTCACCAAAGCCATGGGTGGACGCAGCATAGATGACGGCATCCGCATTGTAGCTGTAAGTCCCGGCGCGGTTGAAACTGAACGCTGGCAAAATCTGCACAAGCAACGCGCCCGCGACAAGACCGGCACGGACGCGAATTGGCGCGATGGCCTCAGCAAGGATCAGCCGCTCAATCGGGCGGCTATGCCGGAGGAAGTCGCCAATGTCGTGGTCTTCATGGCCTCAGATCGCGCCAGCTGGGTCTCCGCAGAAGTCGTCACTGTTGATGGTGGACGCCTGCATCGTGAAAACTGGTTCTAACAAGGTAATAAAATCATGCTCAATAAAGCTCTCGCTGCTGCCCTATCTGCCACCATTGTGGCCGCGACTCCCTTATGTGCGCAGAACTATCCCGCACGCCCCATTCGCGTCATCGTGCCTGTCCCGCCCGCCGCACTTACCGATATCGTAACTCGCCGCATCGCGGCCAGCGCGCAATCTGTCATGGGACAGAACTGGATCATCGAGAACAAACCCGGCGCCAATTTCATTGCCGCTGCCGAAACCTGCCGTCATGCCAAGCCTGATGGCTATACGCTCTGCGTCTTCAGCACATCGACGCTGACCTTCGCGCCGCATCTGATCGAGAAATTGCCTTATGATGCCGAGAAGGATTTCCGCCCCATCATCAATCTGGGCATGCTGATCGGCGGCCTCGTCGCCTCGCCCAAACTGAACGTAAAGAGTATCGATGAATTGAAAGCGATGGTGCTGGCCAAGCCCGGCACGTTCAATTTCGGCACCTATGGACCTTCGACAAGTCCCAATGTGTTCCGCCACTATGTCGCCGAACGCTGGAATACGCCGATCGTTGAAGTGCCTTACAAAGGCGCCAATGAACTCGTCGCTGCGCTGATATCAGGCGAAATCCAGATGACGTGGACGGCCCTCGGCAATTGGGCCGACAATCCCAACGATTCCAAAGGCCGTATCGTCACCCTCGATGCGCTCAAGCGCAGCCCGAAGATCCCGGATGTCCCGACATATGGAGAAGCGGGTCTGGGCGAATACCCCATTCACACATGGCTTGGCATGTTCGCGCCCGCTGGCGTGCCCGATGCGATCATCGAACAGGTTAACCGCCAGCTCGCCGAAACGCTCGTCAAGCCTGACGTTGCAGAATATCTCGTCGGCCAGTTGATCGAGACGCGAATCAGCAGCGCTAAGGAATTTACCGACTACGTCGCACGCGAGCGCTCGGAAACCGGCAAACTACTGCACAAGTTCAACATACCCAAAATACAATAGGAAAAAGACACGCAGACGCTGCGTAAAATGGGGAGGACTTCATGCTTGCGAAAATGCTCAGCACTGCTCTGACACTTGCTATCGTCACCGCGAACCCTGCCCTCGCACAAAACTATCCCAACAAACCCATCCGCGTCTTCGTACCCGTGCCTGCAGGCGGATTTGTTGACGTAGTCTCACGGCGCATTGCAGCTGCGGCTTCGCCGATCATGGGCCAGCCATGGATCATGGACAACAAGGCTGGAGCCAATTTCATTCCTGTCGCCGAAGCCTGCCGGCACGCCAAACCAGACGGCTATTCGCTCTGCATCTTCACCACCTCGACCGTGACGTTCAATCCGCACCTTGTCGAAAACCTGCCCTACAATGCGGAAAAAGACTTCAGCCCCATTGTCATCCTCAGCATGTTTATTGGCGGCATGGTGGCTTCGCCCAAACTCAACATCAAGAGCGTGGACGAATTGAAAGCGCTCGTTCTAGCCAAGCCAGGTACGATGAATTTCGGCACTTACGGCCCGGCCAGCAGCGCCAATGTTTTCCGTCACCATGTCGCTGAAAAATGGAACGCCGACATTGTCGAAGTGCCTTACAAAGGCGCCAATGAATTGCTGGCGGCGCTAGCTTCCGGTGAAATCCAGATGACCTATAGTGCACTTGGCTCCTGGGCCGACAATCCCGGCGACACAAAGGGCCGCATCATGGTTCAGGACACCAAGACGCGCAGCCCAAAACTTCCAGAAGTTCCCATCTACGAGGAAGCTGGCCTTGGCGGATTCCCCATGGCGACATGGGTCGGCCTGTTTGCACCAGCTGGCACGCCGGACGTCATTCTCGAACAGATCAACAAACAGGTCGGCGAAGCCATCAACAAGCCCGATGTCACAAGTTTTCTAATCGACAGACTGCTTGAACCACGCGTGACAGGCGTGAAAGAATTCACTGAGTATGTGGCGCGTGAACGAGAGGAAACCGGCAAGATCTTGCGCAAGTTCAACGTGCCAAAGATAAAATAAGCACCGCACCACAGCTTGGAATCTAGCTAAACCGGAGGAACCGCAATGATTAAAAAGCTATTCGCGGCGGCCGTCTTCACCGCACTTTGCAACGCATCAGCCGTCCAAGCACAAAATTTTCCCAACAAGCCCATTCGCGTGATTGTCGCTGCTCCCGCTGGCGCCATAACAGATGTGGTTTCGCGGCGTATAGCAGCCGCGGTATCCCCCATCATGGGGCAAACCTTGATCATGGAAAACCGGTCAGGAGCCAATTTCATTCCCGGCGCAGAAGCCTGCCGCCAGGCAAAACCTGATGGCTATACACTCTGTATTTTCACGACGTCGAGCCTCTTGCAAAACTCTTCGGGGGATTCGCCAGCTTGGGGCTGATTTTGCCGGATAGCGCTGTTTCCGGGCGTTCGCCATACCGTTCTGGCCTTGCATGGCCCATTTTCCGTGATTGCGGACGCGCGGCATCCGCCGCTTGCGC
>CANJJI010000017.1 GCA_947474545.1 Beijerinckiaceae bacterium | reverse complement strand
GCCTTCAACCAATTGCCAGACGAATATGACGCCCAGCACGGCGTTGATGATCAGCATGGCGGTCATGGTTGGATGCCCAAAAGCCATTGTTCGCTTCCTAGTTGGGCGTCTGCTGTCCCGTAAGCAACAGTCAGACCCTTGCTGACTTTTACAGCTAGAACCTGACTGTGTACATTGTCGGTGCGCTGATCACAGGGGCAGAGCTGATTAAAGGGAAGAGGGGCGAAGCAGTCTGGCACCACATGTTTTACGTTATAAAACCAAAAACGAACGAGCAAAAATTCGAGCTAAGTCTCTGTTATAATTAGATAAAATAAACGGACCAGAAATAAACGGAACATAATCGTATAGAGAGATAGGCGATAACCTATTGAAATAACATAGGTAATCCAGAGCGGTGAAGCCCTCCGAAGGCAGGGGTCAGGGGTTCGAATCCCTTCGAGTGCGCCATTCTTCAGATGACAGTGGTTGATTTCGTTGAGTGGAACGCATTCCTGTTTGGATGCGTTCACCCCTCCTATTTCTTCCGCTCGATGTTCAGCACCTTGGCGATACGCGCGACCTGTTCAAATTGATCTTTGACCGCTGCAGCAAATTCATTGACGCCCATGGGCGCGGCTGGCTGGCCGGAGCGGCTCAGGCCAGCGATAATATTGCCGTCCTTCATCGCTTCCAGAATGCCTGCCGCCGCCTTCTGACGTATGGCCAGTGGCATGTCGCGATGGCCCATAAAACCCAGTATGGGGCTTGCGACGAGGCCGGGAAATCCGGCTTCGACGGCTGAAGGTGTATCGGGCGCAATTTCCGAACGTTTGGTGTCGTTGATGGCCAGCACGATGATATCGCCGGTTTGTTCCTGCGCGCGCATGGCCGCATAGGACATCATGGCCAGCTGTATGCGGCCCAGACCAAGATCCGGCGGCGCCTGTGTTATGTCACGATAGGGCACCTTGACGATCTTGAGATCATTTTCGCGCACGAACCCGTTGAAGACGAATTCCGAAAAGCCGGGTGCGACGCCATAGCTCAGCTTGTCCGGATTGGCTTTAACATGCGCCACAAATTCCTTCAGGGTTTTGGGGCCAAGGCTTTTGGTTGCCGCGATGGCCACCTGCACCTTTGCAACGCCGGCAATGGGCTGCAGATCGCGCTCGGGATCATAGGCGAGATTTTCGTGGACATAGGGGTGAACAACATAGGCGCTGGTTGGCCCGAAGAAGATGACGTGATCATCCTTGGCATTGAGCACTCCGCGCACGGAAATAAGGCCATCGCCGCCCGGCCTGCCTTCAATGACCACGGGCTGGCCCCAATATTCCCTCAACTTTTCCGAAAGGAGGCGCGCCGCAATATCCGCCCCGGAAGCTGGCCCAAAGGGCAGAATGAGCAGAACCGGGCGCTGCGGCCAGTTCTGGGCCTGCGCCGGTGAGGCCAGCAGACCCTGCGCCAGCGCCAAAACAGCCGACAGCGACATCAAACGGACGATCGAGCTTAACATTTTCCCTCCCGAAGAAAACCCAGAGGCCATGTCCCGCAGCCTCTTCTGGATCATGGTTTGCTATAGCGCCATATCGCTCAAGCACAAAATCGCCGATGCAGGCGGGCGGGCCTGCAACATTCTTGCGTTCGCCTATCCATCGTCTAAACAGGGGCAGAACTGCCGCATAAAGGTGGCACGCTCTGAGGAAACCTAAAGAGGCCATCATGAACAAGCGCGTACCGCCACCCCTCGCCAACCACCCCATTCAGGATCTGCGCGAATGGCTGCAGCGTTCGGAAGACATCGGCGAACTGGTTACGATTGATCAGCCCGTCGATATCGAAGAGGAGATGAGCGCCATCGGCTATCTCGTCGCCAAGCAGAAGCCTTCGCCTACGGTTCTCTTCAACACGCCCAAGGGATTTGAAAAGAGCCCCATTGGCGCGCGTCATCTGTGGAATGTCTACGGCCCGAGTGTGCGCCGCATTGCGCTTTCGCTGGAAGAACATCCCGATACGCCGACGGTGGAACTCATCCGGCGCACCAAAGACAAGATGAAGAAGCGCACGCTGCCCGAAGAAGTTCCCGCCAGCGAAGCGCCCTGTTTTGCCAACACGCTCACCGGCAAGGATATCGATCTCACCAAACTGCCGATCCCCCGCCATTGGCCGCTGGATGGCGGCGATTACGCTGGCACCTGCGATGCCGTGATCACCAGGGATCCCGATACCGGTTATCTCAACGTTGGCACTTATCGCATGATGGTGCAGGACAAGAACCACACCGGCCTCTATCTCTCGCCGGGCAAGGATGCCCGCCTGCACATCACCCGCGCCTGGGCTATGGGCAAATCCGTGCCCGTGGTCGCCTGCTGGGGCATTGACCCGCTGTTCATGCTGGTCGGCTCACAATCCTTTCCAAAGACGGTTTCCGAATATGAATATGCCGGCGGCATCAAGGGCGAGCCGATCAAGGTTGTGAAGGCCAAGCACAGCGATCTGCTGTTTCCCGCCAGCGCGGAATTTGTGGTTGAAGGCGTCATCCGCCCACAGGCCATGGCGCCGGAAGGGCCGTTCGGCGAATTCACTGGCTATTATGGCAAGCCGGAAGCCGCTGCGCCGCTGGTGGAAATCACCGCGATCCATTATCGCGACAAGCCGATCCTGACCAATGCCCTCATGGCCGATTATCCTTCCTGCGAGCAGAGCGGCTTCTTCTCGATCCTGCGCGGCGCCAAAATCTGGGACGATCTCGACAAGCTTGGTGTGCCCGGCATAGCCGGCGTTTATTCGCATCCTGCCGCTGCCGGCGGGTTTGGCATGACGATCATTTCGCTGGAACAGAAATACGCTGGCCATGCCGCGCAAGTTTTGGCGCTGGCCGCGCAGGTGCCGGGCGGAGCCTATTATACGAAGTGGATTATTGCCGTTGACGAAGATGTCGATCCCACCGATATGGATCAGGTGCTCTGGGCTATGGGCAGCCGCTGCAACCCCAGCGATGATATCGATATTCTGCGCAGCACATGGTCTACCGGGCTTGACCCCAGCCAGAACCCGCCGGAAATCCGTCCCTATGGGTCCAAGGCGCTGATCAACGCGTGCAAGCAGCATCGCTATTTGCCGGTCTTCTCCAAGCGCACGAAATTGCGCAAGTCGATCTACGACAAGGTCGGCGATCGCTGGAGCGAACTGGGTCTACCCGGCAGCATTCCCAATATTCTGGCGTTTGAAGCCGAAGAGGGAGAGGCTGCTGGCGCAGGCGGCTATCATGATGAGAAGGCCATGCGTTCGGCCCATGATATAGCGCCGAAAGCTGCTGCGCCTGCAGCAAAGAAAAAGCCGGCGGCAAAGAAAAAGAAATAAGCTGACGCCTTAACGGAGGCGTCAGGTTCAGGTGGATCAGGCGGCTTGCGCGAATTCTTGGCGCGTTAGCGGCCATTCCCACACTATACTACTTTGCAGCATTCGCTGGTGGTCTGACATGGCCGCCCTCAGAAGCTGTCGCTTCGAGCGGAAGCGAACAGGTCGAAATCTATCTGCTTGCGACGTTCCTGCATGCAGATCTGGCATTACCCGTCGATAGCGAATTGATTGATCGCCTCGGCTTCCTGCGCCCTTCCGGCATGCTGTTTGATCATCCGGACTTGCGATATCTCGTGATCGGATGGGGTTCGCGCGATTTCTATACCACGGCGGGGACCTATGCGGACATCCGCCTCACCGCAGTTCTAAAGGCAATTACCGGCGATGCTTCGGTCATGCACGTTTATCCCACGCGGGATATCGCGACGGCGCCGGGCGCGCGCACGATCAAATTGGCGCGCGAGGACTATCGACGCCTCGTCGCGCATGTTGTTGCAGGCTTCCAGCGCGATGTCGACGGTCAAGCAGTTCTTGTCAAAGGTGCGACTTTTGAAGAGGGCGATTTGTTCTACGAAGAAAATAGACATTTCAACATATTTACCCCCTGTAACATCTGGGTCGCGGAGGGTCTTCGCAAGGCAGGCGTTGCACTGGGGCCTTGGACGCCTACTTCCCAATCCCTGCTGATGTCGCTGTGGCTCACCGGCAGGTGATCTGGATGGCAAATCCATGTCATTCCGGATAATCGCTTTGCGATTTCCGGGATCACCTTGAGTTATCTCGCGTGCGCTCCGATAATCGCGCGGGCGCGTTCAACAACCTTCGGATCAGCATTGACTATGGACGCGGCGATCTTTGCGCTTTCCTCTCCGGACAGCACGCTGACGTCCATCTGGATCTTTTCGGCCTCTTCCAGCACATCCTTGCGCTTCATCGTTTCTTCAAAAGCCTTGCGTAAGGTCGAGAGACGCTCGGCTGGAACGCCGGGAGTTGTAACAACGGCGCGCGCGATGGCTGTGTCAGCGGACAGGAAGGTCAGCACCTGCCTGTCAAAGTCATTCCGTGCGAGTTCAAGCATCAGGGGCACGTCGGCAAGATCGGGATCACGTTTCAGCGCGACCTGAACGAGGATGTGGATTTTCTTTTCGCTCAGCCATTGCGGGCGTGTTGATTTCCACGATGACCATGAATTGGAACCACGGCCCTGCACTTCACCTGATTCCATGGCGAGATTGATCTGGTTGCCGCCGGGATAGCCCGTCACAACCTTGAACTTCGTGCCAGCAAGTTCGTTCAGGACCATGGGATATATGACCGAGGCCGTGCCGACAGTGCCGCCGAGAACGAGCTCCTTTTCGCGCGCCTGATCGACTGTGCGAATACCCGACGTATGCCAGGATGTGATGACACTGGGCGTGTCCGACGTATTGCCGATCCAGCCGAAATTGCGCACGTCATATTCGATTGCGCCAAGGCCCAGCGCCTGATTCATGGCGGAGGGCTGCATGATCATCATCATGGCCGTACCGTCGCGCGGCGCAACCTTGGTCATCCAGTTGGCGCCGACAATGCCGCCGCCGCCGGGCATATTGCGCACGACAATTGACGGCTTGCCGGGAATGGCTTCGCCCATCCAGCGCGCCAGCAAGCGGCCGCGGTTATCGTAGTCATTGCCATTTGTTGTCGCGACAACCATCGTCAGACTCTTGCCGCGATAAAAATCTTCGACAGCATCGGCGCTGGCGGCTTGTGTTGCCAGCAACAACCCAACCGCGCCCAGTGAGCCTGCAAAACCGGAATTCATCTTGACCTCTACATTGCGGCACAATTCGTGCGCGGGGAAATGCCGGCGCTTCATAACCCATTTCTGCAAAATTTCCATGCCCAACGACTGGTCTGTTATCGCGGCGTCTTCTCCCGCAACCCCACGCGTTCCATGCGCGGCAGCAATTCGTCGCGTATCCAGGGAAAATCCTTGATATAATTGATCGTGTCGACGGCAAGCCCGTCGATTCCCATAGTGTGAAGCTTTTGAAACATCTCCACGGCGTCGTCGTAACTGCCGATGATGGGATGGCTGGAGCCGGTCATAAGCCGCGCTTTCAGATCATCATGCGTGTTCATCCAGGTATTGGCTCTCTTGCCGCGCAGATTCGCGGCATATTCGGCCGCTTCCCAGTCCCCGCATTCATGCACGATGTAATGATGGTACTCCTGAGCTTCCTTGCGCGTCGCGCGGCACATCAGATGCGCAGCGGAGAAAACGTTGCGGATATGGCCTTCGGGTGCCAACGCGCGGAATGATGCGATTTTGGCTGGCATATCTTCGAGGACCGCGATGGCTGTAAAAAGACAATCTGCATTTTTAGCAGCAAAGCTGCTGCCAACCGGCGAATTGCCCGCGCTGACAATAACCGGCCTTGAATTCCAGCAAGGCTTGGGTTTGCTCAATACGCCCTTGAGTTGATAAAAACGTCCGTCGTGATCGAAAGGTTCGGTTTCGGACCAGATGCGTTCGACGATCCTGATCCACTCTTCGGAATAGGCATAGCGATCTTCGTGCTCGTTGAGGGCAACGCCGAACATATTGAACTCGCCAGGGTTCCAGCCTGAAACGATATTCAGTCCGAAACGCCCGTGGCCGATGTGATCTGCTGTCACCATCTGTTTGGCCGCGAATACCGGATTGACGAAGGCTACATGTAGCGTGCCAAACACTGTGATTTGTTGGGTCGAAGCCAACAGTCCGCAAGCCCAGGTCAACGTTTCAAACGTCGTGCCCTGCGTGTCCATTTCCCCGCGATAGCCGTGCCAGCGGCCGATAGGCAGAAGAAATTCAAAGCCCGCATCATCTGCCAGTTTGGCAGCAATCACATTATTGTCCCAGGACGCATCCCAGCGTTCCGGCGCTTTGGTCAGACTCAAGCCACCTGAACAATTCAGCCCGAAAAGGCCCAATTTGAATTTGTTGCGATTGTAGATGGAAGTTTGTTCGCGGCTCGATGGCATGATCTCTACTTCAACATGTCGCCGAGCAGCTCGCGCGCCCTGGCTAAAACTTCGGGAGGGGTATTGGCGATGGAATCAGCAATCTTCTGCGATTCTTCGCCCGATAGCGGGCTGATATCCATCTGCGTTTTTCCGGCTTCGGCCAGAAACTCGCCATCTTTCATGGTCGCATCGAAGGCGCGGCGCAAAGCCGCCACACGATCAGGCGGCGTGCCCTCAGTTGTGATCACCGCACGCGAAATCGCCGTATCTGCAGATATGAAACGCGCGACGGCCTTGTCGAGATCGTTCGCCGCGAGTTCGATCACTGTAGGCACATCGGGAAGATCGGGCGCGCGTTGCAATCCGATCTGCACCAGTATGATCAACTTTTTTTCGGCCAGCCATTGAGGACGAGTGGATTTCCACGAAGCCCAGGAGTTTGAACCGCGCCCCTGTATCTCCCCACGCTCCAGCGCGATATTCAATTCGTTGCCTCCGGGATAGCCGGTGACAAGTTTGAACTTGGTACCAATGAGCTTATTCAGCAGCACAGGATAGACTGCGCTGGCCGAGCCGATTGAACCGCCCAGAACCAGCTCTTTTGTCTTGGCGTCCTCGATCGTTTTGACGTCGGACGTATACCAGGAATTGATGACATTTGGCGTCTGCGACGTATTCCCGATCCAGAAGAACTTTCGCGTATCGAAGGCGACGCCCTGTGTCTCCAGCGCTTGTGCTGACATCATGTTGGATTGGATCATATAAAGCGAAGTGCCGTCGCGCGGGGCCAGTTTTGCAAACCAGTTCGTCGGCACAATGCCGCCGCCGCCTGGCATGTTTCGGGAAACAATTTGAGGGTTCCCCGGAATGAATTTCGGCATGTGACGGGCTACGAGGCGGGCGCGAAAATCGTAATCATTGCCCGCTGACGTGCCGATGGTCATCGATAAAGTTTTGCCGCGATAGAAGTCCTCGACCGCATCTGCCCGTGCAGGAAATGATTGCGATGCAAGCGCCAGCGCTGCAAATGCGATCAGGGATTTCATATCCGGATCCTCTAGAGTTTCAGAAGTTGTGCCGCATTGCCGCCTAGAAACTTGGCCATGTCGCCGCTGTTCATCTGCAATGTCTTGATCCAGTCCATCCCGTCTTCATTGGCGACATAGGGCCAGTCTACGGAGAACATAAGTTTGTCCATGCCCATTTCCTGTGCGCAGCATTGCAATCCCGGCGTCGAAAAATTCCCGCTGCTGGTCAGCCAGAAATTGCGCGAAAATGTCTCGCGAAATTTGATGCCCTCTTGTCCCGGCCGCGACAACGCCTGATCGATGCGCCACAACAGAAAGGGAATGCTTTCGCCGAAATGGCCAAGTACGATCTTGCAATTGGGATATTTCTCGAACATCCCGGAAAGGATGAGGCGAATGGCGGTCGTCGCTGTCTCAACAGTAAATCCCCAGCCCGCGCTGATGACGGTGGGAAACGCCTTCATGTAGTCCTTGTAATAAGCATCGACGACGCTACGTAGAGGGGTCGCTGGATGCAGATAGATGGGTACGTCCAGCGCTTCGGCGCGCTCGAAGATCGGCCAGAATTCCTTGCCGTCGATGAATTTCTCTCCCGTGGGCCCATGAATCATCGCGCCCTTCATGCCGAGCTGCTTGACGCAACGCTCCAGTTCATCAGCGGCGGCTTCGGGGTTGGCAGTCGGTAGAGCGGCAAATGCGCCGAGCCTGTCCGGCCTGCGCGCAACGCCAGCAGCGAGCCTGTCGTTGACACGCTTGACGAGGTCGGCTGCATCGTCGCCGAAAACATACTGGCCCGAAGGCGCAGCATGTGACAGCACCTGATAATCTATCCCGGTGCGATCCATATGTTCGATGCGAACTGTATCGAAATCATAGAGCCGGCGTTTCATTTCGCCATCGCGCGCCAGCGCGCGATCCTTAGTGCGTTCGATAAGCTCTTCGTCCCAATAATGTTCTTCAAGTGCAACAACCTTCATATTCTTGTACATGGACGTTTCCTGCTTGTTATGGGATATTCAGAATGCGTTGCGCATTCGCATACATGAACTTGCGCAGATCAGCCTCGTTTATCTGCAAAGTCTTAACCCAATTCATACCGTCTTCATTATCAACATACGGCCAATCGAGTGAAAACATCAGCCGGTCCATCCCCAGTTCCTGCATGCAGCAAAGCAGAGCTGGTGTTGAAAAATTTCCAGAACAGGTGAGCCAGAAGTTATTGCAGAAGACCTCGCGGAATTTGATCCCTTCCTGGCCGGGTCTCGACAGCGCCTGATCTATGCGCCAGAGCAAAAACGGCAATCCCTCACCGAAGTGACCGACTATGATTTTCGTTTTCGGATATTTATTGAACATGCCCGACAGGATCAGCCTGATCGCAGCGGTCGCGGTTTCCACCGTAAAGCCCCACCCGGCGTTCAGGATGGATGGAAATGCCTTGGCGTAATCCGCGTAATAGACATCAGCGACGGCCTTCATGGGATAACTTGGATGTAGATAGATAGGCACATCCAGTGCCTGCGCGCGCTCAAACACCGGCCAGAAGAACGGTTCGTCCATAAAACGAATGCCCGTTGGCCCATGCAGCATCGCGCCTTTGAAGCCAAGCTCCTTGACGCAGCGTTCGAGTTCTCGTGCCGCAGCATCGGGATCGGCAGTGGCGAGCGCCGCGAATCCAAAGAAGCGTTTTGGGTGCCTTGTGCACAGTTCCGCAAGTCTGTCGTTGACCCGGCGGATGAGTTCGCTTCCATCCGCGCCCAGGCCCTGCCCTGAGGGGGCGTTGTGTGAAAGCACCTGCACGTCAATGCCGGCTCGATCCATCGCCTCGATTCGCTCTCCATCGAGATCGTAGAGCTTTTTAGCGATTGGCGGCGGGGCTCCATATCCGGGAAGCGCTGCGAGTTCGCGGTCGAAATAATGCTCTTCGAGCGCGATTACCGGCATATTCTTATACATATTATACTCCGGATAGGAACGGCTAGGCGATGTTAGCCAGCGCCGGACGGGGGCCTGGCCATCCCGTTTCTTTCTCCAAGGCTGCAGCGACGCGCAAGACCATCGGTTCATCGAAATGCTTTCCGATGATCTGCACCGAAAGTGGGAGGCCGTTTTTCGCTAGCCCTGCCGGCATCGAAATTGCTGGATGGCCGGTGACATTGAACGGCATGGAGTGAATGGGCGAATCTGTCGGCGCTGTCCATTCACCCGGACCATTGAAGGCAGGCGCAGTGCTCAAGGCGCTGGCGCACATCAGAACGTCGCAGTTCTCCAGCGCCTTGTTGACGGCATGCATCAATTCCCGCCGGAGCCGGTGCGCCTGAATGATGTCAGGGGCAGTCACAAAAGCGCCCAGCATCATGCGCATCCAGGTATTCTTCGCAAAATCGAGCGGGCGTTCGCGAAAATCCTTTTCGTGTATAGCGAAGGCTTCGCAAAACATAATGACACGGCCGCAGGTGGCGAAGTCATCGTATTCGGGTAGCGTAATATCTTCGACATGGGCGCCAAGTTTCGCCAGCAACTGCGCAGTCGCGTCAATACCTGCAATCACTTCGGGCGATACACCGGGCGCCTTGGCGAAGAAATGCCGGGGAATGCCGATGCGCAACCCCTTCACACCGGCCTGCATCAATCCGCGAAAGTTTGGTTTGGCTACATGAGCACTGCCGGGATCATGCGGATCGTGTCCAGCGAGTGCGTCAAGTATGATAGCGGCGTCATCGACGCTGAATGTCAGCGGCCCGATATGGTCGAGTGAGTAGGACAACGGAAACACGCCGCGCCGCGAGATCAATCCGAAGGTCGGTTTTATGCCGACAATGCCGCAATAGGCAGCCGGGCCGCGGATGGACCCTCCGGTGTCTGAACCCATCGCGACACGCATCAATCCGGCGGCAACTGCAGCGCCCGAACCCGATGAAGATCCGCCTGGCGCATGATCAGGGTTCCATGGATTCCGTGCGGGTGGAAAGGGCAGATCGAAACTCGGACCGCCCAGCGCGAATTCATGTGTCGCGAGTTTGCCGAGGAGCACTGCGCCTTGCGCGCGGAACTTCTCTTCCACTGCACAGTCCTGAGCGGGCACGTTGTTGACGCGTAGTTTGGAATGACAGGTCGTGCGAATACCCTGGGTGTCGTAGATGTCTTTCAATCCGTAAGGAATACCTTGCAGTGGCCCCTTGTCGATGCCTTTGGTGAAATCCGCGTCGGCGGCCTGCGCGTCCTGCAAGGCGCGTTCTGCCGTCACTGTGATAAAGGCGTTGATCTTGGGATCAATTGTTGCGATCCGGGCCAGCGCATGCTCCGTCAGCGAAACTGAAGAAAGCGGCCCAGCCCGCATTTGCTGTCCGGCTTCGGCAATAGAGAGTTCGTGCAGCGGCTTGCTCATGGCGCACCCCGCTTGGCGCTTTCCACTGCGAAACTGCTGGCGACTTCGACACCGTGATCAAACGGCTTGTGCAGACGGGCTATGACGCGACGGAAGTCTTTGAAAGCGGCAAAGAAAACTTCATGCCGGTCGTCAGGAATTATGAGGCCGGCGCGTTGCGCCAGCGCCTCGAACTCCTTGCGAAGAGGGTCTTCAGTATCTGCCATGACTTTGCTCCGCTATTGGTCCCTGCATGCACGCCGGCGGGATAGGTCCATCGGCATTCGACGTGTTGTGACAACATGTCCAAGCAAAATCTCTGCCACGATCTTCTCAAACTTGGGCCGGAACGGCGCAATGGGCCGTCCCGGATTTCGTGCAGATCAGGGCTGTGCTATGGCCTGAATCTTCAACTCGCCGATCTGCGGACATGCCGACGTCACCCAATCGCCGGGGTTCACCGGAGCGACACCCTGTGGTGTTCCCGTGAAGTAGATGTCGCCTGGATAGATCGTGTAATATTCAGTCGCAAACTCGATCAGACGGCGGCAATTGTAGATGAGATTGTTCGTGTTGGTCTTCTGCTTGGTAACGCCGTTGACCTTCAGTTCCAGTTCCAGATTGTCCGGATCGGGAATTTCGTCAGCGGTGACGATCCAGGGACCCACCGGCGAATAGCCGTCGATGGACTTGCGGAAGCTGCGGTCTTCCTTTCCGCGCACCGTCATATCTATGCCCATGCAATATCCGGCGACGTAATCGAGAGCTTTGTCCTGGGAGATTTTTGTGCCCTGCTTGCCGATGATCATCACCAGTTCAAGCTCATGTTCATTCAGCCGGTCAGGGAAGCGCAACTTGATGTTGCCATTTTCACCGACGATGGACGAATTTGCCTTGAGGAAGATCCCGGCCTGGAGGATGCCGCGATGCGCTTCCGCCGCTGTACCCTGCCGTGCCGCCATTTCCTGAATGTGGGCGTGATAATTCGTCGGCGCCGCCATCACCTTGGAAAAGCGGGCGACCGGCGGCAGGAATTTCACGTCGGAAATGGCTTTGCCTGGAGCCTTCTTGGCCATTTCTTCGAGTTTGCCTCGCCATTGTGGCAGAGCGGCAATAACGCAATCGCCCATCATGTCATAAGGCGCGCTCTTGCGGATTTCCTCCTGCGCGGCGCTGACATCATGCACCTTATCGCCGATCACGATGCCCAGACGGTCGTTGTCATATCTGCAGATTTTCATGCTTCTCTCCTTGGTAGGTTCAGTGTTGCTATCGTTTCTCAGCGCCCCAGCAATTGTTGCGTGACTGCTTTCCATTTCTTCTCGTCTTCCGGCGAGAAAGTGACCGTGATGATGGGCGCCTTGCCAAAGCGTTCGTAAAGATCGGCAGGAACCGGCTTCACATCGCGCCGCACAGGAATGCGCCCGGCTTTCGTCAATTGTTCCTGTGCTTCAATACCGACAGTGAAATCGGCAGCCAGCAATGCTGCATTGGGATGGGCCGCCTGGGCGCTGATGCCGATCTGTCCGAAGAACACAGCAACCGGTTCGATTACCCACCAGTCCGTCGGATTTCCCGCCATGCTCACATTGGTGACGAGGTTGGTGTAATTGTTCGGCGTTATCGCGTACTCTCCAAGCCCGATGGCGCGGGCCAACGCGAGATGCCCGTCGAGTTTGATGATTTTCAAATTCGTCATGAGATCGCCGATGAGCTTGCGCGCCTTGGCTTCCCCGTAATGTTCGAACATCGCGAAGACCCATTGGGAATCATTCGGGTCAATCGCCGTCTTGCCGGCAAGATCGGTTCGGGCCGCCAGCTCTTCGAAAGTTCTGGGCAGTTTAGACCCGTCCATCAGTTTGGTATTGAACTGCGGCGTATTGTAATTGGCATAGACCCCATACCAGCGGCGGTTTGCGGGGATGGCTTGCGGCATCAGGTGTTTTGTGTCTTTCAGGTCAAACTGTTTCAACACTCTGTCTGGCAATTTGCTGACGGCCGTGGTGACTACGACATCGAAGCCCGGTTGTCCTGCGCGCGATTCCACAGCGATGCGGCTGAGAATTCCAGTGTCGGAAGACCTGATATAGTCGACCTTGATACCGGTGGCTTCGGTATAGAGCTTCCAGAAAGGCAGGGCCTCCTGCTCGTTCATTGAACCGTAGACAGTGAGCGTGCCTTCTGCCCTGGCTTTGGTGAGAAGGTCCGGGTCAATCCATGCGGGAGCCTGCGCCAGCGCAGCGCCTGTGGCGAGCCCGGCAAGGATGCCCGCACCAGCAAAAGCCCTGACAGACAGAAAGGCCATCTTCCCCCCAAATTTCTCTTGGTTTCTTCTAACCCGCTGCTCGTGCGGTGACAACACGCGCCGGTCCAGCTTGCAGATCGCTGCGCAGGTGGGATACACGAACACAAGCCTTACAGGATATTTCAATGCCGCAAGCAGAAGACGCCCGCACACATTTGCACACTCTGCGGGATTTTTTCCGCTATGCCATTTCGCGGTTCGAGGCTACGGGCCTTTCTTATGGCCACGGCACAACCAATGCAGTCGACGAGGCGGCGTTCATAATTCTCGAAAGCCTGCATCTGCCGATCGACAGGCTCGACCCGTTTCTAGATGCGCGCCTGCTGCCAGACGAACGGGCGCGCCTGGCGGATATGATCGAGGCACGCATCGCCACGCGCAAGCCCGCCTCCTACCTGCTGAACAAGGCCTACATCAAGGGGGTTCCATTTTACGTAGACGAACGCGTGATTGTCCCGCGGTCGTTCATCGGGGAATTGCTGTTTGAAGGCCTGTTTACCGATGGCGGCGGCAAGCAACTGATGGACACGGACGCGGTGGAGACAGTGCTTGATCTCTGCACCGGCTCGGGCGCGCTCGCCATTCTTGCAGCCCATGTGTTTCCTGGCGCTCAGGTAGATGCGGTTGAATTATCGGCTGACGCGATCGCAGTCGCCCGCCGCAACGTCTCGGAAAGCCCTGTGGGCGACCGGGTGGAAGTATTTCGCGGTGATCTGTTTGCGCCCGTCAAGGGCCGCCGCTACGACCTCATCATCACAAACCCACCCTATGTCGATGAGGACGCGATGGCGGAATTGCCCCCGGAATATCGCCACGAGCCGGTAATGGCGCTCGCAGGCGGGCCCGACGGCCTTGATTTAGTCAGACGCATCCTCAAGGAAGCGCCCGCCCATCTTAACCCGGGCGGCGGTCTGATTTGCGAAATAGGGACCGGCCGTGAAATCCTCGACGATGAATTTCCGGACCTGCCCCTGCTCTGGCTTGACACTGAAGAGAGCAGCGCCGAGGTTTTCTGGATCAGCGCTGCAGATTTAAGCCGGTAAACGGGGCCTTCACAGTGCTGATCTGTTAGCGAATCCGCCCGCCACCAAAACCGCCTCTGCCAAAACTCCGCGACCCCCCCGCCATGCGCGGCGCTGAGGAAAACCGCGGCCCGCTGGAAAACCGTGGCCCGCGTGACATGCCGGGCCCGGAATACATGCGCGGCGCCTGCATCCGGCTTGGTCCGTAAATCCTGGGACGCATCTCATGGCGAGGCGGGTCGATGCGCCGCACTTCAACTACAGGCCGGGAATTGCCCCAGCGGCCAGGATAGCCCCGGATACCACCTTCGCGAAGAATGGGTGGATTGCCCTGTGTGCCAGGATAGGGCTTGCCGCCTGTCGGTTGGCGCGGCGGCCGGCCGGGATAAGGGGGGCGATTCGGCCTTGGCGGATGGAAGACCGGTGGATCCACCACAACAACCGGTGGACGGCCCTGCGGCCTGCCAGGCCGTCCTGGCGGATTGTAAACGGGAGGATCAACGTTGACCACAGGCGGTCGCCGGCCACCGGGCCGACCCGGCGGCACATTTCCAGCGTTAACCGGCGGAAGCCCGGCAGCCCGAACGGGCGGCGGGAGTTGCGGTCCGGTGGGCAAAGGCGTGTTTATGTTGCGCGGAATGGGATTGCTTGGCGGCGGCGGCTGAAATCCGCCCCCACCTGGCGGTGGCGGCGGTGAATTTACGGCAAATTGCTTGTTGCAGAGCGCTGAGGCTCCTCCCGCACAATGGCTTCCGAAATCGAAATTCGCCCCGTTCGAGTTGAAAGGTCCCTCGATACTATTGTCATTGATGATGAGATATTGTCCGGCCTGATCGAGATCCCGGCAGGCGGTTCCCACGCGAACGCAGGCGGTGATCGCGCCTTCCTGCAGTTTGACATAGGTCTGCCCGCTGGCGATCAGCACATCATAAATTGTGCCGCGCACGCCAATGACCGCCTGAGGCGTTGTTACCTTATAGGCCTCGTGGGCCGAATTGCCCGAGAAAAAGCGGAACGCGCCTTTGGTTGCATTGATTGAAACCGTCTGCGCCTTGCCGTTACCATTGTAGACGAACTCATCGAGCTTCACTTCGCTGTCCGGTCCAACCGACATATTGGTCGTATCGAGGAATACGAATTTCGCTTTGCTATCAGAGGCGGTCTGGATGAATTCGTTAAGCACGACTTCTTCGCCGCGGTTGATCAGCTTGATAGGTCCGCCCGTGTGACCCTGAACAATGTTCTGGACGACAGCTGCATTGCCAATCGGCGCTTGCGCGAAAGCGCTGCCCGCGCAAATGGCAAATCCCGCACCTATAACGAGCGAATTCCGGATTCGAGACATATTGCTCTCCCCAATTTACCGCGTTCGCGCATGTGCGCACTTCGGCCATGCAGCAGCTTCGCACATGTGGACGGGGAATATTGTGCTAATCCGCACATGGAAGCCTAGCTCACAAATATATGGTTTTCAAATAAATTTAGATATCTACTCCGCCCCGGAAATATAAAGTCTTTATCAGGGACGGCGTCTCCCCGCCTTCAGCAAAGCGCAACGTTAGGGCGCGAGCAGGATGGCCTTGCGCGCTTTTTCGATCACGGACGGTGGCTGGTTGATTGTGTCGTTGACGGCCTTTGTAAGCTCTTCGGCGCTTGTCGGATCGATTTCGAGGCCCAGTTTTTTCGTTTCCTCCAGAAAAGCCGGATCCTTCATGGTCGCATCAAAAGCCCGGCGCATGGCGACCACCCGCTCCGGCGGCACATCCGGCGGCAGGAAGACCGGGCGTCCCACTGTAACAGCCGAAGACAACAGCACAAGGATGCCGCGTTCCTCTTCGTTGCGGGCGAGTTCGTGCATCAACGGAACATCCGGCATCTCTTTGGCCCGTTTGGCGCCAACCTGCACAAGTATGTTTACCTTGTTTTCGCGCAACCAGTCTGGATGATCCGAACGCAAGGAATCGTAGGAATTGCCGCTGCGCGATTCAACTTCGCCCGCCTCGAGCGCCAGGTCGATTGCGCCTGCGCTCTTGTATCCCATGACAATCTTGAATTTCGTGCCAAGCACGTTGTTCAGGATGGTGGGATAGAGCGCCGCCATCGAACCCGCGCCCGTTGCACCCGCGATCACCTCGTTGCGCATCGCATCCTGAATGGTTTTCGTCTGGGACGAGGCCCAGGTCACGCTGATGAGATTGGGCGAAGCGGTCGAGCCCAGCCAGTTGAACTGCCGCGCATCGAAGCGCACGCCCGTGCCGTCGATCACTTGATGTGTGGGAATTGTGCCGTTGACGGTGGCGATGTGCGTGCCGTCTTTCGGAGCATTATTGTACATGAAATTGGTCGCAACGACATGACCGCCGCCGGGCATGTTCTTGACCACCATAGCCGGATTGCCCGGAATATGTCTCGGCATATGCCGTGACATGGCCCGCGCTGTGGTGTCATAGGGGCCCGCAACCCCGGTGCTGGTGATGAAAGAAATGGTCTTCCCGGCAAAGAATTTTTCCACGTCGTCGGCAAGGGCCGCATTTGCGGTTATGGCAACAAGCACTGCAATCACGAATTTCACAAAGACATGTAGCACGAAATCTCTCCCCGGGGCGTGGTCACACAGGTTGCACCGCTCTTTCGATGCAGGATAGGGAGAGAAGCTTTGCCCCGTCAAGGAAGCCGATTTATCTGAACGCCTCGCTGTTCCCGCTTGCCTTAAGCGCCGCCAGAGGCTTCTATCTCCTGAAAGAAAAGCCGCCGGGGAGGCCTTGCACACATGAAAGACCAGACATTCGACTATGTCATCGTTGGCGCAGGCTCGGCCGGCTGTGTGCTCGCCAACAGGCTCAGCGAGGATGGCAGCGCTTCAGTGCTTCTTTTGGAAGCCGGTGGCCGCGATATAAATCCGCTCATCTCTATTCCCCTGGGCATGGGCAAGATGCATCAATACCAGATGCATGACTGGGGCTATCAGACCGAGCCAGAGCCCAATCTCAACAACCGCCATCTGGAAGCCATGCGCGGTAAGGTGCTCGGCGGCTCATCTTCGATCAACGTGATGGCCTACACGCGCGGGCACCACAACGATTACAATCGTTGGGCGAAAAACGGCGCAACCGGCTGGTCCTATCAGGACGTCCTGCCCTATTTCCGCCGCTGCGAAACTTTCGAGGAAGGCGAAAGCCAGTATCGCGGCTCACATGGACCGCTGGGCACTCAATGGGCCCGCACCACCGACCCGCTTTACAAATCTTGGGTAGAGGCGGGTGTTAACAAAGGCTATCCCGCCAATCCTGATTACAATGCCGCAGCACAGGAAGGTTTCGGCAAGGGTCAATATACCATTCGTGATGGCCGCCGTTCGTCGACAGCACGCGCATTCCTGCGACCGGCGCGTGGACGCAAGAATCTCGTCGTGGAGACCGGTGCGCACACCAATCGCGTCATCCTTGAAGGCACGACCGCGAAGGGCGTCGAATATGTGAAAGACGGCATGATCTTCACGGCCAACGCCTCGCGCGAAGTCATCCTGTCTGCCGGCGCTTTTAATTCACCGCAGGTTCTGATGCTCTCGGGCATCGGTCCATCAGGTCATCTCAAAGAAATGGGCATCAAGACGGTCGTAGATCTTCCTGTGGGAAAACATCTGCAGGATCATCTGGGAATATGGATCACGTTCTCGCGCAAGGAGCCCGGCAATTTCCACGCCGCCATGCGATTCGATCGTATGGCGATGAGCATGTTACAGGCCTATTTCTTTGGCACTGGCGCGGGCACTGTAGTGCCCGGCGGTTTACATGCGTTCATCAAGTCCGATGCTTCGCTTGAAGTACCGGACATAGAATTCATGTTCCATTCGGTGCCGCCGTCCACACGCCTGTGGTTTCCCGGCATCGTATCGCCTTACAAGGATGGTTATGGCATCCGCCCGACCTTGCTGCACCCTGAAAGCCGCGGCGAAATTCTGCTGCGTTCTGCCGACCCGCGCGCCAATCCGCGTATATGCTTTAATTTCTTCACTGATCCCCGCGATCTGCCACGTCTGCGCCATGGCTTCAAACTGGCGCGCGAAGTAGCCTATGACAGCGCCATGTCTTCATTCCGTGAGAATGAAATATCGCCCGGCGAAATTGTGAAGAGCGATGACGAGATCGACGCCTATATCCGCCGCACTGCGTTGACGGCGCATCATCCCTCCAGCACATGCAAGATGGGCAGCGACGAGACCTGTGTTGTCGATCCGCAGATGCGCGTACGCGGTATTGAAAAACTGCGCGTCGTCGATGCATCGGCGATGCCGGATCTTGTCTCGGCGCATATCAATGCCTGCGTGATCATGATGGCCGACAAGGCTTCAGACATGATCAGGGCGTCGCATTAAATTATAGAGGAATATAAAATGAGCGATGATCTTCTGCTGGTCGGCAGCATTCCCTATGACACCGTACAGGATGTTTTCAAAAATTTCGGCGGCAAGCTCGGCAAATTTATAAGCGCCATGCCGGACGGTGAAGTTGGCCCGCGCAGCCATTGGATCAGCCGCGTACATTATCACGTGCTGGCGTTGCATCCAGATCTTGAAGTTGTGCAGCGTCCTGCGCTGGAAAATGGCGCCGACAGGCTTCATCCGCGCAATGCCGGCGACAGCTGGAAATTCAGGGTGCGCGACGGTGTGAAAGAGGTCCGTTTCGGAGATCCCGGCTGGAGGCTTGGCTACGCACGCGACGCCATCAATTCGTATTTTGTCTACAAGACCATGCAGGAGAAGGGCATAGTGCCACAGGGGCCACGTTTTCAGGTCTCCATGCCGATGGTCAACAGCGTGCTGCCGCCGCGTATTTTTCCCGACATGAACGATATGTACAAGGTGCGGCCAGGTTTTACCGAAGCGCTGAAGGCGGAAACGCTCAAGATTGTCGATAAGATCCCGAACAAGGATCTCGCGATACAATGGGATTGCGCCAGCGAATTGCAGGATGCCTATGGCAATTTCCCCGGCCTTTCCGCTGATGACGCAATCGAGCGAAATATTGAGCAGATCAAGGCTGTTTCTCCCTTCATCCCCGAGAATGTGGCGCTCGGCTATCATATGTGCTTTGGAACTCTCGGTGGCTGGCCGCGTTTCGAGCCCCCCGATATCGGCGGTGCTGTGCGCATGGCCAATGCGTTTATTGCCAATTCCGGGCGGCGCGTGGACTGGATTCACATTCCGCTACTTGATCGAAAGGATGAAGCCTTTTATGCGCCACTCGCCGAATTGAAACCTATGGGCGCGCGCGTGTATCTCGGCCTGATCCACCATATGGAATCACTGGCCGAGCGCACAGCGCTCGCAAGGAAATTTGTGCCAGAATTCGGCATGGCTGCTTATTGCGGCTTTGGTCGCATTCCGCAAAATGAACTGGGCGAAATTCTCACAGATCATCTCAAAGCCATCGGACAAAGCGCATGACACGCATAGCCATCCTCGATGATTACAATCACGCGTCTCAGACCATGGCTGATTGGTCAGAAGTGAAAAAGCGTGCGCAGGTTGATGTGCTGGATCAAGCCTTCGCGACGATCGAAGACGCCGCAAAGGCTCTCGCGCCCTATGATGTTCTGTGCCATCTGCGCGAGCGCCAGCCCATGCCGCGCGCATTGATCGAGGCGCTGCCCAATCTGAAAATGATGACGGTCACCGGTGGGATGCATCGTACCCTCGATCTTGCAGCTGCCAGCGAACGTGGCATTCCCGTATGTCATTCGATGGACCGGCCCGGTGGTAGCCAGGGCACGCCGGAGCTCACCTGGGGCCTGATCATCGGCGCTGTGCGCAAGATTGCGCTGGAAGACCGGCGGATCCGCACAGGGCAATGGCAGTCCACCATAGGCTTTTCGCTGAGTGGCAAAACTCTGGGGATTGTCGGCCTTGGCAAGATCGGCAAGCGCATCGCCACGATCGGCAAGGCTTTTGGCATGAACATCATCGCCTGGAGCCCGAACCTGACACAGGCCCGTGCCGATGAGGCAGGGGTCAAGGCTGTCGCAAAGGAAGAGTTGTTTAAGACAGCCGATATTGTAACACTTCACATCGTTTTAAGTGACAAAACGAGAGGTGTTGTGGGCGCGCATGAATTTGGGTTGATGAAACCCACTGGCTATATCGTCAATACATCGCGCGGACCGCTGATCGATGAATCCGCGCTGATTGACGCCTTGCAATACAAGCGCATCGCGGGCGCCGGCCTTGATGTGTATCATCGCGAGCCGCTTGGTCCTGACTACCCGCTCTACAAGTTAGACAATGTCGTGCTGACGCCACATCTGGGCTACGTAGTGGAAGAATCCTTCCGCGCATTTTATGGAGACACGGTCGAAAATATTCTCGCCTGGCTCGACGGTAAACCGATCCGTGTGACAAATGCCGAAGCGCTCGGAATCAAATCATGAGCCGCCTGCGTGAACTGAAATATGAGGAAATGGATTCCGGTCAGCGCGCAATCCACGACCGTCTGATATCTGGTCCGCGCGGACGCATTGCAGGTCCCTATATTGCCTGGTTGCGCAACGCGAAGCTGGCTGATGTCGCCGAACAATATGGTCGCTTTGTACGTTATGAAACGTCACTGCCACCGCGTCTCAGCGAAATGGCGATCCTCATTGTGGGCCGCCATTGGAATGCGCAGGTGGAATGGTGGGCGCATTATCCACTGGCTATGAAGGCGGGGCTTGATCCTGCTATCGCGGAAGCCATCGCCCATCGCAAACGCCCGGACTTCAAGAACACCGATGAAGCGATTGTTTACGATGTGGCCATGGAGCTCATCGAAAACAAGACGGTTACGAACGGAACCTATCAGCGTGCGCTGGAGACGTTGGGCGAGAAAACGTTGATTGAATTGATCGCCATTCTCGGCAATTATTTTGCCGTGGCGCTGGTGCTCAACACATTCGAAATCATGCCCCCGGACGGTTCAAAGCCTATGCCAGATTGAAGGGCGCACAAATAACCCAAGGAGAAAACTGATGAGCATAACTCTTGAACAGGCATCCAAGATCATTGACGGCGCACTGGCCAAGGCGCGTGAAGCTAAAATGAACCCAATTACAATCGCCATTGTTGACGACGGCGGTAATCTCAAGGCCATGAAGCGTGAAGACGGGCGTGGCGCGGCCATGCGGCCGCAGATTGCGCTGGGCAAAGCGTTCGCCGCAGTCGGTATGGGCCGTTCCACGCGCGCCCTGCAGGACATGGCGCAACAACGTCCGTGGTTTTCCGCGTCGCTCGTCAGTGTTGCACAAGGCGGCTATATACCCGTGCCCGGCGGCGTTCTGATCCTCGATGCTGCAGGCAACGTCATTGGCGCCGCCGGTGCAACCGGCGACACTGCGGATAACGATGAAATCGCCGCAGTGGCTGGCATCGAGGCCGCAGGCCTCAAGGCGCAAGTCTGATATTCCTGATCCAGGGCCGTCATTAAATTGCAATAAAACTTCTGCAATCGCTTTGGTTCTAATTCGTCGCCCGCAAACCTCCTGCGGGCGAATCGAACCAGCGGCGGCCCGATTGCAATGACAATGACAGACGCTCCGCAACCGCAACATCTCGGCTATGCGCCGGTCAGGGCGAAGGGCCTTCGTCCCGCGCTGATGCGTGCAATCGAGCGTATGTCAGGCATGGCCAAGATCATGCCTCTTTATGAGCAATGGAGCCGCGAAGTCGCAGGCAAGAATCCGCGCATGATGAATGAGGGACTGGCGATGCTCGGCACAAGGCTGAACATCAACGCTCCCATCTGGCCGCCCAAGGTCCCTGACGGCAAGCCGGTCGTCATCATCGCCAACCATCCCTTTGGAATTGGCGATGGCATAGCAATGTTGGCTCTTGCTGAAGATCTCGGCCGTCCCTATCGCGTACTCCTGAACAAGGAATTCCTGCGTGTGCCGGAAGTTCGTCCAATGGCGCTGCCGATTGATTTCTCCGAAACTGCAGAGGCGGTAAAAACAAACCTTCGCACCCGTAACGAAGCCCGCGCCTTGCTGAAAGAAGGCGTTACCATGGTTATTTTTCCTGCCGGAGGCGTCGCCACCGCGCGGCTGCCCTGGGGCAAAGCCGAAGAACTGCCGTGGAAAGCCTTCGCCGCTAGGCTGATCCTGACGAGCCGCGCATCCGTCATGCCTGTGTTTTTTGAAGGACAGAACAGCGCGGCGTTCCACGCGATGAGCCGCCTTGGCCTGTCCCTTCGCATGTCATTGCTGGTCGCAGAATTCCGTCATTTTGCCGGGCGTGAAGCGAGGTTGCATATCGGCCCAATAGTGGATTTCGAGAAGCTGGTTCATCGCGGTAACCGAAGCGAATTGCTCGATGAACTCTATGTCTTGGTGCATCGGCTGGCGCCGGGAAACAGCGAAAAGTCATATGATGCGCTAAGGCCTCCTGCCAAACAGAATCAGATGAACTGGTCATGGGACGGTCCGCTCGCCAGGCGGCGTGGCGGGCGAACATCCTCCGGTCTATAGGGCAGTCACTCTGCGAGTTCGCCGTTAAGCAGAGCTTCCCCGCTTTGCGGTTGGCGTGATTTCCCCCTAAAGTCCCGCGACGATAATCGAGGCGGGGGAAAAAGGATGAGGGCTCCAAAGCCTGCTGGTGTGTTGGGCGCAGCAGCGTTCATCGCGATGGCGCTGTCTCCCGCCGCAGGCCGCGCTCAAGAGGTAGCGGCGTTCTACAAGGGCAAGACTATCCAGATTATCTGCGGTTTTGCGCCCGGCGGAGGCTACGATCTTTATCCCCGTGTCCTCGCCCGCCATATGGGCCGCCACATCCCCGGCCAGCCGAACATTGTTGTGCAGAATATGGTTGGCGCCAGCAGCGTCCGTGCTTCCAATCATGTCTATGCAATTGCGCCACGGGACGGCGCCACCATTGCTGCGGTAAATCAGAATATGCCCATGTATTCGCTGCTGGGCGGAAAATCCGCGCAATTCGATGCGCGGCGTTTTGCTTGGCTGGGCACTATGGCCAGTTCCAATGGGGTGCTGTTCACCTATGCCACCAGTCAGACAAAAACCATTGCCGATGCGATGAAGCGTGAAACCCTGCTTGGCGGAGTCGGCACCAATTCGGATTCGCATATTTTTCCGACACTGATAAACAAACTGCTCGATACCAAATTCCGGGTGATCAACGGTTATGGCGGTGGCACATCGGAGATTAATCTGGCCATTGAGCGCGGTGAGGTAGAGGGCAGAGGCGGTAACACCTGGGCAAGTCTGCAGAGCACGAACGCTATCTGGGTCAATCAGAAGAAACTCCATTACGTCGTGCAGATTGGTCTGGAGAAGGAACCAGATCTTGGCGCCACGCCATTGCTGAGTGATTTGGTAAAAACGGATGATGACCGTAAGGCGGTTGAGGTGATCAGTCTGCCGACTGCCATTGGCTATGCACACTGGATGGCGCCCGGTATCCCTGCTGATCGCTTCAATGCGCTGCGTAAAGCTTACATGGACGCTTTGAGGGACCCGTTGCTGTTGCAGGAAGCTGAAAAGCTCCAGCTGCTCATTGCGCCCAAGCCAGGGGAAGAGATCGAAAAACTAATGGATCGCGCATTCGCGACGCCGGGCCCCGTTCTTGAGCGCACCGCGCAATTGCTGGAATGGACAGGGCAATAACTGCTGTCAAAGGCAAAGAAGGAGGAATGGCATGGCGGAAATACTCGTGGCAAAAGCGGCGGATTTCAAAGATGGCGATCGCCGCCTTGTAAAAACCGCGCGCGGTGAAGTCGGCGTCTTCGCCCATGAAGGCGGGTATTACGCCTATGCCAATCATTGCGCGCATACGAATGGTCCGGTCTGTGAAGGTATCCTGATTCCGCGTGTGCTGGAAATCATCAATGAAGAAAAGCATTATGTAGGTCAGACTTTTTCTGACGAAATGCATATCGTCTGCCCCTGGCACGGCTGGGAGTACGATCTGAAAACCGGCGTGTTTGCTGGTGATTCGAAATATAAGCTGAAGAAATATGAAACCGTCGTACGCAGCGGCGATGTCTACGTGATTGTCTGAGGAGAGACGCCATGGATATGCCCGTCAACGAAGTTCGCGAACTGCGCTGGGATGAATATGATTCCCACCAGCATCTCAAAGCCGCCTCGAAGCAGGCGCATGACCGCAATTACAAGGATTTTCTGATCGTCGACGTGGATGCTCACCACTATGAAAGCGAGCATTACAAGGAGGTTTTTGAATATATCGAATCGCCGGTTATGCGCCGCAATGCGATGGAAGGGCTCAAGCGTGGCGGGCGTTCTTCCATGCTGAACAGCGAAGTTGGCTATCAGGATATTGGCGGCCGCATGACGCGCCACTGGTTGCGCAAACATGAAAAGGTTTCCCCAGATCGCCATCGCGACGTCGGCACGACCAACAAATGGATGGACGCCATGGGCGTCGACTATGCCTGTCTGTTTCCAACGCCCATGCTGTTTCTCGGCACACACCCTCAGGTCGAGGTCGAGGTGCAGCTGGTCAATGCCTATAATCGCTGGCTGGTGGAGCGCATCCTCTCGCAGGAAAAACGCATCATCTCTATGCTTTATCTGCCATTCAATGATCCTGAAGCCGCTTATAAAACCGTGAAGGAATTTGCGGGCAAGAAAGGCGTGGTCGGGTTCATGATCACCTCGCCGCGCTACAAGGCAGTGCATGATAATGCCTATATGAAAACCTACCGGCTGATCGAAGAAACCGGCATGCCACTCTCTTTCCACGCGGCCTATTCGTGGAACGAACAATCACTTGCGCTGCAAAACCGCTTCATCGGCGTGCATGCCCTGGGCTTTATGTGGTTCAACATGGTGCATATGACCAATTGGGTGGTGAATGGCCTGCCCGAGCGCTTCCCGAAGCTGAAGGTGATGTGGATCGAGAGCGGGCTGACATGGGCCTACAGTCTGATGCAAAGGCTTGATCATTCCTATCTCATGCGCACATCAGACTGCCCTGCACTGAAGCGCAAACCCAGCGAATACATGCGCGAGATGTTTTATTCTTCGCAACCGATGGAAATGCCGGAAGACAAATCAATCCTTGAAGCCACCTTCAAGATGATCAAGGCCGATACGCAGCTCGTGTGGTCATCAGATTATCCGCACTGGGATTTCGATCTTCCCAGCGTGATCTATGATCTGCCTTTCCTGAACGAAACCGCCAAGCGAAACATTCTGGGCGGCACCGCGGCGAAACTTTTCAATCTCGATACGACGCCTGTGAAGAATATTCCGCCGGTGGACTGACAGGCATCGGACTCGTGTGCGATCCGGTTTAGTCCCGGATCGCGCACAGCCTGATATGCTTCACTCCACCTTGATCTTCGCCCCGTCGACAACCTTCTTCCAGCGCGGAATTTCCCTGGCAATGTGCGCGCGGAACTCGTCCGGGGTCATGGGCCAAGGCTCCGCGCCGTCGCGCTCAAGGGCTTCGAGGATTTTGGGATCCTGCAGCGCCTTGCGGATTTCTTCATTGAGCTTGATCACTATGGTCTCAGGCGTTCCGGCGGGCGCGACGACGCCATACCATTGCGTGGCTTCAAAACCGGGTGCTCCGGCTTCCGACATCGTTGGTATTTCCTTCGCTGAAGGCAGCCGTGTCAGGCTGGCAGTTCCCAGCGCACGCAATTTGCCGCCCTGCACATGCTGCAGCACCGCAGGCGCTCCGGTCATCATCATCTGAATCTGGCCGGAGAGCAGATCGGCGACAGCGGGGGCGGTGCCCCGATACGGTACGTGCGTGAATTGCGTGCCTGTTTCCAGCCCAAAGGCTTCTGTTGCGATGTGGGCTGCGCTGCCGAGCCCGCCGGAGCCATAATTGAGCTTGCCCGGATTGGCTTTTGCGTAGGCAACGAATTCCTTCACGTCTTTTGCCGGAACCGAAGGATGGACAACCAGAATGTTGTGCACCTTCGCCAACATGCTGATATGCGCAAAACTCTTGAGCGGATCATATTGCAGTTTGGGGTAGAGTGAGGGGTTTACGCCGAGGGTTCCGATATGACCCATGCCGATCGTGTAACCATCAGGCTCTGCTCGCGCAATTGCTGTGGAGCCAGCGCTGCCGCCGGCGCCCGGCCGGTTCTCGATAACCAGCGACGCCTTCATGCTGTCCTGGAATTTCTGGCTTAGCAGACGTGCGAGAATATCCGTTGAACCGCCCGGCGTAAACGGCACGATGAACGTGATGTTTCGCGAAGGATAGGTCTGTTGCGCTGGGGCAGGGCTGCAGCCAGCAGCCAGCACAGCGGCCACGAGACTTCGCCTGAGTAACATTCTGCGATCCATAGTCGGCTCCTGCCAAACAATGTTGGTTTTGGGGGTCACCATAATCGCCGATTGCCCGATGGCAAGCATCCGCATCAGCCAAACCCGGACACAAAAGGAAAACGCACCGGCGGGAACCAGTGCGTCAAAATCTTCTCTGGAGCAATAAGTGTCAGGCGGCGCGGGCGAGCTTCACGGCGATGCCGGTCGCCTGGACGCGCTGAACCGGACATTCGGCGAGGTCCACAGCGCGGGCGCCGTCCACGGCATAATCGACACCGATGATTGCGTCGGCATCGAATTCCTTGGCCGCTTCGATGAGCCGTTTGAGAGCGCGCTCATGCTGCCCGGCATCGCTGCCTGCCACGTGCCAGCCGGAGGCTGCAGTAATCCGGCCAATTTCCTTGACGATACGGCCGTGGGCGACCTGAAATTCTGAACTCACTTGCACTGGATATCTCCGGGGTCTGTTTGATATAGGTCTCATAAACCACACAGACAGTTTCACTGTGCTTAATGGCACAAAGCAGGGCGCATTCTGGAAGAAGCGTAGCAATAAGGTGGCGGTTGTGTGATTTGAGTTAATGGACGGCTGTTTCGCCCGCCCCTCCGCGATCTGCTTCCGCTTTCTCCTGCCGTTTACCAAGATCTAGACTGACCCAGGCCCAGACCAGCGCCAGCGGGATGGAAGCTGCGGCAATGACGGGCGCCGCTATGCCGGCAGCCTTGGCTGCATCATTGAACAGCCAGGAACTCGCGGCATTGCCGCCGCGATGCACGAGCGTGTCTATGAAATTCTGCGAGCGATATTTGTCCGCAGGCGCAACGACCGTGTAGAGAACGCGGATCGCCGGATTGGAAATGCCGTAACCAATAGCGCGGCTTGCGACCATGATGCCGGCAATGATCCACAGTGATGGAACAAGCAGGATGGCGGTCAGCGCAACGGCAACGAAGGCTGGCGCTATAGCGAGTGTGCGCCCGACGCCAAGCCATTTGAGAAGCCTTGCGGTTACAAACGCCTCAAACAGGATCGTCAGTACGCTGGTCGCGGTTTCCATCTGCGAGAGAAACAAAATGCGCTCTTCGCGTTCCGGCAGCAACATGCCGAGAATTCTGGCCTGTTCGAGATAAAAGAAGATGCCGACCATATTGGCGGCAAAAATCCAGGCAGCAATCCGGAACAGATAAGGCGATTTCCAGACATTGATCGCCCCGGCCAGTATACTGCCACCCTCGGCGCGCTCAGAGGTATGCGTGGGTTCGCGCCCGGTGTATCTGCGCAGCACAAGAGCGGCGAAGAGGGCTATCGTCAAAAACAGGATTGAAACGAGAAACAGATTGTCGACGCCGATAAGCTTGAGCAGCATCTGAATCAGGAGTGGACCGGTCAAGGCGCCAGCCGTGCCGCCCAGCGAAATCACACCGAACAGCCGCTTGGCCTGTTCCGCGGACCATACATCTGACATGACGCTCCAGAAAAGCGAGACCGCGAACAGGGCGAAAATATTCACCCAGATATAAAAAATGCTGGCTTCAAACGGGCCGGGTTTGCCACGCAAATGCATCACCCAGAAACCGGCGAGGCACAGGATGAAGAATCCATAGACGGCAGGTACGATCAGCCTGCGAGGCGTATGAGCTACAATCCAGCCGAAGACCGGGACAGCAGCCAGCATGACAATGAAAACGATGAGAAAAGACTGCTGGATGAAATCGCCGCCTAAAGAAATGGCCCTCTCGTCGCGCAATGGACGCACGATGTAATAACTACACAGAACACTAAAAAAGAACGCGAAGGAGAGCGCCAGCGCTTTCAGCTCTCCCGGCCTCACATCGGCGAGGGGGCCGAGTACGGAACGGGCGGTCGAGGGCGTCGCAGCTTTGCTCATGGCCGGGATATGCCACACTCACGCCGCGACGGGAATTGCGAAAGCTGAACAGGGTTCAGTAATGATCGCCCTTGCGGCGCTCTTTCTTGGCGGCCTTGCGGGCGGCATAGCGGGCATCGCGCGCAGCCTTCTGTTCAGCGGCAAGGGCGGCAGCCTTGGCCTCCTCCTCCGCCTTCAGTTCGGCCATGATTTTTTCTTCTTCGATCGCGCGAAGGGCAGCGGCCTTTTCTTCCTCAATCTGCCGCAGACGGGCTTCTTCAGCCTCGCGGGCGCGTTGCGCGGCCAGTTCAGCCTCGCGAGCACGGCGTTCAGCTTCGCGTTGGGCCTCACGTTCAGCGCGCGCCTGCGCTATAGCAGCGCGTTCGGCGCGCTTTTTCTCAATGTCAGGATCATCAGCCGCTTTTCGGAATTTTTCCAGCATAGCTGCTTTTGCTGCATCGGCAGCGCTTTTGCGGTCCTTAAGCTCAGGGGTTCTATAGCCAGCCATTTAGCCTTGCATTCCAGATGTTTGTGTGAAGTTGGTGAAAAGCCACCGCGCGCGCCGGAGACCGGGCGCGGCTTAGAGTCCGCAGTTAAGGCGTCCGGGCGCTCACGTCAACTGTTTGCGTCTCGAGGCCGCATAGGGAAAACTCATAATTCGAGCTTTGAATACCCCCCTAATGTCGGAAATGCCTGTGCCCTGTCATCACCATCGCGAGGCCTGCGTTGTCGGCGGCTTCAATAACTTCGTTGTCACGCATGGAGCCGCCGGGCTGGATGACAGCGGTTGCGCCCGCTTCCGCAGCGGCGAGAAGACCATCGGCAAAGGGGAAGAACGCATCGGACGCGACGACCGCGCCCTTCGCCAGGGTTTCGTCGAGCCCGGCGGCTTTGGCGGCTTCGGCAGCTTTCCAGGCTGCGATACGTGAGGAATCCACACGGCTCATTTGCCCTGCGCCAATGCCGACGGTTGCACCATCCTTCACATAAACGATGGCGTTGGATTTCACGTGTTTGCAGATCCGGAATGCGAAACGCAGATCAGCGAGTTCGGCTTCACTGGGGGAGCGTTTGGTGACGACCTTCAAGTCCATGTCGTCGACGACAGCATTGTCGCGCCCTTGCACGAGCATGCCCCCGGAAACTGTACGAACGGAAAGTCCGCCCGCGCGCGGATCAGGCAGTCCGCCCGTCACCAGCAGGCGCAGGTTCTTTTTCGCGCCGATTATCGCGATGGCGTCTTCATCCGCATCAGGCGCAATGATGACTTCAGTGAAAATCTTGACGATTTCGCGCGCGGCATCCGCATCAAGCTTGCGGTTCAGCGCGACAATGCCGCCAAAGGCCGAGACGGGATCGCAGCGCAGGGCCTTTTCATAGGCTTCCTTCAGCGTTTTGCCTTCCGCCACACCGCAGGGGTTGGCATGCTTGATGATGGCGACAGCCGCCGTGCGTTTGGGGTCGAATTCTGCGACGCATTCGAAAGCGGCGTCGGTATCGTTGACATTGTTGTAGGACAGCGTCTTGCCCTGAAGCTGGCGCGCGGTCGAAACGCCAAAACGCTGTTCCGGCGTGCGATAAAATCCGGCAGATTGGTGCGGATTTTCGCCATAGCGCATGGCCTCGGCCAACGCGCCGCCAATCGCGCGGTATTCCGGCGTCGTCTCGCCGATAGCCGCAGCGAACCAGTTGGAAATCGCTGCGTCATAGGCTGCTGTGCGGGCATAGGCCTTCTGCGCCAGCTTTTTTCGCAGGGCGAGTGTTGTTGCGCCGCCATTGGCCGCCAGCGCTTCGGTAATCGCTGCATAATCTGCGACGTCAACCACCACAGCCACATCGTTGTGGTTCTTCGCCGCACCCCGGATCATGGCCGGGCCGCCGATATCGATATTCTCGATGCAATCGTCCCAATCGGCCCCTTTCGCGACGGTCGCCTCGAATGGATAGAGGTTCACCACCAGCAAATCGATCTGGCCGATCCCATGGGCAAGCATGGCTGCCTCATGTTCCGGGTTCTCGCGGATAGCGAGCAGGCCGCCATGAACCTTGGGGTGAAGCGTTTTCACACGCCCGTCCATCATTTCGGGAAATTGAGTGATGTCGGAGACGTCCTTCACCGCGAGTCCCGCATCCGCCAACGCCTTGCGTGTGCCACCGGTCGAAATAAGCTCGATTCCGTGCCCGGTCAGCGCACGCGCAAATTCAATCAGGCCGGTTTTGTCGGAAACGGAAAGCAGCGCGCGGGTGACGCGTCGGAGATCACGGGGCATTTTGGGGACTCACGGTGTTTAGGATATTGCGCCGCGATTAGCACAAAGAGCAGCGAGGGCGAAAGCGCGCCGGACAGCCCATGCACTGGCAATTAGGCGCAGGACGAGTTTGCCCCCCATTTGCCTGCCCGCTCTTTTCAGGTCATGTTTAGATCGTCTGGGCAGACGAAACAGTTTGCGGACTAAAATCGGGAGGAACCATGCGAAAATTCTACGCATCGCTTGCGGCGGCGGCCTCGTTATTCCTTCTCACTCCTGGGCCATCACAGGCTGCTGATTTCTATCAGGGCAAAAGGCTCACATTCCTGATCAATTTTGCCGCTGGAGGCCCAACTGATATCGAGGGGCGTTTGCTCACGCGCCATATAGGCAAGCATATTCCCGGCAATCCCTCCATCATCGTCCAGAACATGGATGGCGCGGGTGGCCTCATCGGCACCAATTACATCGGCGAGATCGCGCCCAAGGACGGGCTGACAGTCGGCTATCTGACCGGCGCTGCGCTGGCCTATCTGGTAGCGCGCGACAGGCAGCGCGTTGATTTTCTCACCTATAATATCGTCGCCTTCCAGCCCGGTACGCAGATCTATTTCGTCCGCAAGGATACGCCACCCGGCCTCAGGTCGCCTGCTGATATCTACAAGGCGCAAGGTCTGGTGATTGGCGGCCTCTCTGCCGACAGCGCCAAGGATCTGCAATTGCGCCTCGTCGCCGACATTATGGGCCTCAAATACAAATATGTGACCGGATACAAAGGTAATGCGGGCGCACGTCTCGCCATGGAGCGCGGTGAAATCAACATGTTTTCCGAAACCATTCCCGGCTATCGCGCGCAGGTCGAGCCGGGCATGATTGCCAAGGGCGACGCAATTCCCCTGTTCTACGATCCTGGCTGGGATGGCTCGAAATATTTCGTCCCCTTTATGGTGAAAGGGTTCGATGTGCCGCCCTTCCATGAATTCGTCGAGAAGGCCACGGGCAAGCCGCCTTCCGGTCCTGCCTGGGAAATCTATAAAAAAATTCTCGCCACCGACACGCAGATGCTGCGTGTCATCACCTTCCCGCCCGGCGTGCCGAAAGAGGCCGTTGAGGTTTTGCAGGCGGCGGTGCGCAAACTGAACGATGACAAGGAGTTTGCGGCGGATGCTGACAAACTTGTCAACTTCGTCCCGCAATACGAGGCGGGTAGCAACATCCAACAGGTTGTTGCCGGAGCGTTGAAGGTGACCGATGCCGAGCGCGAATGGCTCGCCAATTACATCAAGAACACGCCATAGATTGTATCAATCATGAACCTGCGAACTTACGCATTAAAGTGTGTCCTGGCTGCGACGGTCTGCGCGATGATCTCGAGCGCTGTCGCACAGGAAGACTTTTATCGCGGCAAACGCGTAACAATGCTGATCAATTTTGCTCCGGGTGGCCCGACCGACATAGAAGGGCGGCTTCTGGCCCGCCATATCGGCAAGCACATACCGGGCAAACCCACCATCATCGTGCAGAACATGGATGGAGCGGGCGGCGCCGTGGGGACCAATTATCTCGGAGAGATTGCACCGAAGGACGGGACTTATTTTGCCTATCTCACGGGGCCCGCGTGGCGCCATGTGAGTGTGAAGGAAAAGGCGCGGGTCGATTTTCTGACCTATAATGTGATCGCCTATCAGCCTGGTACCACGGTCTATTATGTGCGCACGGATATTGCGCCGGGCATCAGACGCGCCGCCGATATTCTCAAGGCGCAACAGGTGGTGGTTGGCGGCCTCGCAGCAGATTCATCCAAGGACCTTCTGGAGCGCCTCGTGCTCGACATGCTCGGCGTCAAATACAAATATGTCACGGGTTATCAGGGCAATGCCGGCGCAAGACTCGCGCTGCAGCGCGGCGAGATCAGCATGTTTGCAGAATCGCCCCCCGGCTACCGCTCGATTGTTGAACCTGGACTTGTCGCCAAAGGCGAGGCTATCCCGCTGTTCTACGATCCCGGCTGGAACGGCACGCGTTACGCGACGCCAGCGCAGGTGCGCGGGCTCAACATGAAGCCGTTCAACGAATTCTTCAAAGAGGCCACGGGGCGCGAGCCCCAGGGAAAAGCCTGGGATATTTATCGCCATATCCTCGCCATCAATGGCGCGATGCAGCGCATGGTTGTGATGCCGCCGGGCGTTCCCAAAGCTGCGATGGAAGCCTTGCGCAGCGCCGTTGCAAAGCTTGAGACGGACAAAGAATTCGCCGCGGATGCGGAAAAGTCAGTTGGCTTCGTACCCGATTATGAAGCCAGTGAGAATGTTCAGGCGGAAGTCAATCGTGCCCTCTCGGTGCCTGCCGAAGATAAGGAATGGATCGCAAATTTTATTGCAAACGCGCCGCGTTAAGGGATGCATGACCTGTCGTTTGCCGTTGTGGGCGCAACATCGGACGTCAACGATTTTCACCTTGAACAGGGGGATGCACATGCGAATTAAACTTACGCTGTTCATCTACGCCGCCGTCCTGACGCTTTGCTTTAGCAAAGTTGCTGAAGCCCAAAGCTGGAAATCGGGCACATCGGCCGGTCAGGCATTTATCGAAATTGCCAGCTTGAAGCCGGGAGCGGCGCTGCGCCTGGAATGCGCTGAAGGGCGAAAAATCTGGTTGCGCTATTATCCGGTGCGCGGGTGGAACGGCGGTTTAAAGGTTGCTGTCCGAATTGGTGACTACACTTCTCCCATGGAAATAGATGGCGGGGATGGCGCATTGCTCAGCAATTTGCCCGGCGGCGATATAGGCGTTACCAAACCACTCCTCGAGGCGATGAAACAAGCCAAAACTTTCGTGGTGGAAGGGCCTGCAGCCGTGAGCGTGCCACTAGCACAACGCACTTTCTCTCTGACGGACGCAATGAAGCCCCTGACTTCACTTGAGGCACGCTGTGCACGCTGAAGGTTGTTGCCGTTATTTCGAGCCTGGCTCGAAAGTATGTCGAACAATCATGAAGCCTGGGCTGGATTAAGGATTGCCGGTTCGTGCCGGGGCCGCTACGTTCGCTCATGCTCTCCCGCCTCACCATTCCCATCATTCAGGCTCCCATGCTCGGCGCGACGACCGAGGCCATTGCGATTGCTGTCAGCAATGCAGGCGGGCTCGGGTCCTTCGCGGCTGCGGGCTCCAGCCCCGAGCAGATCAAGACCTCGGTCGAAAAAATCCGGGCCGCTACACGGCAACCTTTTGCCGTCAATATCTTTGTGCTTGATCCCGCAGAGCCCGATCCTGCTGTCGTTCGAGCGGCAATGGATCTGCTTGCACCCTGGCGGGAACGCTATGGCCTGCCGCCGCAATCAATCCCCAACACCTGGGCGCAAAATACAGCTGCGCAAATAGATGCAATTATCGAGTCAGCCCCGCCTGCGGCCTCGTTCACGTTTGGATGCCTGGCGCCCGAGCAAGTGTCGCGTCTCAAGGCCGCCGGGATTTATGTCATCGGCACCGCGACGACGGTTGCCGAGGCCAAAGCCTGGGAAGCGGCCGGCGCAGACGCCATTTGTGCTCAAGGCATCGAAGCTGGCGGCCATCGCGGGACGTTTCTTGCTGACATACATGCGTCGGCCATTGGCACGCTCTCGCTGGTGAGCACCATTTGCGCAGCTGTTGAAGCGCCCGTCATCGCCGCGGGGGGAATTACCACTGGGGAGGCAGTTGCTGCCGCCCTGATGTTGGGCGCTGATGCTGTTCAGGTGGGCACTGCCTATCTGTTGGCCGAGGAAGCTGTCACACCTGAACCGCAACGGCAGGCCATTCTGGATGCGCCCGATGATCCCACGCGCCTGACCCGCGCAATTTCCGGGCGCTACGCGCGCGGCATCGATAACGAATTCATGCGCGCCATGCGCCTGAACGAAGACAGTATTGCGCCTTATCCTGTCCAGAATGCATTGACTGGCGAATTGCGTGCCGCAGCCTTGAAGGCAGGTTCAACGGATGTTGCTTCGCTTTGGGCGGGGCAGAGCGTGAAGCTGGCACGGCCCGGCAAGGCTGCCGACATCACAATGAATTTGTGGCGGCAGGCGCAGGCGGTGATGCGCGCGCGCACGACGCGCTTTGGCGCAGTTGTAGGCGTTACGCCAAATGCACGGCGCATGGGATCAAACCATTATCGCGGGCCGCACACGTTTCAGGAATATGGCGGCGAGGAATGATTCTGCGTCAACTGTCAGGTGAATACGGTTCTTGTACATTCAGGATAGTCCCAAGCCAATGAGATTCCTTCTGAAAAGACCTACAATTTTCTCATCAATGTACATCGCCATGTTTTGTCTGTTCATTTTCGGATATCCTCTGTTCTCACCTTTGCGCGAGGTATTGGGAATTTTGGTGCCGCTGCTCCTTCTGGTTTGCGCCACATTCACTCTCATTCTTTCCATTTTCGGATTTGTGACGAACTTTACAAAACACGGCGCACTAACATTTTCGGCCCGAACTATTATTGTCTTTATCTTTTTTTATATCGCGATTTCAAATCATGTTTTGAAACATTCGACGTTACTCGCCTATATCCATATTCTCATTTACGAAGCAGGCTTTTCATCCTGCATGAATCGTATTCCTGACGCACCGTTCGCAAATTTTTGTACTTTGACTTATGGATCATATTTAGATGGTGACTATTATGTTATTCACGACAGCGTTCCAAACATTCGACTTGGATTTAGTTCCTGTTTTGCAAGCATATTCTCTTCAGAATTGTCTGAAGCAACCGCAAAGATAAATTCCGATGAAACTTTGCATCCCCTATGCGGGCAGTACACTATAGGCTTCCTAAGAGATCCCAGGTATCACGCAATTTTTGGCGGGGGGTATTTTTAACTTCTCGACGGAGCATTTTCTCGAACATCAGGTCAATTCTTATTTCGCGATGCAAAGGCTGCTTGTCTTACAGCTTCAAATCCCTATCGCAGCCCACGCACATTTCACGATTATGGCGGCGAGGAATGATTCTGCGCCGCCTGATTTGACCTGTGCTCTGCAATCAACTTGGCCACATCCATCTGATAGTCCGCTGCCGGTTTGAAACCATGCTGTGTCCGGCACCAGGCTTCCGATTCTGTGCGTATGTCGTCTGCGGACCGGGACAAGTCCAACGGCTCCACGCAGGGCTGATCAATATACCAGGGGGAATCGCAGAAGATTTCGATCCGGTTGCCTTCGGGATCGCGGAAATAGATCGACCAGGCATTGCCGTGATTGGTTGGCGCAAAATCATGCACACCAGGCTCTTCCTTTAGCCTGCGCCAGAGCGCCTGCACGTCTTCGAGTTTATGCACCCGGAACGACATCTGGTTGATGTGGTTGAACGGCATTTGTTCGGGACGCCCCCCCACAAGCACCATCTGGTGATGTTCGCGCGGATCCCAGGTTGTAAAGACAATGGGTCTTCCGCGCGCAATGCCGCGATCCGTGACTGTGAATCCGAGCACGCGCGTATAAAAATCCTCCATACGCGGCAAATCAAATACGTGTATGCCGATATGGCTGAAGCTCAGGGGGACAGCAGCACTGCCCGTGTGCGGTTGCGTGCTCATCTGCGCCTCCCGTCAGTGCATCACCAGCGCGCCGCCATCAATGGCGATCACCTGTCCGGTGATAAAGCTGGAGCCTTCGCCCGCCAGCAACGTGACGAGGCCTTTTAATTCCTTGGGATCGGCGACGCGTTTCAGCGCCGTGCCCTGCGCCATAAAATCTTTGCGGGAAGGATCGGTAAACATGATGCCACCGGCGATGTTCGTCATGAAGGGGCCGGGCGCGATGCCATTGACGCGGATATCGTATTGCGCGAGTTCGGCAGCAGCAAGTTTCACGAGTTGAATGACGGCGGCCTTGGTCGCCGAATAGGCATAGCCAGACACGTTGGAAGTACGCATGCCCGCAATGGAAGCTGTGGCAATGATCCGCCCGCTCCCCTGGGGCTTCATGATAGAAGCGGCAGCCTGCATGGTGGCGAATACGCCTGTAAGATTCACATCCAGCACATTGCGCCACACATCGAGATCGATGTTTTCGATAAAGCCTGCCGGATTTGTGATCGGCGGGCCGCCGGTGATGCCGGCATTGGCAAACATCACATCGAGCCTGCCCTGTCTGTCGGAATAGCTTTTAACAGCTTCGCGGATCTTTGAGGGCTCGCGCACGTCCAGCACGACCCCATCGACCTGATTGCTGACGCGGCGGAAATGATCGACGGCCTTGTCCAGATTGTTGGCGTCGGCATCAGCGAGGCAAACGGCCGCGCCCGTTTCAACCATGGCTTCTGTCATGGCGAAACCAAGGCCGCTGGCGGCGCCTGTGATAAAGGCCGAGCGACCTGCCTGATCAGATTTATCTTGCGCCATAGTGGTTCCCTCACTTGTTTTCTTGGTTGAACGGATTTTATTTCATGGGCGGAAAGCGCTCGAAGGCAGGGAGCTCATGAGCGTTTTCCATCCAGCTGATACGGTCGGCTATCTGAATATGCGCGCGCGGAGGAATTGCCGCAGGTTCATCGTAAGTTGCGCTCTGAATATCGATGATGCCCGGCAACAGGGTCTCATTGGTGTAGAATAACCCCTTGCCGCAATCCGCACAGAAGTGGCGGCGGCCACTGGCCGAGGATTCATAAATCTTCGGTTCGCCTTTGGCGATCTTGACTGAGCTCTGCAGATACATGGTCCAGGCGACCATCGGCGCGCCCGAATGCCGGCGGCAATCGGAGCAATGGCACAAGGCGGCCGTGCGTGCTTCGCCGTCCACCTGATAGCGAATGGAGCCGCAATGACAGCCGCCGGTGATGGTCATGACCTCTCCTGTCCGTTATTCAGGGCTGCTTCCGAAGCTTCCCAGCGTTCGGTAGCTTCAAAGGCATGAATGATACGCGCATGGCGGCGTGCAAGCCAGTCACGTGTACTGGTATGCGTGAAGATATAGAGCTCGTCATCGCGAATGGCTTGCAATACGCGCCTTCCCACAGCGTCGGCATGCAGACCGTCATTAAGTACGGGCAGCGCCGTGTTGGGCCGCGCCACGGGGCCACCGAACTTGTCTGGCCGATATTCGGACGCGCGGTAAATATTAGTATTCACTGCCCCCGGCGCGAGAACGGAGATGCCGATGTTGGTGCCTTCGAAATCGTTGAAGAGTCCTTCACTCAGCGCAACGACACCGAACTTGGTGGTCGCATAAGCAGCGGTGCGGCGGCCCTTCTGAACCTGAAATCCCCCGATCGACGCAGTGTTGACGATATGGCCACCCTGTCCATGCTTCTGAATGCGCGGCAGAAAGGAGCGTACGCCATTGATGACGCCATGCAGATTGACGCCGATGATCCAGTTCCAATCCGCATCAGTAAATTCCGCGGCAGGCCGGGGATAAATGGCAATGCCAGCATTGTTGCAGACAATATCGAGGCGTCCCAATTCCTGTTCGATACGCGTGGCAGCCGCTTCCACTTGCGCGCCATCGGCAACGTCAAATTCAAGACCGATGACCCGTTTGCCAAAGCCTTTCACATTTTCGACGGCTTCGGCCAAGGCGTCGCCGCGCACATCGCAAAGAGCGACGTCCATGCCCTCCTTCGCGAACATGCGCGCAAGACCAAGCCCGATGCCGGAGCCCGCACCTGTGACAACGGCCACCCGGCCAGCGAAATCTTTCATAGGCGTTCTCTTCGTTGGTGTTGTCTTTCCGGAAGACGCGCGTTGTTTCTCCGGGAGCGTTCTCCTGCTTATCTATGCGATCCCGGATAAATTATTGCGTATTTTCCGGGACGACAGCCCGGGTCTACCGGCAGCCTTTCAATTTTGAATCCGGGTTCACCTGTGGCGCCGGTCCAAGCTTTTCATTGGCGGCAACGACATATTCGTTGGTGTAGATCGTGCTGGCCGGAAATTTCTGCTTCGTAAAACCCTCGCGGTTAAACCATTCTTGCATGTCGAGAATGCTGGGCATATTGACCTCGCCGCTCAGATTGCGTCCCGGCCACTGGAATTTTTCGATATTCTCGGGCGTGCCGATTTTCGCTCTCGCAGCAGACGCGACAATATCGGCGCGGTTCGATCCGCCATGATAAGCAACGCAATATTCGCGGATGGCTCGCATGGTAGCCGCCATGAAATCGCGCAATGCAGGCTTGTTCTTTTCGGCCCACTCCGTGTTGACATAACCGCCGCCCAGACTGATCGGGCTGGGTTTTACGAAGTCGTCGGGATCGCCAAGTTCGAAACCTATGTTGTCCAATTGCAGCGTCGTAGCCCAGGGCTGCACGATCAGTGTCGCATCAATAGCGCCATTGACCATGGCGGGACCGGCCTGCGGAAAGCCAAGGATCTTCGTGTCCACATCTTTGATCGTCAGTCCGACAGCTTCCAGGCTCTTCCCGAGTTCATAGGCTGTGACTGAAGACTGGCTGTTGATGCCAACGCGCAAGCCGCGAAGATCCGACAGTTTGACAACTTTGCCCTTGAGTTCGTTTCTCACAATGAACTTGTGTCCCAACGGCGTCGACACGAGGTCATAAATCATGATGAACGGCAGCTTCTTCTCAAGTCCGTTAAAGAAGCCGACGCTCATTCCGCCTTCAACGATATGTACTTCACCAGTCGCAAGAGGCGCCATGATATTGGCTGCAGACTGGATGCCGACCAGTTCTACATTCAGCCCCATCTGCTTGTAATAGCCTTTCTCCTCGGCAATAAGCAGTGCGGCAGAGCCCATAGAGCGCGTCGAGGCGACGACGATTTTCGCCTGCGCCAGAGCTGCTGAAGCGCTGGCTGCCAGAAGTGCGCAACCGATGACGATGCGTGCGAGCATTTTGTTTCTCCCATTTAGAGTCTGCCAATCCAGCCAGTGCGTAGCGCAGAGCCGGAAGCGACATGGCCTGGTTTCTTGGCAACCCGGATAAGTGCAGCGCATTTTCCGGGATGACTGAGACAGGTTTTCTAGCGGCATCCCGCAAGTTTAGAGTCCGGATTGACCTGCGGCAGTGGCCCCAGTTCCTTGTTGGCGTGATCGATATACTGCCTGTCATACAATTGCTCGGTGCGAAGCTCCGCTTTGACAATTCCAAGTTCCCGATAATATTTTTGAATATCGAGAAGGCTCGGCACATTCATCTCCCCGCTCATGTTGCGGCCCGGCCAGGGATATTTTTCCGTGAAAGCTGCGTCCTTGATAGGCCCCATGCGCGTTGAACGCTCCACCACTTCCTTGCGATTAGGGCCCCGGTGATAGGCGAGGCAAAAGTCACGAACGCCGCGCATATAGGCGACAAAGAACCTTTTTGTGAGTTCAGGGTCCTTCTTCGCCCAATCCGTATTGATGATCGTAGCGGCAATGGTAAGCGGCCGCGGTTTGGCATAATCGTCGGTGTCAGCGAGCAGGAAGGCGATCTTCTCGTCGACGAGCGAAGAGCCCCACGGCTGAATGACCAGTGCTGCATCAATAGCGCCATTCTTGAAGGCCGCGCCCATCAGCGGGAACCCGATGATCTTCAGGTCAATCTGTCCAAATGAAACGCCGTCGGATTCGAGAATTTTACCGACTTCATAAGACGTCACGGACGCATTGGCGTTGCTTGCGATACGCATCCCCTTCAGATCGGCAATGCGCTTCACCTTGTCGCGCAATTCTTCACGCACGAGCAGCTTGTGGCTGAGCGGCGAAGACGTGCGGTCGGTCGCAATGATGATCGGCAGCTTCTGCTCAATGCCATTGAAAAATCCGGCGGAGATACCGCCTTCCACGACCTGCAGCCGATTGGTGGCGAGCAAGGAAATCACATTGGCGGACGCATCGAGGTCCTCAACCTCTACATTCAGGCCGGCCGCTTTGTACCAGCCTTTTTCGATCCCGGTATAGACCGAAACATTGGCGACCGAGCGAACTGCGCCGATCTTGATCGTCTGCTCCTGCGCGAATGTGGGTGCCACTAAAGCGCCAAGTGCAGCGGATAATGTGAGAAATTTTAAGAGGTTCATTTTTTCGGCACCTTTCATTCGCTTAGCGGCAGCCCTGCAGTTTTGAAGCGGGATTGACAGCAGGCGGCGGCCCGAGTTTGGCGTTCGCATAATCGATATATTCGCGCGTGAAAATCTTCTCGGCAGGCTGTTCTTTTTTCACGATTCCCAATTCAAGATAATATTTCTGCTGGTCCATCACACTGTCCATATGCACTGTCCCGTCCATGCTGCGGCCCGTCCATGGGTTCTTCTCGAGTGCTTCGGCGGTGCGTTCGAGACCATTTTTAAGGGCAATCTCGATCATCTCCTTGCGATTGGCCCCGCCGTGATAGGCAGTGCAATACTCTCGTGTCGCGCGCATGTAGGCGACGAAGAAATCAAGCACCGTCTGCTTGTTGGCTTTGGCCCACTCCGTGTTGATAAAGGCTGCGGCAATTGTCATGGGCGCGGGCCTGACCAGTTCGTCCACGCCAGCCAGTTCGAAGCCGAGCCCCTGATCAACCATCTGGGCGCCGAAGGGCGGAATATTCAGTGTAGCGTCGAGCGCGCCATTTTTTAGCGCAGCGCCCATTTGTGGAAACGCAAGGGTCTTCAGCTCAATGTCCTTGAGCGTCAAACCAGCCGTGTTGAGCATCTTGCCCAGTTCATAGGTCGTGACTGCGGCAATTGAATTGCTGCCGACATTCATACCGCGCAGATCGGACAATTTGGTGATCTTGCCCTTGAGGTCGGCGCGCACGACGAGATAATGATGGATAGGCGAAGATACGCGATCGGTCGCGATGATCATCGGCAGGCCCTGTTCGAGGCCATTGTAAAATCCGGCGGAAATGCCGCCTTCAATGATCGAGAGGTCGTTTTTCGCCAGCAGCGCCACCACGTTGGCCGCTGAGTTCATGAAACTGATGTCGACATCAATGCCGAATTCCTTGAAATAGCCCTTGTCCTTGGCGACATAGGTAACGATGGCGCCAAATGACTGAACTGTTCCAAGGCTGATCTTCTTTTGCGCCTGGGCTTGCGAGCCAATCCCTATCGCCAGGGCGCACGGCAGCAAGATTGAGCCAAGTTTAAGTGCCTTGAAAATTCTCATCGTTCGCTCTCCCGATTGCCAGCCCTTTGGGTCTGCCTGCAGCCGATATATAGCGGCGGGCGGCGGATGTCTCCCATTTTAAGGGCGTCAGGGGTGGGACAAAAAGCGGATGCGTGGGCAACTGTGCCGGTTTGCGGTGTGCAATTCTTCCAGCTAGAAGGCCGCGACAGGCGCATTCAGCGCCCCGCCAAACCCGTCCGGGGAGGACACATGAACCGCAGTACAGACCGCATTCTCACCACCCATGTCGGCAGCCTCCCGCGCCCGGCGCCGGTCATTGAACATTTGCGCGCCAAACAGGCTGGCAAGCCCGTCGAGCCCGCCCTCCAGGCCAGGACCCTCGCTGACGAGGTGAAGAAAACGGTCAAGGAGCAGAAGGACATCGGCATCGATATCCCCAGTGATGGCGAATTCGGCAAGGGCATCAGCTGGTCGCAATATGTGCTGGAGCGCATGAGCGGTTTTGAACGCCGTCCTTTTGCTGGCGGAGGCAATACGTTCCGGCGCGGCGCCGACCGGGCAAGATTTCCCGCATTCTACGACGAGATGGATGGCTATGAAGGCGCAGCCGCAACGACGATGGATTCGATCTGTGTCGGGCCGCTCGCCTATACCGGACAGGCTGCCCTCAAACTCGATATCGACAATATGAAAGCCGCCATGGCCGCCAACGGCGTGACTGAAGGCTTCTTGCCAGTGGCGTCGCCGACTTCGGTTATCCCGGATCGCAAGAATGAGTATTACAAGAACGACGATGATCTCCTGCAGGCCATCGCCGAAGCCATGCGTACCGAATACAAGCAGATTGTGGATGCGGGTCTGCTCGTGCAGCTGGATGACGCGCGCTTTGCAGTCACCTGGGACCGCATGCTGCCGGAAGTGAAGCTTGGCGATTATCGCAAATGGCTCGACCGGCAGGTCGAGGTGATCAATTACTCGCTCCAGGACGTGCCAGAAGAAAAGGTCCGCTATCACGTCTGCTGGGGCAGCTGGCCGGGCCCCCACACCACCGATATCCCGATCCGCGACCTGCTCGACAAGATCTACGCCATCAAGGCCGGCTGTTACGTGATCGAAGGCGCAAATCCCCGCCACGAACATGAGTGGAAAGTCTGGGGCGAGCACAAGCCGCCGAAGGACAGGATTTTGGCGACGGGTGTCATTAGCCATGCGACCAATATCGTCGAACATCCCGAGCTGGTCGCCGAGCGCATTGTGCGCATCGCCAAGCTGATCGGCCGCGAGAATGTACTCGCCTCCACAGACTGCGGCTTTGCGCAGGGGCCGTTCTATCGCCGCGTACACCCCTCGGTCATGTGGGCGAAATTCGAAGCTTTGGCGCAAGGCGCAGCTATAGCCTCCAAGGAATTGTGGGGCAAATAGGCCCGGCGGTCTCATCCCGGCTGCGGCAATGCGGCTGGCCGGGATAGGCCGCTGGCGCTTTTTTCCCGGATGACAGCGTGCTGAATTAAGTGCAGCATTAATGCAACTTGATCCAGCAGGTATCGCAATGCAGCAATCCGGCTTCAATGTAAATCTAAGCGGTGCCCGGGTGCTCATCACCGGTGCGTCGTCTGGCATTGGTGAACACTTTGCCCGCGTCGTTGCCGCTCATGGCGGCCACGCGCTCATTTGTGCGAGGCGCAAGGAGCGGTTGGATGATCTTGTGGCGGACATCTACCTTGCAGGGGGCCATGCCAGCGCCTTCGCCATGGATGTGCGCGACCGGGTATCCGTCAGGGAGGCGGTCGAGCAGGCCTCACTTGATGGACCGATTACCGCGCTGATCAACAATTCCGGCATCGCGCATGGCAATCCGCTCGAAAAGGAAAGCGACAGCGATTGGGATGACGTGATCGCCACCAATCTGACGGGCGCACGCAACGTCGCGGTAGAAACCGCCCGTCATATGATCGCCACGGAAAGTGGCGGCTCCATCGTCAACATCGCTTCGATTCTCGGACTACGTCAGGGGATGCATGTCAGCGCCTATGCCACATCCAAGGCTGGCCTCGTGCAACTCACGCGCCAGATGGCGCTGGAATGGGCGCGCTACAAGATTCGCGTCAATGCCATTGCGCCCGGCTATATCGATACACCTATCAACGATGGGTATCTGAGTTCGGAAGCCGGCATGGCGATGGTCAAGCGCATTCCCCAGCGCCGCATCGGCAAACTGGCGGATCTCGACGGGCCCTTGTTATTGCTGCTCAGTCAGGCATCCGCTTATATGACCGGGACAATTATCCCCGTAGATGGTGGACATCTGCTCACGCCCCTCTGAATTGGACTGAAGAAATGGATTTCGCGCTGCCGCCCGAATTTGAAGACATCAGGCTGCGCACGCGCGCCTTTGTCGACGCGGAAATCCTGCCGCTGGAAGCGGATCGCGCGAATTTCGACGAACATGAAAACATCAATCTTGCCTGCCTAGAAAGGGCCCGGGCCAAAGCCAAAGCTGCCAGTCTGTGGGCGCCGCAATCTCCGAAAGAGTTTGGCGGCATGCAACTGCCCATCGTCGCCTGGGCCGCCATGTATGAGGAGGCGAACCGCTCGATTTTCGGGCCTGTGGTGTTTAATTGCGCAGCGCCTGACGATGGCAATATGAGCGTGCTCGCAAAAGTCGCCACGCCCGAGCAGAAAGAACGCTGGCTGCGGCCCATTGTGGACGGGCGCGTGCGGTCTGCCTTTGCGATGACCGAGCCGCATCCTGGAGGCGGCTCCGATCCGACGATGATACGCACGCGCGCGGAAAAGACAGCCACAGGCTGGCGCATTTTCGGCCACAAATGGTTCATCACCGGCGCGGGCGAAGCTTCCCATTTCATCCTGCTTGCACGCACATCGAATGATACACGCAAGGGGCTCACCGCATTCCTGTTTCATAAGGACCAGCCGGGCTGGCGTATCATCCGGCGCATACCCATCATGGGGCCGGAAGAACATGGCGGCCATTGCGAGATCGAGTTTGATGGCCTCGAGGTCGACGATAGCAACGTCCTCATGGGCATCGGCGATGGGTTGAAGATGACGCAAATCAGGCTTGGCCCGGCGCGCCTCACCCATTGTATGCGCTGGTTGGGCCTCTCCAAGCGCTGCGTCGAAATTGCTTCGGCTTATGTGGGCGAACGTCATGCTTTCGGCAAACGGCTGGGTGAGTATGAAAGCATCCAGATCAAGCTCGGCGAACTCGCCCATGCTATCGACATTGGCCGCCTGCTGGTGATGCGCGCCGCATGGAAACTCGATCAGGGCGATTTCGCACGTAAGGAAGTTTCCAGCGCCAAGATCCATGTGGCCGATACGTTGCATCTGGCCGCCGATACCGCCATCCAGCTCAATGGCGCGCGCGGCTATTCCAAGGACACCGTGCTTGAATGGATTTACCGCTACGCCCGGCAGGCGCGCTTGGTTGACGGCGCGAGTGAAGTTCACAAAATGGTGTTGGCCCGTCACGTGGCGAGCGAAGGTATGGATTACTGGCGCTGGGGTCCTAAATGAGTGAGCCGAACCTTGCAGCGCTCGCCAAGCTGATTGCCGAACGCGAGGGCTCGCTGCCCGATTCTGCGCTCGTCATCAAGCCGCTGCGCGGCGGAGCAATTCAGGAAAACTGGCTGGTGCGCATCGACGGTCATCCCGATGAATATGTCTTGCGCACGGATGCGCCTGCAACCATCCGCTCCAGCCACAGCCGCGTGGAAGAATTCAGGATTGTTCAAGCGGCCTATGCGGCTGGGGCGCGTGCACCGCGTCCGGTACTCTATAGTGAAGACGCTGCAATATTCGGCAAGCCGTTCGCGCTTTATGAAAAGGCAGAAGGCGTCGCCCTTGGTTCGCGCATCGTCAAGGATATGTCGCTGGGCGGCGACCGCCGCGAACTCACCCGCATGCTCGGTCGTGAACTGGCGAAAATTCATCGCGTCAAGCCCGGCGACCCCGACCTCGCTTTTCTGGGCGCTCCACCTGCCGATCCAGCGCGTGCTCATGTGGCGCAATTGCGCGAAACGCTTGATGCGCTTGGCGCAAGACATCCGGCGCTCGAATGGGGCTTGCGCTGGCTCGATCTGCATCTGCCGCCGGCCAGACGCGTGACCCTCGTGCACAGCGATTATCGCACAGGTAATTATCTCATCGACAAAACCGGGCTAACCGCCATTCTCGACTGGGAGTTTGCTCATTGGGATGATCCGCATTTCGATATTGCCTGGTTCTGCGCCAAATGCTGGCGTTTTGGACGTCACGATCTGGAGGCCGGTGGGATCGGCCCGCGTGAAGATTTTTATGTGGGTTACGAAATCGAAAGCGGCGCGAGCATCGATCGCGACGCTGTCGCCGCCTATGAAGTGCTGGCGCATGCGCGCTGGGCGGTCATCGCGCTCGAACAGGGCGAGCGTCATACATCAGGCCGGGAGCCCTCGCTCGAACTCGCCCTGACAGGACGCATAGCTGCCGAACTCGAATATGAAATCGTCCATATGACGCCGCCCGGCAGATGGAGGCAAAAATGAGCGAGACTCCCATGAGCGAGGCTCCGCAATTGCAAAGCGTCGATCCCCAAGGAGAAGATCTCCTGAAATTATCGGTCTTCCATCTGCGCAACAAGGTTGCGCCGGGGCTTGATGGTGACGCACGCTACAATCTTCTGCTGGCCGCACGCGCCGCTGAAATCGCATGGCGCGACCGTTCGCTGGCCGCAGCGTTCGAGGAAGCCGCGCACGGTATAGCGCGGGCAATGAGCGGGCAGGATGTTGTGGTTGCGATTCGCTCGGGACAACGGGATGGCGACATCGTGCTGCATGGAGCACTTCAGGCGATGACAGCCATCGCTACCTATTCAACGCGGCCTGATATTCTCAAGGACAAGGAGCGCAGTGAAATCGAGGCTCTGTGCGAATGAGATGACGGGTTTGGTGAAAGCCTCTTTAGGTCGCGGAAGAAACTTGTTTTTGAAGTCATATCCTCGATCCGGCACATCTATACCCATAGATTCCTCGTCCATCATTTCCCTTCCTTGCAGAACTGATTTTCGCAAGAGGCCCCTACGACTGTTTGGGTTCCATGGAACGGCGGGCGAAAGACAAAGTTGAGTCATGCGCTCGATGGCGTCAGGATGAGCTGGTTTTCCGGTTACCACCGTAGACCGCGTTTTAGCGCCTCATGCGGAATCTAAGTTTCAAGGGTGAAGGATTTTCATGGCGTCAATTACTTCAACCTCATTCTGAGTAGCCGCTGAAAGCGGCGGATCGAAGGACAAGGTTACGGTGTGAGTCTTGCGGCAGCCAGCTATAGAAAAGATCTTCCTGCCGCTGTCGCACTAGAGCCTCGTACCTGAAAAAGGAATCGAGCGGGATTCCCCTTTTGGCGGGAACGTGATTCACCTTTGTCGGAGGTGATTCATGGGACACAGCTATTCTCTTGATTTGCGCGAGCGCATCGTTGCTCTGGTTAGGGATGGTTGCTCG